>NZ_AP025514.1:950877-1267836 GCF_024347655.1 Vibrio toranzoniae | reverse complement strand
AAAACTCGAAGTTTTGTTCTCTCAATGCTCGATTGACGTTTTTCAAGTGATGATGTCTTTTCTCTGCAATCACCATACGCTTTCTTGATCGGTGCAACTCTAAAAGCAGGAACACTGTGCCCGTACCTACCCAAACAAACAGCAAGATCATAAACAAGCTTTCACCCGTGATATACGTGCCTTCGAACTCAATACTTCGTATGACAATTCGATGGTGACCAAGCTTCGCACCTGATGCCGTCGCGAATTCCACCATGTTAACGTTCGAATACTCAGGCGATGAATGCTCCAACGCGATATCGTTATCGGCGAGCCACCATGTCATCACTTGTAAATTGTCGATCGGAATCTCAATAACTCCGCCATCCACGCCAGGCGAAAACTCCATACCGTTGTATTTATGCGTGTACTCATTATCGGGAATTGAGTAAGCAGGATTATAGTTGCGTAAATAAGTTCTTAAACGGCCGCTTGAATCCGCTTCCGCATGATAATCAATATTCACTCTAAACGTGTGGTACTGAGAAAGGTCAAGACCAACGGTAATGTCTGGGTTAATACGAATCGAGAGGCCGCAATAAGGCCAAGGATACTCTGACTTTTTAAGCTCACAGTCGAGAATATACTGCCCATTTTGATAGGATAATTGGGACGTACTGACTCCCCTATCTACTTGATCGCTGGTCGCGATAAATTCATACTTGTCAGGCGTAATTGCTGTTATCACACGATTCCCGCTTACACGGTAATACTGGACAATCGCCAGTGTCGTGATAACTAGACAGATGACTATTTTATGGATCCACTTCACGTCTAAGCTTCCGGCTTAAAGTCCCTATAGTGGGATTTAACGATAAAAAATAAGTTAGGTAAATTAGTGTTCTTAATGCCAATAATTTACTAAAAAACGTTATATCACGCCTGAACAAAATGTCATACCATAATTTTATCTGCGAATTATTCACGCCGACAATCAAATAATCTTACGTATAAAAACGGACTCTATTTGTTATACTCACCGCATAATCATCGTTAGCCGTGGCGCCTACTTACAGAGCGTCCGAGTCGACGAAATAATAATCAAAATATAACGAGTAATGTCATGTCTTTATTAGCAAAAGGAACACTCAAGAAAATGAGTGCTTCTCTCGATGGTGCGGTTACCTACCGTTTACCTGTCGGTGAAGAGTTTGTAGAGCTAAACCCTCTGATTGGTAAAACCATCAACCTCACTCACACGGGTAATATTTTTTGCTGCTCGTGTGGCAAGAAAACCAAGAAAAGCTACTCTCAAGGCCACTGCTTTGTGTGCATGAGAAAGCTAGCAAGCTGCGACATGTGCATCATGAAGCCAGAGACTTGCCACTACGATGAAGGTACTTGTCGTGAACCTGAATGGGGCGAAGCCAACTGCATGGTTGACCACTTCGTTTACCTGTCGAACACATCAAGCCTTAAAGTGGGTATCACTCGTCATACTCAAATCCCGACTCGCTGGATCGACCAAGGTGCCACTCAAGGCCTGCCAATCTTGAAAGTGAAAACACGTCAGATTTCTGGCCTGATTGAAGTTGAATTAGCAAAACACATTGCCGACAAAACCAACTGGCGCACGTTGCTAAAAGGCGACGGTGACGATATGGAGTTGGCAGAAAAAGCCAAAGAACTCTTGCCATTGGTTGAGGATAAAATCCAAGAGATCAGAGCGAAATTTGGTGACGATGCTATCGAGATCCTGAGTGAGAACATCACTTCACTGAGCTACCCTGTAGAGCAACACCCAGTGAAGATTGTATCGCACAACTTTGATAAGAACCCTGAGGTTACAGGTGTACTTCAAGGCATTAAAGGCCAATACCTAATCCTAGATACGGGCGTGATTAACATCCGTAAATTTGGCTCTTACGAAGTGGAAGTATCAGCTTAATCATTTGCTAACACGAGACGAAGTCTTTCTTAACTTTAGCTCTCAGTAAATTAAATGCTGAACCACTCACAACCAGACCAGTACATGCAAAGCCGATGTGGCTATTGTGAATCAATAAGCTCAATGAAATAAAAATAGCATACTCCCTACTCAATACTATTGAGGCAAGTATGCTCTTTTCTAATTCGGTAACGGCCAAGGTATTAGTTACTTCTTGCTAGTTACTTCGCAAGATCCCTTCAAGCACATTGAACAGCAAGTCGATCTCTTCAATCGAGTTGTAATGCATACAACCAATACGTACCACGCCCTGCTCTTCGATACCCAACTGCTGCACCAAACCTAGCGCATAGAAGTGTCCGTTCCACACACAGATATTATGCTCACCCAGCTTCTTAGCGATAAACTCTGGAGAGTGGTTATCAAAAGTAATTGCGAACGTTGGGGTTCTCAGGTTCGAATCAAATTCTGTCTTACCATAGAGTTTTGCCCCTTCCAGATCGGACAAACGTTTTAGGAAGTACTCACTAAGCTTGCTTTCATGCTTATTATACAGCGCGTAGCTTTGCTCTAAGCGAGAACGTAATGAGTCGGTTGGTTCACCAAACTGTGCCAAGTAATCCACCGCTGCAATCACACCTGCAAGGCCTTCGAAACTTTGTGTTCCTGTTTCAAAACGGCCTGGGCCAATGTTAGTGGCAGGCTCTACCTTGTAAGGCTTTAAAGTATGTAGCCATTGAGGTGAAATATAAGCAATGCCAACATGCGGGCCGAAGAATTTATAAGCTGAACATGCCAAGAAATCACAATTCAGCTGCTGAACATCGATCAAATGATGTGGAGCGTAATGCACGGCATCAACATAAACCTGCGCACCATGCTGATGTGCAAGCTCGATAACTTTGGCCATATCAACAATTGAGCCAGTGGTGTTCGAAGCAAACGTCACCGCGACAAGCTTGGTTTTCTCATTCAGCAGCGACTCAAAGTGCGCCATGTCTAGGCTGCAATCCGACTCGTCTACACGAGCTTGGCGAACAATCGCGCCTTTGTCGTCTGCCGCTTGCTGCCAGCTTGATACATTCGAGTAATGGTCTAACGCCGTGACGATAACTTCATCGCCCTCTTGCCAATCGCGGCTGATCGCTCGGCTCAGTTGGAAAGTCAGAGATGTCATGTTCGCGCCGAACACAACATTGCCTGAAGATTCAGCGTTGAGTAGCGCTTGTACCGCTTCTCTCGCTTGCTGCATTAAGCCTGTCGTCTTTTGGCTCGAAAAATAGTGGCCGCCTAGGTTTGAATTAAAGTGCCCGAGATATTCAGTCATGGATGCCAAAACATTTTCAGGAACCTGAGAGCCCCCCGGCCCATCAAAAAAGGTCACAGGCTTACCGTTATGGTATTGGCCTAACGCGCTAAACTGCTGGCGCACATCGTTAAGAGTGAAGGACATTGCGCGCATCCTTTGCCGTAAGAACAAACACATCCATATAGCCCATCTCGCCGTGGTCTATGGTACGAATTGGTTGTGCATTATGCCAAAGCTTACTGTCAGCCAGCATTGCCACTTCACCATCGCCTAATACTTTTCTAAAGAATGGCGCTTCATGTGAGTCTTGATACAACATGATTTCACCGCCCACAATGTTATGTCGGTTCACACCGATTAAGGCGATATGATCAAAACCATCTTGGTGAACACCTTCCGGAGCGACCTGAGTTTCTTCAAAGATAGCGGCAATACGGATCTGATGAATTTCAATTTCTTGCCCGTCTTCAAGCCCATTCGTTTCAATAAACAGTTCACACATCTCTTGCATGCCTTCACTGCTTATAATTTTCGCTTCAATCGGCTCAAACTGGCGAACAACATCACCTTGAAAATGGTTAATATCTTCAGACTGAACAAAGTTATGTTTGTTTAGCTCAACGACCTGTCCGTTACGGAATTGAACCACAGAGTACCTTCTCAATCGAAACTGACCATCTGCATGCTCCGTACTTGGAAGCTTAGAGAATGAAGGTGACAGCTCCTCAACCGCGTGGTTACTGAGATGGGTAATATGTAGGGTATTTTCGTGAGCATGTAACATCATCGACTCCTTAATGATTGTTAATCCACATTCGGCATTTAACGTTTTATTTACATAAAGGATACTTAAAGATCTTGCCAAATCAACAATAAACAATCATTTATCCCGTCAAATTTAATAATTCAGATACTGCAACCAAAATAATATTAAAAGACAGTGTATAACACCAGAATAAAAGATGACCAACTCTTAAAATTAGCACACTCCACTAGCTAGTTAAAAATACCTTAAATTTTTTATATGGCGATATTATTAACTAGACTAATAAATTTCACACTCTATTAGCCCTTTCTCTTCAATATGCCAGCCTCCTTACATAAGCTCAGTCCTCACTATCGCCATTATTCATTTCTATATTTTTGCACAGCAAAATACGACCTACCTATCAGATGCCAAGCTACTGACAACTTAGCCTACAAAATAAACAAGTTAATTTACGAGTAAACCAAAATTCACAAGCCTTTTCTTGCGCGTCTGGACAGGGGGAGCTCGGCCTCCCTCAATTGATTTTCTTCCTTTTAAAGAAGCGAGTTAATTGCTTCTTTCAGTATCGAAGGTGTTTGAAGTGGAATATTGCGGATGGATTTTACTCAGTGGTATCTGGCAACCTAAGCATGAAGCGTTTGAACAGACCATTCAAAAGACATTACCTCAGATCAGAAGAAAGGCGATAGCACCTATTTTTAGAAAGGTTCTTTGATGATTATGCAGTTAGTGTAAGACAGAATCGCTTGGTGATCACAAATGTTAGACGTTCTTCGCTAACACGTTTATGCCCCGAAATTAGTTAGAACCTCGGATCTATAAGCATCAACAATACTATTTTAATTTCAAGATACTACTCCTCGTTAATTCTTACCGCTAGAGTAACCTTTGTCTCGAGCAACATTTACAGATATAGGTGTTGTTAAAGTCGTAAGAATAGAAGACGAAAAATACAGCACAGAATAATAACTATTTCACTGTGCTGTTAGTAATAAGGATTTAAAAAATGATATAGCGGTGAGCGTTCTACAAATGCCATACTAAATTTAAGTTAATGCCATCTACGTCCAAACCATCGTTGTCATACCATTTAACCCACTCCAACTGAAGCTCTAAGGGGTTACCTTTATTAAAGGCAGCCCCAATACCGTATTGGAAATCTGAATCAGTATCACTTATATTATTCCCTTGTCCCGTGACTGACGCCTTTAATTGTCCAAAACCTAAAAGACCATAAATATCTAAGTATTTCCAAACTGGTAATACCGCTTTCCCAAATAAACTGAAGCTATGATCTATTTGGATATCAACCCCCAAAGTACTGTCATTAGATATGTTGCCGTAACCCCTAGCTTCAACTGCAAAATTTTCATGAAATCGATAACCACCGACTAGACCTAGCAGACTATTATCGACAGATGTTATACCTCCAATATCAGCGTCTACATATGAGTAACCTAGTCCAATATAACCGTATTCCTCGAATACCCCCTTAGCGTAAGCCGATGAGCTAACGATGAGTAGTATGCCGACAACACAAATTTTAATGTGTTTGTTCATACTTATTATCTCCCTATATTTATTAACACGTTGCAAATAAAGTGTAGTTCATGTGTAACTAATTTCATTTTTACCGATTTAAGCCCTTTCTTTGAGTAATTTCTTTTAAGATCCGGCTGCTACTCTTGCGTACACCAAAACCTTGACGCTTCTTCAAGGTCGGTTTCAAAATAGACAAGAGGAAGGTTGGTTACCGGAATGCAAGTCTAGAGTTAGTGCTCTGGTCGTTGTCGTAATCCCGACTCCAATCCCCCATAAACCTTTGGATTTTTTTACTGTTCTTCCAGCTACGAAAACGTTTGTCTCGATTAAGTTCTAACCTATAACGATTAATTACACTTCTGCCCTTGTTTAACCTTTTATTGCCTCCATATTTTCCATACAATCCTAAGCGATTATAAATAAAAACAAATTCAATTTCGGAGTCCTCATGAGCGACGTAAAGCACTGTAATTTATTGATTCTTGGTTCTGGCCCTGCTGGCTATACAGCTGCAGTTTACGCTGCTCGTGCAAACCTAAACCCAGTACTTGTTACGGGTATGCAGCAAGGTGGTCAGCTTACAACCACGACAGAAGTAGAAAACTGGCCGGGCGATGCTGAAGGTTTAACGGGTCCAGCACTAATGGATCGCATGAAAGAGCACGCAGAGCGCTTTGAAACAGAGATCCTGTTTGACCACATTAACGAAGTCGATCTATCAAACCGACCTTTCCGTCTTAAAGGCGATTCTGGCGAGTACACTTGTGATGCGTTGATCATCTCAACGGGCGCATCGGCTAAGTACCTAGGTTTAGAGTCTGAAGAAGCATTCAAAGGCCGCGGCGTTTCTGCTTGTGCTACGTGTGATGGTTTCTTCTACCGCAACCAGAAAGTAGCGGTTGTCGGTGGTGGTAACACGGCGGTTGAAGAAGCACTTTACCTATCTAACATCGCGTCTGAAGTTCACCTAGTTCACCGTCGTGACACATTCCGCGCTGAAAAGATTCTAGTGAAGCGTTTAATGGACAAAGTAGAGAGCGGTAACATTGTTCTTCACACTGACCGCACGCTAGACGAAGTTCTAGGCGACGACATGGGCGTAACGGGCGTTCGTATTAAAGATACTCAGTCTGACAAGACAGAAGACATCGAAGTAATGGGCGCGTTCATCGCTATCGGTCACCAGCCGAACACTGAAATCTTCAAAGGCCAAGTCGACATGAAAGATGACTACATCATCGTTCAATCTGGTCTGGAAGGTAACGCAACACAAACCAGCATCCCAGGCGTATTCGCTGCAGGTGACGTAATGGACCATAACTACCGCCAAGCAATCACTTCTGCCGGTACGGGTTGTATGGCTGCACTGGATGCTGAACGCTTCCTAGACGGCCTGAACGATAAATAAAATCTGAGATTACAGATTTAAATATCGAAGCTCTCGCCTCAGTGGATGCAGGGCGTCATCACAATTTGTTATAAATCCCTAGAGCCCAGTGGTATATCCACTGGGCTTTCTTTTGTATACTACTGGCCCTCAACGAATAATAATTATCATTAAGCCTTCATAATGGATAAGAAAAAACAACGCAGCTTGAATAAGTGGCTGAAGCAACAAAGTAAGTTAGCAAAACGCTGGCTTATGATTGCGATTAGCCTTGGCGTACTTTCAAGCGTGTTTTTAATTGCTCAAGCAGCTCTTCTCGCCTCTATTCTTCACCAGCTGATCATCGAGAATGTCGATAAATCAGAACTGGTTGGTCATTTTGCTGGCTTGGCACTTTCGGTCGTTGGCCGTGCGGGCTGTACATGGGGTCGTGAAATCGCAGGTTATCGCTGTGGTGAACAGATCCGTGTTTACATTAGGCAGCTCATTCTCGATAAGTTACGCGAACTTGGCCCTGCTTACATTAAAGGTAAGCCTGCAGGTACGTGGGCAACGTTGTTGCTAGAACAAGTTGAAGACATGCAAGACTTCTTCTCTCGTTACTTACCTCAGATGTCTTTGTCGGTAATGATTCCATTCATTATTTTGGTCGTGGTGTTCCCAGTAAACTGGGCAGCTGGCCTTATCTTCTTGCTGACTGCGCCACTGGTGCCGATGTTCATGGCACTTGTAGGTATGAAAGCAGCCGATGCAAACCGTAAAAACTTCAAAGCGCTTCAGCGTCTTTCAGGTCACTTTTACGACCGTTTGCAATCCATGACAACGATTCGTTTGTTTGATCGCACTAGCGCTGAAACAGAAGTATTGAAAGGTGCATCAGAGGTGTTCAGAACCCGCACTATGGATGTATTGAAGATCGCTTTCTTGTCTTCTGCTGTGCTTGAGTTCTTTACGTCTATCTCGATTGCGATGACGGCGGTTTACTTTGGTTTCACTTACATCGGCGAGCTTAACTTCGGCCACTACGGCGTTGGCATTACTCTATTCGCTGGTTTGTTTATCCTTATTTTGGCACCTGAGTTTTACCAGCCTCTACGTGACTTAGGTACTTTCTACCACGCGAAGCAACAAGCGGTGGGTGCTGCCGAGAGTATTGTCGAGTTCCTAGAAACTGACATCACTAAGGTTAAATCAGGTGACACTCAACTAGACCCAACTCAAGACATCAATATTGAGGCTCAAGACCTTAAAGTGTTGAGCCCTGAAGGTGTTCAACTGGTTGGCCCTATCTCGTTTGCACTGAATACTCGCCAATCGACTGCGTTAGTTGGCCCAAGCGGTGCGGGTAAAACAAGTTTGATCAATGCCATTCTTGGTTTCATGCCTTATGAAGGAAGCTTGAAAATCAATGGAGTTGAACTGCGTGACTTAGACTTGGCATCTTGGCGTAAGACGATCAGCTGGGTTGGTCAAAACCCATTGTTGCTGCACGGCAGTATTCGTGACAACGTCACTCTAGGTAAGCAAGATATCACTGACCAAACGGTTCAAAACGCACTAGAGCAATCTTTTGCTAACGAATTTGTAAACGAGCACGGCTTGGATTACATGATTTCTGATCGTTCAGGTGGCCTGTCTGTTGGTCAATCTCAGCGTTTGGCTTTGGCTCGTGCAATGATTCAAGACGGCCAATTCTGGTTGTTAGATGAACCTACTGCCAGTCTAGATACTCGCAGTGAGCAGCTCGTGATGAAAGGCATTAATAGCAACATCGAAAGTCGCTCTGCTCTGCTTGTAACGCACCAACTTGCTCCTCTTCAATCGGTCGATAACATTCTGGTTATGCGCGATGGTGGTCTTGTGGAACAAGGTCATTACTCTCAGCTTTCGACTGCGGGTGGTTTATTCGAAGAGATGCTAAACGCGAACTTAGCTCAACAAGACAATAAGGGTAATTTAGATGCGTGATTTACTGCCTTACCTGAAACTCTATAAAAAGCATTGGTTTGGCCTATCGCTAGGCATGCTATTGGCTTTTGCTACTCTGTCGGCTTCTATCGGCTTGTTAACGCTATCGGGTTGGTTCATTTCAGCTTCTGCGGTTGCAGGCCTGACGATTGCGCGTGAAACCTTCAACTACATGCTACCGGGTGGCGGTGTACGTGGTTTGGCAATGAGCCGTACTGCAGGCCGTTGGGGTGAACGTGTTGTGAGCCACAATGCGACATTCAAACTACTGACTGATCTGCGTATCTTCTTCTTCAAGAAGCTGGCTCCGCTGATCCCAGGTCGTATTTCAAACCTTCGTGACGCCGATCTACTCAACCGCTTGGTTGCCGATGTCGACGCCATGGACCACGTGTACTTGCGCTTAGTAAGCCCAGTGACGGTTGGTGTGTTCGGAATTTTCTTCCTAACTCTATTCCTGATGTGGTTCGATACTTCGCTTGGTTTAATTTTAGGTTCAATCCTTCTCATCATGCTTCTGGTTTGGCCGGTTTTGTTTTACAAGCTGGGGAAACGTAACGGCGGTGAACTGACACAAAACAAAGCAGATCTGCGTGTTACGACACTAGATTGGGTTGAAGGCTGCAGCGAGCTAACTCTGTTTGGTGCTGAAGAGCGTTACCGTAATGCGATTTTAGAAACGCAGCAGAAGCTGATGGCGAATCAGTTTGTGAACGCCAACTTAACCGGTATGGCGTCAGCTGCACTGATGCTATTCAACGGTTTGACGCTTGTTCTTATGCTTTGGCTTGCCGCTGATGGCGTGGGCGGTAATGCACCAGACCCGTTCATCGCACTAATGGCATTCGCAACCATGGCAAGTTTTGAACTGCTGATGCCAATCGCAGGTGCATTCCAGCATTTAGGTCAAACTCTGTCTTCAGCACGTCGCTTGAACGAAGTGATTCTGTCAGAGCCAGAAGTTCAGTTCGCTGAAGAAAAACTCGACATCAGCAAACCGCTTGATATTACGTTCTCAAATGTGACGTTCAACTACCCTGATTCTGAGCGCAGTGTTCTGAACGCTGTCGACCTAACGATCCCGGCAACGAATAAAGTTGCGATTGTGGGTCAAACGGGCTCTGGTAAATCGACTCTGATTCAGCTGCTAACGCGCTACTGGGATCCGAAAAAGGGTTATATCTCAATTGCGGGCATTGAACTGACACACTGGAATGAATCACAACTTCGTGAATCAATCAGCGTGGTCAGCCAACGTGTCGACATCTTGAATGGTACTCTGCGTGACAACTTGTTGATTGCAAGGCCAGAAGCAACCGATGAGCACTTAGCGAACATTCTTAAAGATGTTGGTCTAGAAAAGTTGCTAGAGAATAACGCTCTTGATAGCTGGTTAGGTGATGGTGGTCGTCAACTGTCTGGTGGTGAGAAGCGCCGTATTGGTATCGCACGTGCGATTCTTCATGATGCCCCTATCCTGCTTCTCGATGAGCCAACAGAAGGCTTAGACAAGCAAACAGAGCAAAGTATTATGACAATGTTCGAGAAGCACTTTGAAGGCAAGACGGTTATCTTCATTACGCACCGCTTGATTGGTCTGGAATCCATGGATTCGATCGTTCTGATTGAACAAGGCGAGATTGTAGAAAATGGCTCTCACGAGAAGCTGTTAAACGAAGAAGGACGTTACTTCCAACTACGTCAGGCTATCTCTAGTTAGTCTTCTTTCGTTGCTATAAAGAAAACGATTCCAAGCCCGAGTTTATACTCGGGCTTTTTTATCCATTCGCTCGAACTATCAGTCCCTCGATACACACCAAGTCGGTAACGCCCACTGGAGACTAATGGTAGTACCAATGTCAAACCGACGTTACCAGAACTGCAAGTTGATAACGCGCTATTTATGAGCGCTGAGTTACTCTGATTGGTATAACTCTCTCCTGCGTAAATGCAAAAAAGCCGAATATGATAATCACATTCGGCTTTCAATTTCATTGTAGCGTATTAACGACTAAACGTTACTTTCTTCTACTTTTTAGCTATTCACTTAAAGCTTGAAGCGGCTAATTTCGCTTTCTAGTTCATGAGACAGCTCAGAAAGCTGAGCAGCTTGTTCGGCGGCTTGGTGCGCTTCGTCTGCTAGTTCATTAGATACGTCACGAATTCCTTCGGTATTGCGAGTAATTTCAGATGTTACTGAAGCTTGCTCTTCTGCAGCTGAAGCAATCTGTGTCGCCATATCACTGATACGTTCAACGGCTGCATGAATTTGCGTTAGGCTCGCAGCGGCTGAGTTCGCGTCATCGACACTGGTTTCAGCAAGAGTACGACTATCATTCATGATGTTAACCGCTTTGCCTGTTGTGCCTTGCAGCAGTTCAATAGTCTGTTGAATCTCTTGCGTTGAACCATGTGTACGTTGACTCAACACTCGAACTTCATCCGCTACAACTGCGAAGCCTCTACCCTGCTCACCGGCACGTGCAGCTTCAATAGCAGCATTAAGTGCAAGTAAGTTAGTTTGCTCAGCGATGCCTTGAATGTTAGACAAGATAGTGTTGATGCTATTACCGTGCTCTTCTAGTTCTAGAATCACGTTAGTTGCGATTTGAACTTCTTGAGCAAGGTTTTGGATTGAACTTTGAGTCTGTGTCACTTGACCAGTACCGTGCTCACACGCGCCAACGGCTTCAGATGAGTTCTGGGCGGTGTGGTCGGCGTTACCCGCGATCTCTTGTGTTGCAGCAGCCATTTCGTTAACAGCTGTTGCGACCATATTGATTTCGTCTTGTTGCATTTGGATACGAGAGCTACGCTCTTCAGCTTGAGAAGCCGTTTGACGTGCTTGGTTACCCAATGCAGCAGACACTTCGCTTAGCTTAACAACCATAGTGTGCATGTTGCCCACAAAGCGGTTAAAGTTTTCAGCAAGCTTACCAATCTCATCATCACTCTTAGGCTCAAGTCGTTGAGTAAGGTCACCTTCACCTGATGCAATTTCTTCTAACGCAGCAGAAACACGATTTAAGTCGCGGAAGAGGAAACTCACTAACCAAGAAACCAGTACGATCACAATTAATGTGATCACAACAGCCGTTGTGATCAACTGAGTAAGTAGTGTTGAGTGGTTCGCTTCTTCTGTTGCTTTGTCCATCTGAACCGCAAAGATCCAGTTAGTGTTAGGAACCTTCGTGAAATAAAGAAGCTTCTCAGCACCGCGCTGTGTAAAGCTCTCTATGCTGCCAGTGCGCACAGCATTCTCAATGATAGACATCGAGATATCGCTTGAAAGTTGGCTCACAGGCTTCAAGCTTAACGCTGAATCTGGGTGTGCTAGGAACGTGCCGTCAGAGGCATCAATTAGCATTGCGTATGCGTTGTCACCCACATCCAGGCTGATTACGTCGTTAACCAATTGGTCGATCAGTACGTCTGCGCCGACTACACCAACAAGCTTGCCGTTGTGACGAACAGGCTCTGCAATCGTTACTAAAAGCGCTTTCGTGATCGCATCTTGGTAAGCAGTAGTAATAATTTGTTTGCCAGCCGCGTTTGCTTCTTGGTACCAAGGGCGTTGACGAGGGTCGTAATCTGCACGGTTACGATCAGGATGTGAACGGTACATTCCGCCTTCTGGAGTACCTAAAAAAATATCGTCAAAGCCACCCGCGATACGAGCTTGCTTAAGGAAAGGGACAACATCACTTTCTTGTGAAAACTCATTAAATGCCGAAGCGATATCCTTACGAATAGTTATCCAGTTTTTAATACCTTCAGATGCTGCTTCTGATACGCTTTCTGCTCGTAGATATACGCCATTATGAGTCTGTTCAAATAATTGATTTGCTGATAGCCAAGTCAATGCTGTTGCCATAACGACAACAGCAGATAGGCTAGCGCCTATAAGCTTCTGTTTAAGTGTTATTTTCATTATAAGTTTTCACGAGTGGTGGGAAATCCTGCGCATATTACCCAATATCAGTATTAAATTCGAGCGATTTCACAATTTAATATCGTTATATAATTTAGATAAACCATAAACTTAAATTATGTCAATTCCTTGGCATTTTGCCAAAATAAAGGCGGCACTTTAAGCATGGTTATTTAGAAAGTGTGGGGGGAAGGAGATTTGTTATTAGGTGGTAAACAGTCACAAAAAAAAGCAGGAAAGTTACCTTTCCTGCTTTTCGTATTATCTAATGTTCAACGATGATACAAAAACCATGTATCACTGTGAATCTTAGAAGTTAGCGCTTTTCAGTACGCATACCCATTAGCAAACTCACACACATCAGCAATAGAATGATAGTGAACGGTAATGCAGTTGATATTGCACCTGCTTGCAGAGCTTGAACTGCTTCAGTACCACCAACCCACAATAAAGCTACCGCGATAGCACCTTCGAGGAAAGCCCAGAAGATACGTTGAGGAACTGGAGTATCAACCTTACCACCAGAGGTGATGCTATCGATAACTAAAGAGCCAGAGTCGGATGATGTGATGAAGAACACAAGAACTAATACAATCGCAATGATTGATAGCAGCGTACCAAATGGCAGAGCATCAAACATTTGGAACATTGCTAGTGATACATCTGTCAGACCATCTTGGCCAAGTATGCCAATATTATTTACGATTTGATCAATCGCCATCCCGCCAAACACTGACATCCAAATAATAGTCACAGTGGTAGGAACAATCAGTACAGCTGTAATGAATTCACGAACAGTACGGCCTTTAGAAACACGTGCGATGAACATACCTACGAATGGAGACCATGAAATCCACCAAGCCCAGTAGAATACAGTCCAACCGTGCAGCCACGCTTCATCTTCACGGCCGTGAGGGTTACTCAACGGAATAATGTTTTCGATGTAAGCCATCAATGTAGTTGGTATTGAAGCAAAAGTAACGGCATAACCAATCAGCGCAACCAGAACTAGTAGCATAAAAGCAACTAACATGTTGATATTACTAATTACTTTAACACCGCCATCAATACCACGGACTACAGAAACCACGGCAAGTAAAGTTACGACCGTAATAACAATAACTTGTAGCCCTAGACCAGCTTCAACTCCAAATACATGTTGAATACCACTTGCCGCTTGTTGAGCACCTAAGCCTAGCGATGTAGCCAAACCAAAGAGTGTCGCCAGAACCGCAAGAATATCAACAATGTGACCAGCCCAGCCCCAAGCTCTATCACCTAAAATTGGGTAAAAGATAGAACGAATAGAAAGAGGCAACCCTTTGTTATAAGAGAAAAAAGCAAGTGAAAGTGCCACTACCCCATAGATCGCCCAAGGATGTAGACCCCAGTGATACATGGTTGCACCAAGTGCCAATCGAGCAGCTTCAGGTGTGTTAGCTTCAACACCAAGCGGCGTTTCATACCAACCAGTGAAGTACGCAGCAGGCTCTGCCACGCTCCAAAACATTAAGCCTATACCCATACCTGCAGCGAATAGCATGGAGAGCCAAGAAATAAATGAATAGTCAGCGGTTGCATCAATACCGCCAAGGCGGATTTTACCAAACGGAGAAACTATCAAGCCCAAGCAGAAAATAACAAAAATATTGCCCGACCAAATGAACAACCAATCAAATGAATTGATGATTTGGCCTTTTACACCATCTAGAGCTGCTTTTGCTGATGCAGTATCTGTCAGTAAAATAGCAATCAGAAAAAGAGCAATAAGTCCTGCACTAATACCAAACACAGGGTTGTGAACATCAAACCCCCATTTTTGGACGTTATCTTGACCGACAGTGTAATCCGTACTGTCAATACTGTATTTATCTATACCTTTAGTCATTATCCCTCTCTACAGAATATTACTAATATCCTTTAATTTACCTGTGACTTAATCATAAACTCGAACATACGATCCAAGTAGAACAAGCATGTGGTCACAACAATTCAAATACTTGGATGTTGGAAGTTTAGCAGGTTAACTTATTGTTTTCAGTAAATCAGAATCAGTTCGATTAATTTTCAAACAAAATTCACGTAATTACTCAAATTTATGAAGAAACAAAGGCCGAATACATCGACCTTGTACTCAAAAATACTTTTAGCTCAAAGCACTTTGTTGTTGAACCAATTGATTTTCTGTTCGTAAACCAAGCGTTAAACTTAGACACATGAACAACAATATGAACGCAAATGGTAATGCCATTGATACTGTTCCAGCCTGCAATGCTTGAATTGATTCAGTACCGCCAACCCACAGTAAAACAGCCGCAATAGCACCGCCCATCAACGCCCAAAATACACGCTGTGGAACTGGAGCATCAACTTTCCCCCCTGAGGTAATACTATCAATCACTAGCGAACCTGAGTCTGAAGAAGTAATGAAGAACACCATAATCAAGCCGATTGATACAACAGATAGCGCAGAGCTCATAGGAAGTGCGTCATAAGTGTGGAATAGAGAAAGCGTAATATCTTGTAGGCCATTCACCCCGATCTCACCAACTTTATTTGCCACTTGATCAATAGCGATACCACCAAAGATCGCCATCCAAATAATGATTACCGATGTTGGAATAAATAACACAGCGACCATGAACTCACGAATTGTACGACCTTTAGAGATACGAGCGATAAACATGCCTACAAATGGTGACCAAGATATCCACCATGCCCAATAGAATACTGTCCAAGCTTGCATCCAAGTTTCATCATCACGACCATGTGGATTACTTAGAGGAATAAAGTTTTCTACGTAACCCATTAGTGCCGTTGGTATCGATTTGATGCCCGCCATACCACCTGCAATGGTTACGAAGACCAACACAGCTAAAGCAACCAACATATTGACGTTACTTAGAAGCTTGACACCACCGTTGATACCACGGATAACCGATATCGTCGCCAAAAAGGTAACTACAGCAATAACAATCAACTGCATGCCAATACCACCATTAGTACCAAACACATGGTTAATACCACTGGTAGCTTGCTGTGCCCCTAAACCTAGCGATGTTGCTAAACCAAATAATGTCGCTAATACCGCAACGATATCCACAATGTGGCCAAACCACCCCCAAGTTCTATCCCCTAAGACAGGGTAGAAAACAGAGCGAATTGACAACGGCAATCCTTTATTGAATGTGAAAAAGGCAAGCGCTAACGCGACAATGGCGTAAATAGACCAGCCGTGTAAGCCCCAATTATAGATCGTTGCACCTAATGCAAGTTTTGCCGCTTCAGGAGAATAGGCTTCAACATTCAGTGGGGTTTCATACCAACCCGTGAAATAAGCAACAGGTTCTGCAACACCCCAGAACAATAAACCAATCCCCATACCCGCAGCGAATAACATCGACATCCAAGAAAGGCTAGAGTGCTCTGCTTTGGCATCATTGCCACCTAGGCGGATGTTGCCATAAGGGGATACAATGAGGGCAAAACAGAAAATTAAGAAGATATTTGCAGCCCACATGAACAAACCATCGAAGTTACCGATGACCTGCCATTTAATTCCATCAAGTGCGGCTTTAGCGGTTTCTGGATCTGCCACCAGAAGAGCAATCAGGAAAATGATGATCGCTCCTGCACTGATTCCAAATACAGGGTTATGAACATCAAAACCCCATTTCTGAATGTTATCTTGTCCAACTGTATAATCGGTATTTTCAATACTATACCTATCTTTTACAGGCTTCATGTTTCCTCTCTAATTTGTAGCGCACAATTTGCAACATTGCATTCGGCGCTTACATTTTGAAAAAAATAATATCAACCTATCACAAAAATACTAAAAAAACCTCTAAAAAGTTGGCCTAAATGGCAAAGTTAGTAATTAAATTACACTTTTAATGTGAATTAGCGTAAGATCACTCTACAAGACCAGAATTAACAGCATACTTAGCCAACTCCGCAGTTGAGTGAATATCCAGCTTATGCTTAATATTTTGCCTATGGGTTTCGACTGTTCTATAACTGATATTCAGTGTCTTCGCGACTTCTTTACTACTCTCCCCTTTCGCTACCAATTTCAACACCGCTTCTTCACGTCTGCTCAATGGATTCTTTACCGATTGTGGTGGGGTAATCGGCTGAGTAAATAGGTTTTGCGTCACTTTTTCGCAAAAATAAGTCGACCCTTGATTCACCGTTTTGATCGCTTGAACCATCTTTTCTGCGGAAATCTCTTTCAACATATATCCAACCGCTCCTGACTGCATCACTTTCATGATGTATTCACGGTTGTTATGCATGGTCAACATCAGTACTTTCGCTTCAGAGTCCTCTTCTTTGATCTGGTTAGTCGCGTCAATACCATTCATGATGGGCATACTGATGTCCATTAACACAACGTCAGGACGAAGAGTTTTAACTATTTCTACCGCTTCTAAACCATTGCTAGCAGTACCTATCACGCTAATCTCTGACTCAAGCTCCAACCTCGCCATAAAGCCATCCAGTACCACTTGGTGATCGTCAGCGATCACAACTCGAATAACTTCACTCATTCACTAATCCCTCTAGTGTCAACAACACTGTAATTTCCGTTCCAAAGCCAATCTCGCTCATCAATTCAAAATCACCACCAATGAACTCCACTCGCTCTCTCATATTGCGTAGCCCAATCCCTCGTTTTTCCATCGCTTTATAAGTATTAAAACCCACACCGTTATCTTGAATCAGCAATTGCAATACATTGCCGATTTGTTGTGCAATAACCGTTACCTTGGTCGCTTTTGCGTGCTTCTCTATATTATTCAATGACTCTTGCACAACTCGATACAAGGTCGTTGCGACCTCCGATTTCAATTTTCCAGGATTGGTTTTAAATAAAGTATCAACTTCAATGCCAGAGTGAGCCTGAAAATCTAAGAGTAATGACGATAAAGCCGCTTCCAAGCCAATATCATCCAGAGAGCTAGGGCGAAGCTGGTGAGAAATATGCCTGACCTCCTCAATTGCTCTCATTAATGAGTGCTGAGACTTATTCAAATGGGACTTCAGATCTTCACTTTGTAACTTATAACCTAACAACTCCAAATGACAACGACTTGAGACTAGTAGCTGGTTAATACCATCATGTAGTTCACGAGCTAAGTGTTTCTTTTCATCTTCTTGAAACATTACCGTTTTATGGGCAAGTTCCTTTAAATTGTTATCGGCAATACGGTGTTCATGCATGTTAATGGCTAATGTAAGCACAATGATGACCGCCACTGTCACACTAATAATTACAACGATAGAAAAGAACGTGGTTTCAATATTTTTGTTGATCGCATCCTGCATTGAAGCTACTTCCTGATGCACGTCTTCAATATACAAGCCCGTGCCAATCATCCACCCCCATCGTTCTAACCAAGCAGCATAACTCAACTTCGGAACGACCTCTCTCGTTGATGGTTTTTGCCACAAATACTGGTGAAACCCGCCACCCGTTTGAGCCTCTTTCAGCAGGGCCTCTATAAGAAAGTCACCATCTTCATCTTGCAGTTGAAGTAAGTTTTTCCCTATCAATTCAGGCTGTATTGGATGGACTAAATTGGTTCCATGACGATCGTATGCGAAAAAATACCCATCGGACCCATATCTAAGTTTAGATAATATACTCCGAACCTCAGTCTTGGCGTGTGCTTCTTGGATCTCTGGGTCGTTGTAGATGTGCTCGATGGCATCAAATGCGAGATCGACCGTATCTTTGAGGGCGTTTTCACGAGATTTAATTAAGCTGTCTCTGAAGATCTCGACCTCTTTCGCACCCAACGTTTTGGTTTGGTGTAACGAGATCCAACTTATGCTCGCCGTTACCAGCAGCAACGGGAGTAACGTCAGCAAAATCAGCTTAGCTTTAAGAGGCATTCCTTTCCCTCACAAAAAACGGCTTACTGAATACCAATAAGCCGTTTTACTTTACCAATTTATAGATAGCCGTTGAAACATATCATTCACATTCTAGGCTTCACTCACATTCCATAGAAAGATGGGAAAGCGAGAAGTGATCCAAGTACGATGATTTGAATCAGAATGAACGGCATCACACCTCGGTAGATATCCTTGGTAGTGATTCCTTTCGGTGAAACTCCCTTCAAATAGAACAAACTGAAGCCAAATGGCGGCGTTAGGAATGAAGTTTGTAGGTTCATTGCGATAAGGATAGCGAACCAAGTCATGTTGATGCCCATCAATTCAGCCACTGGCGCTATGATCGGGACGATGATGAAACAGATCTCTACAAAGTCGATGAAGAAACCCAAAATCAAAATAACCAACATGGTGATGATTAAGAAGCCCCACTTTTCACCTGGCAGTTGCAGCATCCACTCTTCGACCAGATAGTCGCCACCGGTATAAGTAAACGCCATCGAAAATGCAGTGGCACCAAGCAAGATAGCAAAGACCATTGCGGTAACCTTCACAGTCTCTTTAGACGCAGCAAATACCATCGACCAACTAAACTGACCGTATAACAGTGCGAGAACCAATGCACCGGCACCACCCAACGCTGCCGATTCAGTTGGCGTTGCCACACCTGCAAAGATAGATCCCAATACCACAATGATGAGCGCTAGAGGTGGGAGAATCGCTTTAAGCGCATTAAACACTTCTTTCTTGCGGCTGATCGAGTCATCGCGCTCGATTGGCTGAGCCGACTCAGGGTTTAGCTTTGCGTATATCAATATGTACACGATATAAGCACCGACTAACATCACGCCCGGCCAAATCGCCGCTTGGAACAAATCGCCAACTGGCACACCCAGTACATCACCCAATAGAATGAGAACTATCGATGGTGGAATGATTTGCCCAAGCGTGCCAGAAGCACAAATGGTGCCGCAGGCTAAGCCTTTGTCGTAGTTGTACTTGAGCATAACTGGTAAAGAGATAAGCCCCATGGCAACCACCGAGGCCCCTACTACGCCCGTTGAAGCGGCAAGTAACGATCCCACGAGTACGGTCGAGATAGCAATACCACCTCGAACACCACCAAACAGTCGACCCATTGACTCAAGTAACTGCTCAGCAAGCTTGGTCTTTTGTAGAACAAGCCCCATAAAAACGAACAAGGGAACGGCCATCAGCACCGTATTTTCCATGATCGATTGAATTCGATATGGCATGAAGGCGAACATTTCGATGCCCTCAGCCCAAACACCAAAGATTAACGCGATACCACCAAAGGTAAATGCTACTGGGAAGCCAAGTAGAAGTGCAAACAAGGCGACAAAAAACATTACTATTCCAATCATGTTCAGCCTCTACTTGTTCTTTGCATGAATATTATTTGCATGGATAAGGTGCGGATTAAAAATCTTGTTCAATGAATGCAGGATCAAACCGACGCCACTGAGTGCCATTAAGAAGAATGACAGCGGGATCATAGCTTTAATGATCCAGCGATACGGCAGACCGCCGGGATCGCCTGAGGTCTCACCTAATTCATAACTCTCTTTAGCAACATCAATACCAAACCAAGCAACCAATAAACAGAAAGGCATCAAAAAGATAAATGTGCCAAGTAAATCAATAATTGCCTGGGCTTTAAAACTCAATTGTTCATAGAACACATCCACTCGCACATGACCACCAGCCTTGATGGCATAAGGAACACCTAATAAGAAAACGGCTGAGAATAGGTGCCATTCCATCTCTTGGAAGGCGATAGAGACATCGTTGAAGGCATATCTCATGACAACGTCATACACGACGTTGGCGATAAGTAAAATAAACAACATACTGGAAAGCCATCCCAGTGCATCACCGATACGATTAAATAGGCGTTCAATATAAATTAGACTTCGCATTCCCGACTCCATGGAATTTGAAAAGACATCGCTCAGCGGGCTAACAAGCTGTTCGATGTAGAAAGGATTCTTGGGCGTATTACAGGATTTATCCCGCTTAATTATTATGGTTAAAATGAACCCACCGCTTAGTCACTCTTAGTTACCTAACAAGAAAAACTTTGGGTTCATTTAGCTTTAGTTCAACAGCTGTCGATTATTTCGCTTGGCTATTAAGGTAAGCTCTGTGTGAAATATCCGTCCACGAGCGAACCTGCTCTAGGTAACTAGCTTGTGAAGCTTGAATTTCTTTTGCCAATGCATCTTTCTCAGCGTGCTTAGCAAGTAGGCGATCGTTCGCTTCTTTCAATGCAGACATTACTTCTGGTGGGAAATCTTTCACTTGTACATCTGGGTATTCTGTCTTCATTGAAACCCAGTTCTTGCCACTTTCATGTGTAGCTTGCGTGTACATGTCGTAAGCCGCGGTGCGCATTGAAACACGTAAGATTTCTTGTAGGTCTTCAGGAAGCTTGTTCCAAGTGCGTTTGTTTACTAGGAATTGAAGCTCAGAACCCGGCTCATGCCAACCTGTGTAGTAGTACGGCGCGATCTTGTGAAAACCCATTCGTAAATCAAGTGATGGACCAACCCACTCTAGTGCATCAATTGTGCGACGCTCTAGCGACGTGTAAAGCTCTCCTGGGGCAATATTGGTAGGTTTAGCGCCTAGCTCTGCTAGAATCTCACCGGCAAAGCCTGGGATGCGCATTTTCAGACCTTGTAGATCTTCGACACTGTTGATCTCTTTTTGAAACCAACCGCCCATTTGAACATCAGTATTACCGCCGGGAAATGACATCAAGTTGTGTGGAGAGTAAACCTGCTCCATCAACTCCATACCACCACCGTGATAGAACCACGCGTATTGCTCTGCTGGGGTCATACCAAAAGGCATAGAAGTGAAGTAAAGAGTATTTGGAACTTTACCTTTCCAGTAATAAGAGCCTGAGTGACCCATATCGTATTGACCAGACTTAACCATGTCAAAAACGCCAAGTGGTGCTTTGTGTTTGTTCGCTGAATCGATTCTGATTTGCAGTCGGCCATTCGACATTTTCTCAGCCATCGCAGCCATGTTCTTGGTCGCGTCACCGAATACAGGGAAGTTTGGTCCCCATGTTTCAGCAAGCTTCAAGCGATAAACCTTATCAGCAGCAGTTGCACCGGTAGCGACCAAAGCTAAACAAGCCGCTGCAGTTACCGCAACGTTTTTAAAAACTCGTGTGAGGGAGTTAGAAATGAGACTCATGTTCACGTCCTTTTGTTGGGTTAATACTCTTTCTTTGAGTATTTTTTGTGATTCAACATAAGAGTGCACCTTGATGAGGCAACTAGATATCAGGGAGAGCACGCACCACGGACTCACACAAACTGCGTATTAGACCAAAGGATTACGTAGAACTACGTAGGAGATCATTGAGAGATGTCGATTTTAAAGGACTCACTTTATTCACGAGAAGAGTGCTTATTGATAAATACTTAAGTAGATCTATTGAGCCGAAATTAACAATTGATTCCCATTGCGTGATAAGAATCAATTCGTTGCTACATTCTGGGGATATCAACCAGCGATTTATCACTACAGACGCCCTACTTTAATACTTGCTAATAAAGCGCATGAACGTCAGACAAGGGAATCATTTTCGAAGAGCAAAAGATGAGATGTGAAGCTGTAAAACTGAGTTTGGCACGATTCTTCAGATACAAAAAAGCCTCGATGATCGAGGCTTAAAAACTTAACGAAGCGAATATAATCCTAAGGGATCAGATAGCTTTGTAGATAACCTTGTTACCTGCTAGCTGTTCTTTCGCTACTAGGTTTTCTTCAAGAAGTTTTTTCAATGCGCCTGTTGCCCATGAAGCTGCTTTCGCGTCTTCTTGACCAGCTTTTAGACCGATACCTTTAGGGTTAATGCCATCAGCATTGCTAACAACGATATCTAGAACTTGTTGTTGCTTAGGAGTCAGTGCGACAGCGACGTCTTTAGTTGCTGCTACTGTTTTCTCTACCGCTGGTTTTGATGCTACAGGTTTTTCTGCTACCACTTTCTCTGCGACAGGCTTCGCTGTTTTAGGCGTTGCCACTGCGTTTACTACAGCCGCTTTAATGCGTTTCTGCAGTTTAGCCTGCACCTTACGCTTATGAGCAAGTCTCATTGAATATTTCTCCAGTTCACTGCTCTTATCGCAGTGGTGAAAATTTGAAGCGCGATTTATACCAAAAAACAGGAACTATTTGTAGAGTGAAGCGTCGAAAGTCGACGAAAAATACCGATATTGTCTACTAGAGTCTATTATTTAAACATCGACTTATTAATTCAGGGTCATATATACTGGTTATCCATCCAGACAAAAATATGAAAACTTGGTGTTGCCTATGGACACTCGTCACCTTACAAATTTATCTTTACCTTCATTCACACGCTCGTACCGAATTATCGCTGTTACCTTGGGTTTCATTTGCTTAATCGTTGCTCTATACAGCGATAATGCAAAGCTACTAATCGTCGGCGCATTTTGTATTATTGTTCTTCTGGGGACTGGGTATTATTTAATGCTGCGAAGTAGAGTGATGCTTACACTCACTCCAACTCATTTTCAGCAACACTTTTATAAAGGTGGTTGGGTTTTACAATGGCGCAACATTCAAAAAATTGGCCTTTGTACTTATGAACAAGAAGGGTGGCACCAACCTTTACCTTGGGTCGGTATTAAGATTAAGGATTACTCGCCCTATCTTGACTCTATCTGCCCAAAGATCACTTGTGAGTTATTACTGAGCCAACGAGCACTTTTGTACCTAGGAGCTAAACAAGCGGGTAAAGAGTCAAACTTTGAGGATATAGTGCTCGACTCATCGCATTACCACACTCGCTGTACTGAAAATGGTTGTGTTGAACTGAGCCAATATAAAGAATCACAAAATACTGACGAAGTTAGCTTCAGCGATAGCCAAACACAGACTAGCTCTGATTCATCCAATGAACCGAAGAATCAAAACACAGTCATTAAAAACTATTCTGGGTTACAGGCAATGCTTGCGAATAGGATGAAGTACCAAAGAAGTTTCCACGGTTATGATATTTTCATATCAACTCAAGATTTGGATATGAGTGGAGAAGAGTTTATTGGATTAGCTCGACGCTACTTGGCTGCCGCTGAGCGGCTTTCTGATTAAAGTGAACACGTTTGAGATTAAAACAAACACGTAATAAAAAAGCTTAGCTTTCAAAAAACTAAGCTTCCTTTTCAATCAATCGAACAGCACGAATAATCGACTGTCAATCAAAGACTTAATTAGTATAGAGGCATTTCATCCGCGACGAACGGATTAGATGCGCGCTCACGACCAAATGTAGATTCAGGGCCATGACCTGGAACAAATGTTACGTCATTGCCTAACGGCCAAAGCTTAGTTTTGATTGAAGCAATCAGCGTGTTGAAATCCCCTTGAGGGAAATCAGTACGGCCAATCGCACCGTTAAACAACACATCACCAACGAATGCTAGACGAGCTTGCTCACTGAACAGTACAACGTGGCCAGGTGTGTGGCCCGGAGTGTGGAACACATCGATAACTTGGTGACCAAAAGTCACTTTGTCACCCTCATCTAGCCAAGTATTTGGTTCAAAGGCTTTACACAGAGGGAAACCAAACATCTGGCTTTGATTCTCTAGGCCTTGAAGCCAAAAATTATCTGCCTTGTGTGGACCAACAATATTAACCTTCAAGATCTCAGCAAGGGGTACAGTGCCGCCGACATGATCTAAGTGACCGTGCGTCAATACCAAGTTCACCACCTTAACACCTAGTTCTTCGATGATAGCCGCTAATTGTTGAACATCACCGCCCGGATCGACGACGATGCCTTCCATGGTTTCATCACACCATACAATCGAGCAGTTTTGAGAAAAAGAGGTAACAGGTACAACTTGATACTTAAGAGACATATACAAACCTTAGAGGGCAAACTGAAATTTGGGCAAACTATGACATTGGATGTCTACTTTGACAAGTGTCTACCGTATCGCTCTTCCACTAAGCTTAGCTCTACCAGCTGCGTACTGGACCAGTATCAATATGGATAAAGTTGCTACGCGCATAATAACCCACACCACCTGCATTTAAGCTTTTAGCTACGTCTCTCAACTCTTTCAAATCCACACCATCAATACGAAAATCGATCGCTTTGCCTAACATGTGGTAGCTCTTCTTCGCCACACCACTCGACTTAGAACGTAACGCTTCATTCGTCGCTGGAGAGCGGTAGCCAGAAATAATTTGAACTTCTTTTTGAATACCTAGGACATTTTGAATCTGAGTTATTTGATCAAATAGATTCTTATCCATTGGGTGAATCTCGTTTCGGCGGAAATCACGACATAATTTGCTTAGGCGAGCCATCTCATCACCAACATAATTAGTGCCATCGAAATAACAAGTTTCTAATCTCTCACCGGTGTGAAGGTTATTCATACTAATCGTTCTTGGTCGATCTGGGTACGAAGCAAAAGCAATAGAAGGAGTGATTGAAGCTATAACAGCAGTACCACCAGCGTAAGCCAAAAACTGACGGCGAGAAAATAAACTTTGAGACATACAGCAAGAAAATCCAATTATATCGAACAAAAAACGCACGATACATAATGAAAATTGTTGCGTCAACGTACAAAAACGCACCAAAAGGCCAGTAACTCTAACCTTTTAAACGTTAGTTATTGATACACATTATAATTTTATCAATAGAATCGACGTTGTCATTTTTTGGTCAATATCGCCTTTTCTAATCAGATTTGAATCAACCGCCCTCTTTGTCGTATTGATAGATGTCACTACGGTATTGGATCCCCTCCTCTTCAAACAACACGGTTTGATAGATGATATGTACCGGAATCCTCTTTCTGAGACGAACCTTAGTGTTAGGAGCAAGCTCATAGCTCTGATTGGGAACTTTTCTTACCTTAGTTGCAAACAACAACTTTGCTAGTTGTTCCGCATACTCGACACGTATACAGCCTGAGCTATAGGCACGGGAGTCACTATTGAACAGGCTTTTACTTGGCGTATCGTGCAAATAGATCGCTCGTTTATTAGGAGTATTAAATTTATACAAACCTAATGCATTACTCGATCCAGCCTGTTGACGCATGCGATATGGAAACGAGTTAAAATTGATGGTCTGCCAATCGATCTCTGTGGTATCGACCGTCTCCATAGTGCGCCAACCGTCAATCACTTGGAAGTTGTGCGTTTCTAGGTAGCTTTCATCCGCTTTTACCTTGGGCAGGATGTCTTTCACCATGATTTTCCATGGCACATTCCAAGTCGGGTTTAGGATGACCGAATCTAGGTTTATCTCTAAAAGTGGTGTTTTTCGCGACTTTCTGCCTACGACGACTTTGGACTCAAACACCTCTTCGCCACCCTCCCAATACTTCATATCAAAGCTCGGAACATTCACCACAATGAGAGAGTCTCTATTTCTTGGCCACAAGCGAACGCGTTCTGCATTTAAGGCTAACGCATTCAATCGATCATCGAAGCCCATGTTTATCCACTTGATCGTATTAGGCCCGATAATTCCATCGGCTGTCAGGCCATGCATGTGTTGAAACAACTTAACCGCGCTTTCTAAGTCGTGATCAAACTTGGGAAAATCGACAGCAATCATTGATGTGTCGACACCCACTAAAGCTATGCGCTCCACGAGAACGGTTTTGTTTGAAATCAAGTCCCCCAACCGTTTCAAACCCTTTTGTTTATATCGATCAATAGAGAGTTCAGAAGCAGTTTTTAGGACAGAGTAAGTCGCCTTAAATTGATCGAAGTTACCAACAGGAGGCGCGTAAGACAGCACCATTTCTAACAAATAATCATCGGCTACACTGCTTTTTAATCTCATAAGAATATGAGGGGAAGGCGCTGGCAGCTTAGAATGCAATTTACCTGAAAAGTACCACGCCTTACCGGCTAGTGGCGCGTTTTCAACGTAGCTTAAGTAATAGATAAAGGTGTCGGTGAGTAAGATGTCTAACTCTTGCCATTGACCTCGAGATTGATATTGACGGATTTGCTTAAGTTGTCGATCAAAAAGGGGGGCCATTTGCGCTTGCTCTAAAAGCGACAGCTGAAATTCAAACGCTTTAACAAGTTCAGGTGAATCCCAAAGAATAGGAAGAGAAGAGTCTTGATAAATACTTTGGGTGAGTTCTGGATAAATCAGCATAAAAGAGAGCTCTGAATCAGCCGGTATAAATCGACTCTCGTCAGAACTCGTATAGCTCCATGCATGCACAGAAACTAACGCCAACAATCCACAGAAGTATTTCGCGAACATGCTTCACTCCATTTCCTATCATCCAATAAGTATGGCAAAAAAATCGGAGTGAGCATGTTATTTTTACGAGGCGATATAAATCAGATAGAGCTCCAATGATTATCCCACTGGATGGGCGACTGCTGTGTCGACTTTTGATAAGGTGTACGTTGGCTAATCACATTACCCGCCCCAGAGCTAAGTCGAAACTCTCCATCAAGCAGCACTGCACCAGAAGCATCCGACAGCGCAGAGAGTTCTACTAATTCTTTCGTCTCTTTAGACCAAATACCGTAGCAATTCCCTCGTGGTGAGGTCGCAATAATCCAGTCATCTGACGCCGCAATGCTGGCGATGTAGTGATTGAACCTTGCCCATTGTTCTGGTTCTGCGTTCAGTGATTCAAACTGCCCGCCTTTAGTATGCATCGCCAAAAGCGAAGGATACTCATCTGGCTCACCACGATATTGCTGGCCACAAAGCACGGTTTCAGCACCATCATGGGCTAAGTGTCGAATGCTTAGCTTCTTGTCCAACAGCTCCACTTGCTCAAGTAGTACACCTTCAGGAGATACATAACTTAAGCTCGGTTGCATTGAATCCAAGTTTTTCGGTGTTCTGCCATCAGTATGAACACCACCAACGCCGATCGCGAGATTACCATCGGGCATGACGATCACTTCATGAGGGCCAATGCCAAAACCGGTGAACTCTGCGACCTTACGATACCCTTGCGCGACATCGTAAACGCCAATCACACCTTGGCTGCTGTCCGTTTTCCCTTCAGTGGCATACAGTAATTTGCCATCTAATGAGTAAACACCATGACCATAGAAGTGGCGGTTGTTACCTTTCACCACCATTTTGATCTGTTCGCCCTTTTTGTAGTCAAACACCATAAAATAGTCACCAGGACGACGAGCAAACACCACAGCATGCGATGAGGTTGGGCAAATAGCGACGCCATGACCACGATCGGGGATCGGTAGTTGGTTTAATGGCATCCCATATTCGTCAGCCACAACCGCTGAATATTGGCCACGACCATTTAGCGCACAGCCAATCAACTGGGGATCATTCGATACACTCTTTCGAGTCGCACACCCAAATGGCAGTACTGGAACAGCTGCGCAACCCAGTGCAGCCTTGAGTAGCATTCTTCTCGTATTATCAGTCACCATCGGTAGCATTAAATCCTATTACCACGCCAAGCTCTATCGCCACTTCTTCATGAATCAGGTACTTCAAGTGTTCTAGCTTATTGTATTGAGTAAGCACCGTTCGGTAGCCTTCTTTACTCTGCAATAACTCGAACAAGCTTGATTCTGTAGGCCAAGTATCTAGCGTTAGCGTAAATTGGTCAGCAACACGATCAGCAAGGTCGCTTAAGCCCTTCTCTCTCAATAAGCCATCTAGGCCATTGCCATCTGCTAGGTACAGTTTCTCTAGCGCCGCTACGTTCGCTTTTAGTTGAGTCATCGAGGTTTGTGCACGCCATGATTCTGAGAAGTAAGGACGCGGATGACCGATTTTCGCCATCGGACGACTCAGTTTTTTCATGCTGTAATCAAGTTGGTTAGTCAATAAAGCGATGTATTCCGATTCCCAACGAGTCTCGTCTTGCGCTAACCAAGGGTTAACTTGCCAAGCTTCAGCAATAGAAGCCGATTTCATTGCCAAGTTTTGTGCGATAGCTTGTGAAGATAAACACCCTAGCGCTTTATCTTGAAGCAATGGAGACTGTTCGTCGTACAGAGACCACTCCAACGCGCCTAGCCCTTGAACGGTCACACTCTGCTGCGCGATTTCGTCTTGTGACCAAGCTTTATCTTGCTGAGTCAGCTGACGCATTTTTAAGCCTGTGGTGTTCTTTTTATCTGGCCAAAACTGAACATTCCAACTCTCTTCAAGTGCCGCTGTTGGGCCTCTTTCTTGGCCTTGCAGTGCCATCCAATTGTTCATCGTGAGCTGCCACTGATCTTTCAAAGCATCTAGCTCAACATTATTGGTTTCACAGTAACCCTGCATCAAGACTTCTAGTTCACTGGCTTGCTTAGCAAATAGCAACGCTGAATCAAACTCTTGTTGATACACGCTACGACTGATATGAGCGGTCGTGTCTGCTTGATAAGAGACACCGTTAAACTCAGATGAAGCCGTTTGCTCACCCGATGATTGGCAGCCTGCCATGATTAATACCGACAAAGGCATTAACAAAAATTTATGTGTCATGCTGTTACCTTACTTCCTAGTTTTTCTTTTAATTATATGAGTTCAACAGATTTAAAAATTACCGCTGGCCTCGCATTCCTACAAGTTCAGTGGTGTATTCTTTAGGTTAACGTTTTCTTGGGGTTAGCTTGTTCTTTAAGTTAACTGGGCCGTTGAGCTACTGAATATCAGTCCGACTATAGCGAGTTCAAAAACGCCAGCAGTGCTTCACGCTCAGTCGCATTCAAAGACAAAACTTTTTGTTTCGCCATTTCAGCTTCGCCTCCGTGCCATAGGACCGCTTCCATAACGTTTCTTGCACGACCGTCATGAAGCAAGAAGGTGTGACCGTTCACTTCTTTGGTATAGCCTAATCCCCACAATGGCGTGGTGCGCCACTCTTGACCATTGGCAAGATACTCAGGGCGATTGTCCGCTAAGCCTTCACCCATGTCGTGTAGCAACATGTCCGTGTATGGGCTAATTAACTGGTTAGATAATGCAGGCAGACCTTCACGATCTTCCGTTCGGAATTCGGCTTGGTGACAGCTTTGACAACCAACGTCTTTGAACAGTTTTTTACCTTGCACGACAGCTGGAACATCAACATTACGACGAATTGGAACCGCTAAGTGCTGCGAATAGAACTCAACAAAATCTAGAATGTTGTCGCTCACTTCTGGCTCACCACCATTTGGGAAGTCATCACAAGTCGATTGCGCTGATGTGCAGTTTTCGTTCGGGAACAAGCGGCTTGTTAGGCCTAAGTCACCGTTAAATGCCGCTGCGTTTTGCTGCATTAGGTTTGGCTGTCCGGCTTTCCAACCGAAACGACCAAGCGCCATCTCGTTGGTTTGAACATCAAGAACATAGTTGGCTTTGCCTGACACGCCCTGTTTGTCTGCCAATTGTTGCTCGGCAAATCCTAAAATTGTTTCTTTTGGAATTCTCTCAAGCAAGCCAAGGCCGATCATTGGCGGTGCAACACGAGCTGAGAATTCAGTTTTAGGGTGCATCTCACCGAACGCAAGTTCCGTAATTTTTAAAATCGGTTTACGCAGAGTAACGACAGTGCCGTCTTTGAATTCAACAGGAACATCGGTGTAACTGATGTTCACTTTACCCTCTGGTTTAACACCTTGAAGTGCGAAATCTTGTAGCTGACCGCCGTAAGTCGGTTCTGGAATACCACCATCACGAATAAAGGCTTGTCTCTGCTCTGGCGTTTCAGCCGGAATGCTTAAACGAACCAACATGGATACTGCGTTCTCATCGCCTTTTTCTGGCGCGTGACCACGACCATCTTTGATGTGGCAGTTTTGACAGCCGTTAGTATTAAATAGTGGTCCTAATCCATCACGAGCATCAGTTGATGAGGGTGCAGGTACCCAAGGATTTCTAAAGAAGCTGTTACCGACACTGAAATCCAAGCGTTTGCTCATTGGTAGATTGGCTGCAGGAAGAGAAAAAGCATTCGCTCCCTCTTTCTTCACGGTCGTTTTGCCACCAGAGTAGGTTTCATGAGCATGTAATGGAGATACGAAAAACAGTGCGGTTAATAGTGAGGCTGAGAGATACGACTTCATACATTGCCTTGCTGTGTTTTTGATTTTAGTTTTTATTTGGGAGTGACTTTCATGAGTAACAAACAATTAAGGGCTCAAAGAGAGCCCTTTATGATTTTCGTCTTGGGTTCTTAGAACTCGTGATCAGCCGTGTCTGGGTTAAGGCTATCAATACCAATAACACCAGCAGCACGCTCGATTGCAGCAGTTTGAGACACTAGCGCCACAATCGTTTTGTTTACTAGTGCGTTACCCGCAGCGTTGTCAGAAGCAATTAGCTGATCGAAGTGCTGGTTGTTTTTCTCAGCAGACGTTACTAGTTGACCAACTTGTGCACGTGCTAGGTCAAACTGCTTTTGGATCTCTTTCGCAGCTTGCTCATCTTTTTGCTCTACTAGGTCAAACAGGCTTGGACCTGAAAGCAGAGTGCCGTCTTCACGCTTATATAGACCCGTGTAAACGTTGTAGATGCCTTGCTCGTTGTAGTAGTGAGAGTTGTGCGTGTTATCAGAGAAACAATCGTGCTCGTCTTCTGTTGAGTTAGCTTCTAGTGCCACCTTCATACGCTCGCCCGCTAGCTCACCTAGAGACAGTGAACCCATGCCGAATAGCATTTTACGTAGGCCATTCTCGCTAGATTCAGAAAGAAGCTCTTGACGGTAGTTGCCTTTCTCGCCTTCAGCCCACTGCTTTTCCATCCACTCTAGGTCTTGGATAAGTAGTTCAGCGGATGCTTTTAAGTATGCGCCACGGCGGTCACAGTTACCATTAGTACACTCAGCGCCAACAACGAAGTCAGTGTAAGCACGCTCACCTGCACCGCTGTTAGTACCGTTTAAATCTTGGCCCCAAAGTAGGAATTCAATCGCGTGGTAGCCAGATGCTACGTTCGCTTCAGAACCGCCGATCTCGTTAAGGTCTGCGATTAGCTCAGGGGTGATGTTCGTTGCATCAACAGTTGTCTGACCAATTTGGAAAGTCTTGTTCGCAACGATGTTTGCGCTAGCGCCTTCGTTTCCAAGCTCATATTGGTAATCAGAAGAAACGTAATCGATCAGGCCTTCATCTAGTGGCCATGCGTTTAGTTGGCCTTCCCAATCATCGACAATAACGTTACCAAAGCGGAACACTTCAGATTGTTGGTAAGGAACACGAGACTCAAGCCAAGCTTGTTTGACTTGTTCGAAGTTACCAGCAGAAGGAGAAGCTAAGAAGGTATCAATAGAAGAGTTCAACGCTTTTGCTGTAACTACTGAATCGGCAAACACTGCATGTGCGATATCTGCGTAATGTTCTACAACTTGATCTTGAGTTACTGCTGCGAAAGAAGAAGCAGAGGCAAAAATGAGTGACGAAGTTACGGCTTTTGTCACTAAAGATTTAATGGTCATGAAGCATCCTTGTTGAGCTTTAAATTATTATTCGTAGTAATAGTGCAAACTATTATCATTTACACTACGGATTAAAATAATACAAACTTACAATTTTATTGCAAGATAAATACAAAAAAACCTCACGCTGGTGAGGTCTTTAAACATTTTTGTGTTATACGCAACAAAGAGACGAGTCAGATATCCAAATTATGTTTTCCGTGTGAGACTTTTGCCTTGAGGTAGCTTTCGTTACCCGACTTTATATGAGCAGAGGTCTTTACCACTTCTTCAATCTCAATACCAAAAGATCTAAGCTCATTGATCTTCTTAGGGTTATTGGTCAGCAAACGGATTTTAGTGGTACCTAAAGCTCGTAGCATTTCAGCCGCTTCTGTAAAATCACGCAAATCATCACCAAAGCCTAGGTGATTATTTGCTTCATACGTGTTCATTCCTTCACTTTGAAGACGGTAAGCATCAATTTTGTTATACAAACCAATACCGCGTCCTTCTTGGCGTAAATAAAGAATCACGCCACCCGTTTCACCCATAATCCTTATGGTTTCGTCTAACTGCTCACCACAGTCACAACGAGATGAATGGAAAACATCACCAGTAAGACACTCAGAATGCATGCGAACAAGAGGTATGTCTTGTGTCTTATCTGCTGACCTAAATATCACAGCAACATGCTCTTTATCTGTTTTCAAACCATGAAAAGACAGAAGCTCAGCATCAATACTGCTTGTTACCCCTACTTTGAAATCTATTCTGGCACGCACTTCCGCCATAGCTATACTCACTTGAAAATTCGATGTATTTAACAACACTACATTATATATCTAGGCAATATTTTGTAGCGAACTATCTAATGATAGACACTATGAGGCTGTTAACAATTTTTTTCAAGATCGAACAGGCACAAATTGTTATGTTATAACAATAAATGTTCACATAAGAAAAAAACCCACATTGGCGTGACCAATATGGGTTATAAATAAGTCTACTTGTAGTGGTTGACTAAAACTGTAGTTATACCTTGACCGCTTATCAACCAACTTGTGTTTGCTTCCAGATGACTAATTGAACCCAGGCGTTTTGCAATTCGGTCAACTCTTCCGGGGTCAGAGTAGATACACTTGACTTAGCACTGTATTTTTCACCCCATTTATCTGCTTGGACATGGGTATGAAACTCTTTTTTTAGATTTGAGATTACGTTATCCACGAATACATCCTTATATAACAGTGCTTAGCCTTTATAATCTTTTAATGTTACAAAATACAGGTCAATTGGTAAACAATAATACATGACTTTTATGAGCTCTTTCTAACACTTTTTACTGATAGATATATAAACAATAGAAATAATAGACTGGGTAGTAGCCAAAGTAATAAGTTTGAAGCGTTCATTTCCGGCTTATAAAGTACAAATTCACCGAACCTGTCCGTCATATATTGAGTAATTTCACGATCACTCTCTCCAGCTTTTACCCTATTGAACACAACAAGACGTAAATCTTTTGCGATGGGAGAGTTCGACTCAATAAGATTTTGATTCTGACATTGCGGACAACGTAGTCTTTTTGCCAAGGAAATAGCTCGCTGCTGCTGTTCTGAGTTGTCAAACTCAAACAGTTCAACTTGAATGCTTGTATTCTTATTGTTGGCTGTAAACAGATCTCCTGCCATTCCCGGAAAGCTAATAGCAACAGTCGAAGAGAGTATAATCAGTATTCGCACCAAATATTTCATCATCCATTCGCACCATTAAAATACATGGCAAGCTCCTCTTTCCATATAGAGTCATTAATCACGCCCAATAACTTCTTAATAATTTGGCCATCGCCATCGACCAAGTACGTCTCAGGGGTTCCTATGACACCGACCTCTAAAGCCAACTTCCCTTGAGGGTCACTGATCACCGTTGAGTACGGATTGCCATCGCTCGATAACACATTGATCGCTGCCCCGGAGTTATCTCGATAATTGAGCCCAACAATTGGAATACCTTTATCATGAAGTTTGAGCAAAAAAGCGTGCTCAGTTTTACATATACCGCACCACGAAGCCCATACATTAACCAGTTGATAAGGATGCTGAGTGACATCAGCCAACGTAATTTCCTGTTTACTACTGATGCCTTCACTATTCGCTAACGCAGTAGATATGAATTCTGGAAATGCCCTTTTTTGCTCCGACACAATCGTCGATTGCTGCTTATTATTGAGCGCAAAGGCAAAACCCAACACCACCATTAATGCCAAGATAATTAACGTGATGAGCTTGTTACGAACGCTGGTATGCATACTGTGACGCCTTAACGGTTTTCTTTTTGCGATTGGTCAGTGAAAGCACAGCACCTAGAATTGAGAACAGCCCACCAAACCATATCCAACGAGCATACGCTTTGTACTGAACTCGAAATGCATAAGCGGTAGCATCAACTTTCTCACCCATGGTGATATACACATCGCCATGCCAGAACCACTTCATTGCAGGCTCGCTCATGTTCATCACTCGAACTTGGTAATGTCTTCTTTCAGGTGTAATGGAAAAACTTTTCTCGCCAGTATCTAGCTTAAGTATCGCCTTTTCAGCAGTAAAATTTGAGGCGACATAAAGCTCTGTATCTTCATGAGCAAGCGTCCAGTCCATAAACTCAACCTGTTCGCCTGGGCTCAATTTATAACTGCGTTCGAATGAGTGGTAACTGTTCATTGCAGCGCCTATGGCTAGAACGGCAATCCCAACATGAGCCAACATCATCACCCAGACTTTGCGTTGGAACTTGGAGCTTCGCGTCACCACTAAGCCATAAACATGAGTGAGTAAAACCCAAAATGCGAGTGACCATGTCATCAGAGCCATCACTTGGATCTTCTCTACTTGCCAAGCGTAACAGGCGAACCCGAGGCAAATAGATACTAAAGCGATCAGCATCATAACGCCTTTCGACGCTTGAGGCTTAATGCTCAACAAAGGGGCTAAGCCGACGACGGCTAACGCAAGCAAAGCCAAAGGTGCAATCAATAGATTAAAGTAAGGTGCACCGACCGAGATGTTTCCCAACCCGAGCAGTTCAAATACCATTGGATAAAATGTTCCGAACACCACGACAGCAGTCGCCAGAACAAAAATAAGCACCGCGACTAAGCTCAAAAAGCTTTTGCTGGCGAAGCTGGTAATCGGATTAGATTCAAAAGACTCTCCTCTGACGATAAGCAGAGAAAATGAACTCACCAGCACCAGAACTAATATAAGCAGCAGTGCGATCCCTTTGGTTGGGTCGACTGCAAAAGCGTGTACCGATGTGAGTACGCCAGATCGAACAATAAAGGTGCCGAGAATACTTAGGCAAAACGTTATGAAAGCAAGGCTCAGAGACCACTTCAACAACTGTCGCTTTCCTTTTGCAACACCTAAGCTGTGCAGTAAAGCGGTCGAAGTAAGCCATGGCAACAAGCTCGCATTTTCAACCGGATCCCAGAACCACCAGCCGCCCCAACCTAATTCGTAATACGCCCACCAAGATCCAAGAATGATCCCAGCGGTTAAAAAGATCCAAGCGACTAGACACCAACTGCGACAATGGGCAACCCAATCAAACTCAATAGGATCAACCAGCAAAGCGGCAACGGCAAATGCCAGCACCACAGAAAATCCGACATAGCCAAGGTAAAGTAATGGAGGGTGAAAGATCAGGCCGACATCTTGCAGCATTGGGTTAAGGTCACGCCCTTCAAGCGGTAAGGTCGAGTTCATCTCAAATGGGTTTGATGCAAGCAAAGTAAACCAAGCGAAGATTGCCAATAGTACGTTCATCACCCACAACACACGGCTTTGGTATTCATTCGAATAGTGTTTTTGTAAGGCAATAACACCCGACCAACAACTGATGGTCAGTACCCAAAATAACAACGAACCTTCATGACCAGCCCATACAGCTGCTAACTTAAAAAATGAGGGTAATTGAGTATTTGAATGTTCAGCAACATAGAGGATAGAGAAGTCATCACTGACAAAGGCATAGCCAAGCAATGCGACAGAAGTGAGAGAAAACAATGCACTTGAAAGAGAGAAACTGCGGATTAAACTTATATTTTGCGTCCGTTTGTTTAGCATTTGATAAAACGAATGCACACCAATAATGCTACTGAGTACAGCAACCAACACTAAACTAAACAGCCCCAAAGAACCGACCATATCACCTCAATAAGGCTCCGCTAGAGCAGAGCCGATCTGAACACGCATCTCATGTTTACTAAAAGCATGTTCATTAATAAGCAGATGTCTAGTATCCAACATCTGCTCACTAATAAACTTGCGCGAAATTAAGCTATCGTTAACTGCCCTGCATAAAGGACAAAAGTTCGCAGCATTAATACGCCCATTAGGCTTAGCGAAGTCACGGAGAAAATATACACCGAGCTATGGCGAATTGAAGTCGGCGTAACGGCATTCAGCAACAACGGTAAAATCATGCCCACACCGATGACGCCATACCAGAACCAACTTGCCCAGAAGCCACTGCCAATTGCGTTCCATACGGCTTGCTCACTTTGACCACCAGCGAAGATAAGCCCAGTAAAGAAAGTAATTAGAACAAACAATTCAAACATCACGACTGGACGTTCGAATCCGTGGATCCATGAAATAGTCGGGCTATGAGGTGATTCTTTAAAGACCAGCACACCAAATAAAATACACGCCGCCGCGCCCGAGGATAAGCTCGAGAATAAGAACAAAATCGGTAACACGGGGTTATTCAATAGTGGGAAGGTATTTAAAGCTGAAAGCAAGAATCCGGTATAAGCGGCAAGCATAAGAGCAAGAACCGCTAAGAATATTTCCAGAGCATTCTCAAACACTTCTAATTTGCCAATCCAGTTACCGACAAAGTCGAGTCGCCCTTTTAACCAGGTTTGGTCATTCAAGAACACGACGATTTGATCTCTAAATATAATGCCGATCCAAAGAAACAAGATCACCATATATACTTGGAATAAGATCACACCCATCGACATCACAGACGTTGGATTATAGAAGATCATGATCTTCCAAAATGACAATGGTTTTGTCAGGTGGAAAACCAAGATCAGCAGACCTGAAATGATCCCAAATGGCGCAAGAAAAGCTGTCGCCTTTAATACACCATTATGAGAAGGATCGCCTTCAATGACCTCACGCTTAAGGTAAATGGAAATCATGACGGCACCCGCCGACATCCCCGCCAGAAATAGATAGATGGCTATAATCCAGTCCCATACCACGGTACCAGACTGAAAAGCTGTGTCCCATGCACTCATAATCAAATCTCCCCTTTTTGGTGTGGCACTTTATAGAGTTTTGGCTGAGTACCTAGATAAGCTTTATCTCTGTAAACCACTTCCGATTGAAGCACCTGGTTTATCTCACTCTCAGGATCATTGAGATCGCCAAATACCAGCGCATTGGTCGGGCAAGATTCGACACAAGCAGGCAACTTCCCTTGTGCAAGATTGGTATCACGACAGAAGTTACATTTATCTGCGGATTTATTCTCGGGATGGAAAAAGCGCACTTGATATGGACAGGCTAATAAGCAGTAACCACAACCAACACACTTCTCTTTGTGCACATCAACAATGCCTGTCTTCTCATCTTTGTAGGCCGCCCCTGTTGGGCAGACCATCACACAAGGGGCATTATCACAATGTTGGCAAGAGTTACGAGTAAAACGGTAATCAACATTTGGATATTCGCCTTGAGGCTCGCTTTTAATAATTTCTAAGCGCGATACACCTTCGGGTACTTTGTTTACTTCACGACATGCTTCGGTACAGGCGGTACAACCAATACAAGCGGTTTCGTCATGAATCATTCCATAACGTTTAGTGCCATCTTCTTGAACATTGGCCAACGTCTTACGACTTGTTACCGCTGCCGTTCCCGCTACACCTGTGGTAAAAATAACAGCACCAGCGCCTGCTAAAAAGTTTCTTCTTGAGCAGCTCATAGATTACTCCTCTTCTTTCTTCTGGTTGAAGTCTGAATGGCAATCCACACACAGCTTGATGGTTTGCTTTTTATCTAAACCCAACACTTTCGCTTCAGTGGCATGAACGTCATGACAGTTTGAACAGGTTAAGTTTTGCGCGTGAACATCGTGAGTCCAATTCGCTTCACGAAGATCATCAGGCTTGTGACAATCAATACATTGGCTATTGGCATCTAGAATTAAGCTTGGTTCTAGGAAAACCTTTTCAGTTCCCGGTTGTGATTGAGCCTCGCGATACTTCACCACTTCAGGCGCACCTTCACGGTGATCGGGGCTAATTGAACTATGACAATCGGTACAATTTACTTCACGGCCAAGTAAAGCGTGTGCACTTTCACCATGTGAACCCAATACCGTTTCTTTTGAATCTTTATGGCATTGAACACACTTGTAGTCTTTGTCGCGTATTAATTCGACTTCATGTCTTGTTGATTCTCCTACTGGCGTAACAGCAGGCTCAGCAACAGCATGAATGGAATAACCATAGAGGCAGAATGCTAGAAGGGATTTAAGCATTATGACTATGGCCAATTTAATATTGCCCATTTTATCCTTTCCTTATACCGGCATTATTTAACTCTCAACTAAATAATATTCCGGTTAAACAAAAGTACCCTTAAACGATATTATTACCGTTTAAATGATATCAATTCTTATTTTGGATAAGCCACAACGCTTTCTATTGTCAGAATATACCTCTAATTGGGTAATACGAAATTTCGATAGGTTAATCTGTGAACGCAATCACCCTATTTAAAACATGGTCAATTTAGGTGATTGCTTGTCCAAATATGATAATAATTCTCAGTTAAATTCTAATCAACCTAACCACTTATACCACTTTAGGGTTATATAAACTTCAACGTGATTAAGGTCACTGCCATTAATTGATCTAAAACAAGCAAACTCCCGACACGTAACAAAATATGTTTATTTATGAATTAATATAAACAGGAATTCTCCAGTTCTTAATTTGAATAGCAAACTCACAACGCTTGGTATAAGAATCAGTATATTGGAGATATCACTGTGAAAAAGCATTGGATACGTAATTCGGTCACAACACTATTAATGGTTAGCGCATCACTAGCAAGCGCGGCCAGTTTTGCTGCGTCTGAACAAAAAGAAATTGGCGATCCTCGTAACGACCAGTTCGAGCAAAACCACCCAGATCAATATCATTCATGGAGACAAACTTCAGAAAGCGAAACCATTGAAGATGCACTAAAAGAAGATCCCAACATGGTTATCATGTGGGCTGGCTACGGCTTCGCAAAAGATTACAACAAAGCCCGTGGTCACTTTTATGCAATTGACGACGTAAGACAAACACTTCGTACTGGTGGCCCAACTGACGAAAGTTCGGGCCCGATGCCAATGGCATGTTGGAGCTGTAAGAGCCCAGATGTAGCACGTGTTATCGAAGAGCGTGGCGAAGATGGTTATTTCGACGGTAAGTGGGCGCGTCTTGGCAACGAGATCATTAACCCTATTGGCTGTTCAGACTGTCACGATACCCAAAGCGAAGGCTTCAAAAATGGTGAGCCAGCACTGAAGGTGACTCGTCCTTACGTTGAGCGTGCATTTGAAGCAATTGGTAAAAAGTTTGATGAGCAAAGCCGCTTAGACCAACAAGCGTCAGTTTGTGCCCAATGTCACGTGGAATATTACTTCACCGGTCCAACCAAAGGCGTGAAATTTCCTTGGGACCAAGGTACAACCGTCGGCGATATGGAACGTTACTATGATGCGATCAACTTTAAAGATTGGACGCATAAAGTATCGAAAGCGCCAATGCTGAAAGCACAGCACCCTGGTTTCGAAACATGGCGTGAAGGTATCCACGGCAAAAACAAAGTCGTTTGTGCAGACTGTCATATGCCTAAAGTCACCAAAGAAGATGGAACCGTTTATACCGACCATAAAGTGGGCAACCCATTCGACCGCTTCGAAGATACGTGTGCAAACTGTCACACTCAATCTAAAGAAACCATGCGTAACATCGTTTCAAGCCGTAAAGCGCAAGTTCTGAACATGAAGCTGACGGCTGAGAAACAAATTGTCGCCGCTCACTTTGAAGCGGGCGCAGCATGGGACGCAGGTGCGACAGAACAAGAGATGGAACCTATCCTACTGGATATACGTCACGCTCAATGGCGTTGGGACTACGCTATTGCATCTCACGGTATCCATATGCACGCTCCTGAAATCGCTTTAGAAGTGCTAGGTACTGCCGTTGACCGTGCAGCGGACGCTCGTACTAAGATTGTTCGTCTACTAGCTAAGAAAGGCATCACCGATCCAATCGAGATTCCAGATATCTCGACCAAAGAAGCCGCTCAAAAAGCGCTTGGAATGGACATGGATAAGATGAACGCCGAGAAACAACACTTCTTAGACACGGTTGTTCCTAAATGGGAAGAGCAAGCTGAAAAGCGTGAAGCCAACTACGAATACTAGTTTCTTCAAATAGACCGTTAGGTAAAAACCAGTCACACTAGTGTTGTGTGGCTGGTTTTTCTGTTTTAAATATTCAGTTTTAGGTTTAAAGCATTCAAATCAATACCTACTCTCCAATGACCGTTTACTCATTCAAGGAGTCAACAATGAAGACCTTATTTTCGCTTTCAGCATTATGCATTGCACTACTCAGTTCAGGCGTTAACGCATCAGAGCGCGCAGAGACAGGGTGGGAGTTAATAGAGAAAGGTGCGTTAGTTGTTGATGTCAGAACACCTGCAGAGTTCGCACAAGGGCATCTAGGCAACGCCGTCAACTACCCTCTTTCTGAAGTGGCTGCTCATTTTGTTAAGATAGATAAAGACCAACCCATCGTGTTGTATTGCCGCAGTGGCAATCGTTCAGGGCAAGCTTACCAGTTCTTGCGCGCTCAAGGGTTTACTCAAATCCATAACGCAGGTGGGTTAATCGAAATGCAAGAAAGCCAATAACTTGAGAGATTAATGGCTTTAGAGGCTAATCGTTTCAAAGGCAAATCATTTCAAAAGCAAATCATTTCAAAAGCAAATAGCTTCAAAAGCTAACCAGGAAGAACAGCCTATTGACCAAGTCTAGCGGATCATCTGTTTGGCTTGGTTGATCGAATGGATAATTGACACACGATCAATGCCCTTTTGATTGGAGTCGAGAATTTGGGTCCACGCATCGATCGCTTGTTGATAGCGCATGCTAATGAAGTGATCGGTCGCCATCAACATTAATGCAGTCCGATCGTTTGGATCAAGCTGCATCGACTGATTTAATAATCTGTTGACCTCATCACTCATCACCTGAGAGCTAAGGTAATAAAGTGCAGTAGCTTTAGCGGCATAAATGCCAGAAGGCGCTTGAGGGTCTAATCGAATCGCGTAGTCGTAACAAGTGAACGCTGCATCAAACTCCCCTTTCTGCATGTACACACCACCAAGCTTAAACCACAAATCGGATTGATTCGGGTCTTGCTTAAGGCTTTTCTGAAGCTCATCTTGGAAATCTGTTGCTGTGTAACTATCGCTATCATCTAAAGGAAATTGAGGTAACTCTTGTTTAAGCTGAAACCAGACAAGCACACTCAAAACCACAGAGATAAGCGAAATCATCGCATTGCCTTTTAAATGACGGCCATTTTTGCTCGCGGCAATAACAAACGCGATAAAAAACAGACTCATTAATAGTAAAGCAACCAACAACCAGATATCCATTCCACATCCTTTTATTTAGCTTTATCTCCTACTCTATCGCTTTCGTCCTGCCTCGTTATTGATCAAAGTTTAGCGTTCGAGATTTAGAGCTCAAACTTTTGCATAAAAGCGACGGGTTAAGGTCAGCTCTAAGACCTAAACGAAGTGAGAAGAAAAATGAAATGACAGGTAATAAAAAACCGAGCACTTAGGCTCGGTTTTTTCATTAGTAAGCTTAATTACTTAACGTAATCGAGATTACTCAGTATCTTGCTCGCTATCACTTTCAAAGTCAGAAGCATCTGATGCTTGCTCTTCACTTGATTCAGAAACTTCAGCGTTGATAGTCTCAGCATCTGCTGCTTCAGCTTCGCCTTCAACAATTTCAGCTTCTTCTACTTCGTCGATGCGTTGTAGGCCTACAACATTCTCGTCTTCAGCAGTACGAATCAGTGTTACACCTTGAGTGTTACGACCCACTTGGCTTACTTCCGCAACGTGAGTACGTACCAGTGTACCTGCGTCAGTGATCATCATCATCTCATCGCCTTCCTCAACTTGAACAGCACCAACAACTGGGCCATTACGTTCAGAGACTTTGATAGATACTACACCTTGCGTTGCACGACCTTTCGTTGGGTATTCAGCTAATTCAGTACGCTTACCGTAACCGTTTTGCGTCACAGTTAAGATATCGCCTTCATTTGAAGGAACAATCAATGAAACCACTTGATCGTTTTCTGGAAGCTTCATACCACGAACACCAGAGGCAGTACGACCCATTGCTCGTACTTTGTCCTCATTAAAGCGGACAACCTTGCCCGATTGAGAGAACAGCATAATGTCGCTATCACCATTAGTAATGTCAACGCCAATCAATGAATCGTCGTCGCGTAAATTAACAGCGATTAGGCCATTAGCACGTACGTTTGCGAATTGATCCAGAGGTGTCTTTTTAACAGTACCGTCGCCTGTTGCCATGAAGATGAATTTCTCGTTAGAGAACTCAGAAACACGCAAAATAGCCGTAATACGCTCACCTTCTTCTAGAGGAAGAATGTTAATGATAGGCTTACCACGAGCTGTGCGACTTGCTAACGGTAGTTGGTAAACTTTCAGACGATATGTCTTACCACGTGTAGAGAAACATAAGATGTTATCATGAGTATTAGCGACAAGCAGACGCTCAATGTAATCCTCATCTTTCATCTTAGTTGCACTCTTACCTTTACCACCACGATGCTGAGATTCGTAATCGCTTAGGATTTGGTACTTAACGTAACCTGCGTTAGAAAGCGTTACTACAACGTCTTCTTGAGCAATCAGCTCTTCCATGTCGATGTCATGAACTGCCGTTGTGATTTCTGTACGGCGCTCGTCGCCATAGACTTCACGTACCGCTTCAAGTTCTTCACGGATAACTTCCATCAAACGCTCAGTGCTCGCAAGGATGTGCATTAGCTCAGCGATTTCTTCTAGAAGTGCTTTGTACTCATCTAGAATCTTCTCGTGCTCAAGGCCAGTTAGGCGGTGAAGACGAAGTTCTAGAATAGCTTGTGCTTGTGTTTCCGTTAGGAAGTATTGGCCATCACGGATGCCGTATTGGTCTTCCAACCAATCAGGACGAGCCGCATCAGTACCAGCACGTTCAAGCATGGAAGCAACGTTACCAAGATCCCATCCGCGAGCCACTAAGCCAGCTTTTGCTTCAGCTGGTGTTGGAGCGTTACGGATAAGCTCGATGATTTCATCGATGTTAGCCAGTGCTAGAGACAGTGCTTCAAGGATGTGTGCACGGTCACGTGCTTTCTTCAGCTCAAAGATAGTACGACGAGTCACTACTTCGCGACGGTGGTCTACGAAGCACTTAAGCATATCTTTGATGTTGAACAACTGTGGTTGACCGTTGTTCAACGCAACCATGTTGATGCCGAAAGTCGTTTGCAGTTGAGTCTGTGAGTAAAGGTTGTTCAGAACAACTTCACCTACAGCATCACGCTTACATTCAATAACAATACGCATACCATCTTTATCAGATTCGTCACGCAGAGCACTGATGCCTTCAACTTTCTTATCTTTAACCAGTTCAGCTATCTTCTCGATCAAACGAGCTTTGTTTACTTGGTAAGGAATTTCAGTAACGATAATGGTTTCTTTACCATTATTTTCTACTTCAATATTCGCTTTTGAACGCATGTAAACTTTACCGCGGCCAGTCTTATAAGCATCAACGATGCCTTTACGACCACTGATAAGTGCTGCTGTCGGGAAATCAGGACCAGGGATATAGTCCATTAGCTCATCAATAGTAATATCTTCATTATTGATAAATGCTAAACAGCCATCAACAACTTCACCAAGGTTGTGTGGTGGGATGTTAGTAGCCATACCTACTGCGATACCAGAAGCACCGTTTACCAATAGATTAGGAATTTTTGTAGGAAGTACTGCTGGAATTTGCTCTGTACCATCGTAGTTCGGTACGTAATCCACAGTTTCCTTATCAAGGTCAGCCAGGAGCTCGTGAGCAATTTTCGCCATACGAACTTCGGTATAACGCATTGCAGCCGCGGAGTCGCCATCGATAGAACCAAAGTTACCTTGGCCATCAACTAGCATATAACGCAGTGAGAACGGTTGAGCCATACGAACAATCGTATCGTATACCGCACTATCACCATGCGGGTGGTATTTACCGATTACATCACCTACTACACGAGCAGACTTTTTATATGGTTTGTTCCAATCATTACCTAGTACATTCATCGCGAACAAAACGCGGCGGTGTACAGGCTTTAGGCCATCACGCACATCTGGAAGGGCACGACCAACGATGACGGACATCGCGTAGTCTAGGTATGAACCTCTAAGCTCATCTTCAATATTTACGGGCGTGATCTCTTTCGCTAGATCGCTCATAGAGCCATTTTCCCTCTATAGTCAGATCGTATTTTTGAATACGTATAAGACCGAAAAATATAACACAAATTTACCTACGGAGGCATCACTTTCCCTCTCCTTTTACCATCTTGTGACCCTTGTAGCCAATCAATTGATGAGAAATTGCACCTCCGCGTCATATCTCGCTGAAACATGGTCACTTTACACCCAATAAATTAGCAAAATTGTAGATCTTCTGGTCAAGGCGAAAAGGCAAGCTATAATGCCTGCAATTTCATGGATGCATTATTTAACTTGGAAATGCCCGATTATGACTAAATCACAGAATGTAGACCCAGCAGAAATCAAGAAATTCGAAGATATGGCATCACGCTGGTGGGATCTAGAAGGCGAGTTTAAGCCATTACATCAAATCAACCCATTGCGCCTAAATTATGTACTAGAGAAAACCGAAGGCCTGTTTGGCAAGAAAGTACTCGATGTTGGCTGCGGCGGTGGCATTTTGGCTGAAAGCATGGCCGTTGAAGGCGCAGTAGTGACAGGTCTAGACATGGGTAAAGAGCCGCTTGAAGTGGCTCGCTTGCATGCATTAGAAACCGGCACCAAGCTAGATTACATTCAGAGCACAATCGAAGACCACGCAGAAGAAAACCCACAAACTTACGATGTGGTGACTTGTATGGAAATGTTAGAACATGTGCCTGACCCACAATCGGTGATTAGCGCATGTTCAAAGTTAGTGAAACCTGGCGGCCACGTATTCTTTTCTACCTTGAACCGGAATTTCAAATCTTACTTGTTTGCAATTGTTGGTGCGGAGAAACTATTAAAGATCGTTCCAAAGGGCACTCACGAGCACGAGAAGTTCATTCGCCCTGCTGAACTTATCAAGATGATTGATAACACACCGCTGCAAGAATTAGGGATTACAGGGCTGCACTACAACCCATTAACGGACACTTACCGTTTAGGGATAAATGTAGACGTTAACTACATCGTTCACACCCAAAATTTCGCCTAAAAAATATCGACACCCCAACCGTAAAATTATTTAGCAAATAGGCTCACGAAAAAGGTTGCAATTAACATAAGTTTGCGACTTTTTTCAGTCTAAATTTCGTGCGCTAGCTTCCATTTTGACCACCTCGATTTAAATTTAATCGTCTAAAATCCGTCGCCCATTTTGCTCAAAGATCAAGGGATTTTTTTTTATGGGCGAGCAAAAATAAAGCATCATGAAAAACCGACTTTTATACAATCAAGTCGCATCTAACTTCATCAGTTAGTGGTCACTTACAGTTTTTTTTCAATCCACCACTTATCCACAAGCACTCCCATTTCTTTACCTTGAAAAATATCGGATGTAGCACTATCTTGTAACCCAACAAACAAATGACCCCTATATGTTGTGTTTCAACTACAATGTATGGGTAGACCAAGATCACAAGGCCGGAACGTAATTTACAAAAATTACAAAGAAACACACAAAAACACGGCCTTGTTCAGTTTTGTTAGGGAAATTAAGCAGAATGAACCAACAACTTACTGTTACCAAGCGTAACGGGCGCAAAGAAACTATCGATCTAGAGAAGATCCATCGCGTGATCACATGGGCAGCTGAAGGCTTGCACAATGTTTCTGTATCACAAGTAGAATTGAAAGCTCACATTCAGTTTTACAATGGCATCACCACAACTGACATTCATGAAACAATCATCAAGTCAGCAGCGGATTTAATCTCTGAAGAGACTCCTGATTATCAATATCTAGCAGCACGCCTGTCAGTATTCCACCTACGTAAAAAAGCATACGGTGAATACGAGCCGCCTGCGCTTTATGACCACGTGACAAAACTGGTTGGTATGGGTAAGTACGATAAACACTTAATGGAAGACTACACGAAAGCTGAGTTCGACGAGCTTGACGAGTATATCGACCACAAACGTGACTTAGACTTTTCTTATGCAGCGGTTAAGCAGCTTGAAGGTAAATACTTCGTGCAAAACCGTGTAACAAAAGAAATCTACGAGAGTGCTCAGTTCCTTTACATCCTAGTTGCTGCGTGTCTATTCGCTAAATACCCAAAATCGACTCGTCTTGATTACATCAAACGTTTTTACGATGCATCATCTACGTTTAAGATTTCTCTACCTACACCAATAATGTCTGGTGTACGTACACCTACTCGTCAATTCAGTTCTTGTGTACTGATCGAATGTGGTGACAGCCTAGATTCAATCAACGCAACAGCAAGCTCAATTGTTCGTTACGTGTCGCAACGTGCTGGTATTGGTATTAACGCAGGTCGTATTCGTGCGATTGGTTCTGAGATCCGCAATGGTGAAGCGTTCCACACTGGCTGCATCCCTTTCTACAAATACTTCCAAACAGCAGTGAAATGTTGTTCTCAAGGTGGTGTTCGTGGTGGTGCAGCAACGGTATTCTACCCACTATGGCATGGTGAAGTTCAGTCTCTATTAGTACTGAAAAACAACCGCGGTGTTGAAGAGAACCGTGTTCGTCATATGGACTACGGCGTGCAGCTGAACAAGCTTATGTACTCTCGCCTTGTGCAAGGTGGCAACATCAGTCTGTTCTCTCCGTCAGACGTACCAGGCCTTTACGATGCGTTCTTCGAAAACCAAGACCGTTTTGAAGAGCTATACGTTAAGTATGAAAACGATCCTTCAGTAAAACGCGAAACAGTCAAAGCCGTTGAGCTATTCTCTCTGCTAATGCAAGAGCGTGCTTCTACTGGTCGTATCTACATTCAGAACGTTGACCACTGTAATACACACAGCCCGTTTGATTCTGAAGTTGCCCCTGTTCGTCAATCGAACCTATGTTTAGAGATCGCGCTACCAACTAAGCCGCTTTCTAACGTAGAAGATAACGAAGGCGAAATTGCATTATGTACGCTTTCAGCATTCAACCTTGGTGCAATCAATGAACTTGATGACCTAGCAGAGCTTTCTGAATTGGTTGTTCGTGCCCTAGATGCGCTCCTTGATTACCAAGACTACCCGCTTCCAGCTGCATACAAGTCAACAATGAACCGCCGTACTTTAGGTGTGGGTGTAATCAACTACGCATACTACCTAGCTAAAAATGGTGTTAAGTACTCTGACGGCAGTGCAAATGGCCTGACTCACCGCACATTTGAAGCAATTCAATACCACTTGCTAAAAGCATCTGTTGACCTAGCGAAAGAGCAAGGTCGTTGCCCATCTTTCCACGAGACCAACTACGCGAAAGGCCTACTGCCAATCGATACTTACAAAAAAGATATCGACTTAGTATGTGAAGAGCCATTGCACTACGATTGGGATTCTCTACGTGAAGAGATCATGGAGCACGGTCTGCGTAACTCTACGCTAACAGCACTTATGCCTTCTGAGACATCGTCTCAAATCTCGAACGCAACTAACGGTATCGAGCCACCACGTGGCTATGTCTCTGTGAAAGCATCAAAAGACGGCATCCTGAAGCAAGTAGTTCCTGATTTCTTAAATCTTAAAGAGAACTACGAGCTGCTTTGGAACATTGGTTCTAACGATGGTTACCTGCACCTAGTGGGTATCATGCAAAAATTCGTTGACCAAGCTATCTCTGCAAACACTAACTATGATCCAAGTATTTACGGCAGCGGTAAAGTACCAATGAAGCAACTGCTTCAAGATCTACTAACAGCGTACAAATACGGTGTTAAGACGCTTTACTACCATAACACTCGTGATGGTGCTAAAGACGACCAAGGCGATGCAGTTCAAGTGCCAGAAGAAGATTGTGAAGGCGGCGGTTGTAAGATCTAAACTGCAATAAACATTAAGACCCCAGAGAAGTTATCTTCTCTGGGTTTAAAGCATTAACAGGGTCCGTTTTATTACGGATCTTTAAAGGATTTGAGGCATTTATGGCTTACAGTACTTTTTCTCAGAAAAAAAATGATCAACTAAAAGAACCAATGTTCTTAGGTCAGTCGGTAAACGTTGCACGTTACGACCAACAAAAATTCGAGATCTTCGAAAAGCTTATCGAGAAGCAGCTTTCTTTCTTCTGGCGTCCAGAAGAAGTAGACGTGTCTAGCGACCGTATCGACTACAACAAGCTACCTGATCATGAAAAGCACATCTTCATCTCTAACTTGAAGTACCAAACGCTTCTAGATTCTATCCAAGGCCGCAGCCCTAACGTTGCCCTGCTTCCATTGGTATCTCTACCAGAAGTGGAAACTTGGATTGAAACTTGGTCTTTCTCTGAAACGATTCACTCTCGTTCTTACACGCACATCATCCGTAACATCGTGAATGATCCAGGCGTAGTATTCGACGACATCGTTGAAAACGAAGAGATCCTTAAGCGTGCGAAAGACATTGCGTTTTACTACGACGATTTAATCAAGCTAACGGCTGACTACCACCGCTACGGTGAAGGCAACCACAGCATCAACGGCGAAGACGTTAAGGTTTCACTTCATGACCTGAAGAAGAAACTTTACCTATGCCTAATGTCTGTAAACGCACTAGAAGCAATCCGTTTCTACGTGAGCTTTGCATGTTCATTTGCATTCGCTGAGCGTGAGCTAATGGAAGGTAACGCTAAAATCATCAAGCTAATCGCTCGTGATGAAGCGCTTCACCTAACTGGTACTCAGCACATGATCAACTTGCTACGTAACGGTCAAGACGATTTCGCATTCATGCAAATCGCAGAAGAGTGCAAGCAAGAGTGTTTTGACCTATTTAAAGAAGCAGCCGAGCAAGAGAAAGAGTGGGCAGAATACCTATTCAAAGACGGCTCTATGATAGGTCTGAACAAAGACATTCTTTGCCAATACGTTGAGTACATTACCAACATCCGTATGCAAGCGGTTGGTCTAGGTACTGCTTACCCAGAAGCAACGTCGAACCCAATCCCATGGATCAACGCTTGGTTATCTTCAGATAACGTACAAGTTGCTCCGCAAGAAGCTGAAATCAGTTCTTACCTAGTTGGTCAAATCGACAACGAAGTAAAAGCTGACGACTTTGAAGGATTTGAGCTGTAATGCCGACAATCAAAATCAACAAGCTGACTTCGATTGAATCTAACCCTTCAAACACTCTGTTGGAAACAATGGAACAAGCTGGGTTAGAACCAGAATACAACTGCCGAGATGGTCACTGTGGTGCATGCCGCTGTACGTTGGATTCTGGTGAGGTTGAGTACGTTGGTTTTGCTATGGCTTACACACAAGGCGATGAGATTTTGCCATGCATCTGCAAAGCAAAAACCGATTTATCGCTGAGTAACGTGATTCACAGAAGCAAACAGAAGCGCGCCTAACCTATTCGATTTAAGTTCGTTTGCTTAGTTTTATTTGGTTTCGCTTTAGATAGAGTCACGTAAGTTCAAACGCTTTTAAAAGCAACACTTAATCAAAGATGATAAGTATTAAAAAGGGTTCGCCTCCTCTTGGAATGCGGACCCTTTTTCTATTCGTGTCTTTAGATCTCAACCACCAAGCCAAACCAGATCGTTACTGTTGAATCAGGTTAAGAGTCACAGAGCCAATGTAACAAGCGCTTCGACACTCTCCACAGCCATTGCACTTATTTTGAACGACCGTAGGCAACTCTCCTGCTTCAATGTGTATCGCACCGACAGAACACGCGGTTTGGCACGCATTACAATCCATTTGCATGTAGTTATTGCAGCTATCAGCAAAGCTAGGTTTCAAGTCGATGTAAGGCGTCACTGTTTGATGAAGTGCGCCAGTCGGACACACTTCAGTGCATTTGTTACACATAGAACAACTGTTGTAATCCAAATTCAGCAGCGCACTGCCTTCTAGCATCTCAATAACGCTATTCGGACACGCTTTCTCACACAGCCCACAACCGTCGCAAAGACGCTCAAACAGCACCTCATCGACCGCCCTAGGTGGCCTAGCATGTAGGCGCAGTGATTTCTCTTCATAACTTGCCGCAGCTTTAACCGGCTTAGAGAGTCGAGTTAAGAAACCACGTCTATTTGAATTTATTTGCTCAGGCATTAGTCGATATATACCTTTTTAGTGGCAACGTTTAAATCATATTCAGATGTTAATTGATTAAGCCAATCTATTACATCATTTGATAATTTCTTATAAAAAGATAACTCTGATACTGAATTAAATTTTTCTAAATAAACAGAGGACCAAGTTAATAAATGATACTCTAACAATTCACGAGATGAATCAATATTATTGTTTTCTAACAAATACGCATGGGCGAATAACATTAAACCAAATTGATCTTCTGGCTCTCTTAAACCTGTATCCAATTCAATTTGGTTTAATTCTAAAAACTGTCGATATTCCACAGTCGATGCACCAAACACGACACGGTCTTTATCTAGGTACACAGACCCCCAAGGCGGAGCTGGCATGTCTCCAACGCCTTCAAACAAGCGGCTGAACTCTGCAGCTAGCGCATCTTCCTGTTCGTTTTGAAGTGCCAGTAAACAACCTTCTGATAAGACTTGGCTCTCTACTAGTGCCTGAACAATATCTAATAACTGTTCTTTATTTGTTGCTTGATAAAATAATGAACCGAGCAATTTATGCGTATCAATAATCATTCTTATTTATACCGTCATTGGTTTAACGACAATTATATAAATACGACGACTGGATTCTTTGATCTATTTTATACATTCGATTCATAAGATTTAAATTCCTCTCTTATTTGATGCCAATCAATCAATAATCAGAAATAAAAACATAGAAGCCAAACTACCTATAAAGTGCTAGCTATCAATAACAATAGGCATCTTAGAATGACGAATAAGAAAGAATCTGGGGTAATGAATCTTACTCGAAGAGGCTTCATGAAAGCTTCTTCGGCGGTAGGTAGTGCAGCCGCACTCGCGGGCGGTATCGCTTTACCTTTCAAATCCAAACCAGTAGCGGCTGCGGTTGCTGAGAACGTGGATGAGAAAATCGTATGGAGTGCATGTACGGTAAACTGTGGCTCTCGCTGCCCACTGCGTATGCATGTGCAAAACGGTGAAATCAAATACGTAGAAACCGACAACACAGGTACTGACGAATACGGTCATCACCAAGTGCGTGCTTGTCTACGTGGTCGCTCTATGCGCCGCCGTGTTTACAACCCAGATCGCCTCAAATACCCAATGAAACGAGTGGGCAAACGTGGTGAAGGTAAGTTCAAGCGTATTAGCTGGGAAGAGGCTTTTGATGAAGTCGCTGGCACTATGCAACGCCTTATCAAAGATTACGGTAACGACACTATCTACCTAAACTACGGTACAGGTACGCTTGGTGGTACGGTCACTAAGTCTTGGCCACCAGCTCAAACGTTGATTGCTCGCCTAATGAACCTAAGTGGTGGCTACCTAAACCATTATGGTGACTACTCAACAGCGCAAATCACGAAAGGGTTGAGCTACACCTATGGTGGTTGGGCAAACAACAACTCTTTCTCTGACTTAGAGAACACTAAGCTTAACATCCAATTTGGTAACAACCCTGCTGAGACTCGTATGTCTGGCGGCGGTCTGATCCACCACTACGTAGAAAGCAAAAACAAGTCAAACGCAAGAACGATCATCATCGACCCACGCTACACCGATACTGCCGGTGGCCGAGAAGATCAATGGATCCCAATTCGTCCTTCTACCGATGCTGCATTGGTAGCGGGTCTTGCACACGTGATGATCACTGAAGACCTAGTCGACCAACCGTTCCTAGACAAATACTGTGTCGGTTACGATGAGAAGACCCTTCCTGCATCAGCGCCTAAAAACAGTGACTACAAATCTTACATCCTAGGTTTAGGTGAAGATGGCGTAGAGAAGACACCAGAGTGGGCTTCTAAGATCACAGGCATTCCGGTTGATACTATCGTGAAGCTTGGCCGTGAAATGGGCACAGCGAAACCGTGTGCTATCCACCAAGGTTGGGGCCTACAACGTACTGCGAACGGTGAGCTAGCGTGTCGTGCAATCGCGATGCTGTCGCTACTAACCGGCTCTGTGGGTGTGTCGGGCGGTTCTACCGGTGCCCGTGAAAGCGACATCAACATTCCGTTTGTGCGCTTCCCTACTGTGCCAAACCCAGTTGAAACGTCTATTTCAATGTTCATGTGGACAGACGCTATTTACCGTCACCATGAAATGACTGACATCACCGACGGTGTTCGCGGCGCTGAACGCCTTAAGAACCCAATCAAGATGATCTGGAACTATGCGGGTAACTGTATTATCAACCAGCACTCAGACATCAACAAAACACATGAGATCCTTCAAGATGACACCGCATGTGAAATGATTGTTGTAGTCGATAACCACATGACGTCTTCTGCGAAATACGCCGATATCATCCTGCCTGATTTAACAACATCAGAGCAAGACGACTGGTGTATGGATGGTAAAGCAGCGAATATGCCTTACTTCATCTATGCACAGAAAGCGATTGAACCTCAGTTCGAAGCAAAATCTATTTACGAGATGTGTACTCAACTTGCTAAGCGCATGGGCGTAGAAAAAGAGTTCACAGAAGGCCGAACTCAAGAGCAATGGATCGAGCACCTTTACGCAGAAACTCGTAAGAACGATCCAACACTACCAACCTTCGAAGAGATGAAAGAGCTGGGTATCTACAAGCGTAGCTACGACCACCACTACATCGCTTACGAAGATTTCCGTAAAGACCCTGAAGCAAATCCGCTTACTACACCAAGTGGAAAAATCGAGATTTACTCAGAGCAACTGGCTGATATCGCGAAGACTTGGAAGCTAAAAGAAGACGAAGTGATCCACCCGCTTCCGATTTACGCGGACTCTTTTGAAGGTCATAACGATCCACTAGCAGAGAAGTACCCACTACAGCTAACTGGTTTCCACTATAAGGCTCGTACTCACTCAACTTACGGCAACGTTGCAGAGATCAAAGCTGCAGCACCGCAAGAGTTGTGGATCAACCCAATCGATGCGAAAGAGCGTGGTATTGAAAGCGGCGACATGGTGAGTATTTTCAACGACCGTGGCGAAGTACATATTCCAGCGAAAGTGACACCAAGGATTCTTCCTCGAGTTGTCGCACTAGGCGAAGGTGCATGGTACGCACCCGATGGTCAGAAGATCGACCATGCAGGCTCTATCAACGTGCTGACTACTCAGCGCCCGAGCCCACTTGCTAAGGGTAACCCTCAGCATACAAACCTAGTTCAAATCAAAGCGCTAAAGAAAGCATAAGGTAGGTTGGAATGAAACAATACGGCTTTTACATTGATTCAAGTAAATGCACGGGTTGTAAAACCTGTCAGCTTGCTTGTAAAGATTATAACGATCTAGACATCAAAACGAACTACCGTCGCGTATACGAATACGCAGGTGGTGGTTTCACTCAAGATGGTGATACCTGGGTTCAGAAAGATGTTTTTTCTTACTACCTATCTATCGCTTGTAACCACTGTACCAACCCTGCGTGTGTGAAAGTGTGTCCTTCGGGCGCAATGCACAAACGTGATGAAGACGGCTTGGTTGTGGTTGACGAGAGTGTGTGTATTGGTTGTCAGCACTGTAGCAATGCGTGTCCTTACGGCGCACCACAATACAATGCGAAGAAAGGTCACATGACCAAATGCGATGGTTGCTACCAACGTGTTTCTGAAGGAAAACAGCCTATCTGTGTTGAATCTTGCCCACTTCGTGCATTGGAGTTTGGTGAAATCAATACACTTCGTGAGAAGTACGGTTCTGGTGCAGATGTGGCGCCACTGCCATCTTCAACAGAAACGCTACCGAACATCGTGATTAAGCTGAACAAAAACGCGAAGCCGACTGGCGATACCAGTGGTCACCTAGCAAACCCGAAGGAGGTGTAAGATGATTTTTCATGAGTGGTCTTTGATCTTCTTTACGGTACTGGCTCAAACAGCCGTGGGTGGTTACTTACTTATTGGCGCACGTGCACTGGTACTTGGTCATGACGAAGAGAAACTAAACAGCTACAAGGTTCCAATGTTCATTCTGTGGGCATTAATGGGCCTTGGTTTTATGTTCTCGACAACGCACCTGGGCTCTCCACTGCGCGCGTTTAATGCCTTTAACCAACTAGGCTCGGCTTGGTTGTCTAACGAAGTGTTCTTCGGTGCGGCATTCTTCGCAGTAGGTGGCCTGCAATGGCTACTATCTGTAGTTAAGAAAGGTAGCGTGGCTATCCAAAAAGCACTGATGGTTGGCGCTATGGTGTTGGGTGTTATCTTCATGTACGCGATGATCAACGTCTACATGATCAACACTGTACCGACTTGGGACAACATCTACACACCACTGAGCTTCATCATGACGATGGTTGTGGGTGGCTTGCTGCTGTCTCAGTTCGTGATTGTGTTCGCCAACGACAGTCGCTTTACGGTTGACCGTAACATTACCATGCTGGCTGTAATTGCTGTTGCGATAAGCTTACTTGTGACAGTAGGCAAACTGAACCTAATCGGTGACATCCAAACTTCAGCAACAAAAGCATCTGAGTTGGTTGACGGTTTAGGCAGCTATGTGATTCTTCAAGTTGCATTGCTGATGGCAAGCTTACTGATTTGGATTCTACCTATGCTCAACAAAGCAAAAGTGAACCCAGTAAACCTAGGCCTAGCATTGGTACTGTTCTTAGCTTCAGAATTAATTGGCCGTGGTTTGTTCTACAGCCTACACATGACAAGCGGTTTGTAATCACTTACTCAGTTTAAATGCTAGCTACAAAGCTATTCGCCACCTGTTGACTTATCTAGAAGGCTAGATAAACAAAAGGCCCCACAACCATATGGATGTGGGGCCTTTTTATTTGTTCTGTCTTAATGTTGGTTCAAAAGAACTTAGTTGGCTACAAGAGCTGCTTACTTGATGATCGCCGAAGGGATAAACATATCCTTCACGCGTTTTAGTGAAGAATAGTCACCAAACATAGGCTTGCTATCTAAGTGTCTTCTCAGCATATCTGCGGCCACGGTTTTGATAATGGTGCGTGCATCTTCGCGGTTGTATTGGCGGTAGAACTCGAGCACTTGTCCCCACTCACCTGCTTCGCTCGATAGCGCAATACTGAATGTATTGCCCTCTAATTTGCCAGTCACCAAGGCCAATTCCGTGCCGCACTTTTCTCTGGTTGCGCCCGCCAAGGCAAAAGTCGCCGCTAATGGGTCGCTCTTTTCGAGCTCACTCTCTTTGGGTTCAGCCATCACCCATGAGTGACCGAAGCAATCTTCAACCTGCTCACTCGATTGTAGCCAAGCCGAAAGCGCACCTTTAGTCGACACTTCAGATACAGACAAGGTTTTCTTTCTCTCTGCCATGATGTGGCCAATATGATCAATCATCGGCTCATCAACACTGACTACGTTGCTCTCTAGCAGCTTGTACACCATTTGTAGCAGTTTAACGCGCGTTTCTAAGCCAGACTTAGGCCCAAACAGTTTCACCTCAATGAACGGCAGATAAGAGCGATAGCCTAATTCATAGCCTTCAGGCAGCTTTAACTGGTCTAACACATCCGAGATACCCGACTCAGATAAGCCGAACGTAAACAAACGACTGCATTCAGAGGCAACCACTTGAGGATACGTGCGAGACAAATCGGGCAGAATTTCAAAGATCACCATGCGCTTGAATTCACTCGGTACACCTGGCGTGAAATAGAAAGTCGCATCGTTGATTTTCATCTTGAAGCCACATGCAGTGCCAACAGGGTTATCGACAATCTCAGAGCTTGCTGGCAACAAAGCTTGCTTAAGGTTGCTGTCAGGCATCGGCATACCTCGTCCTGAGAACATCTCTTCCATACGAGCGAGCCATTCAGGGAACATGACTAGCTTTTGATCGGAAGCAGCGGCAGCGGCGGCGGCACTCATGTCATCGGTTGTCGGCCCTAAACCACCATTGACGATAACCACATCATAGTTAAAGCTCAGCATCAGTAATTCTTCAACCAAAGCATTCATTTGGTCACCCACAGTGGAACGTTTCGCAAGAGCAAAACCGTGCTGATAAAACTCAGCAGACATCCAGGCTGCGTTTGTGTCGACAATGTCTCCATGAAGAACTTCTTCACCTGTACTTAACATTGCGATTTTCGTCATATTACTTCCCTTGTTGTCATAAAAAGACACTGTATTATTTACAAACTAGTCTATGGTTGAATTTGATACATTTCACCTTTCATAAGTATTGACCATGTCTGAACTAAGATTCTTATGAGAAAAGTAATAAAGTATTAGTTCCCTAAATCAGGCATTTAATAGATAATTGTGACTCTGATCAATTCTTAACTTCTCGTGGAGACCCTTGTGTCCAAATCGCCGTCACTAGCAAAGGTTACAGCTGTATTATCAATGTTAATGTCAGTTAGCTCGGCTGCAAGCCAATATGACTTCGACCAGCCAATCAACCTTTCTTACTCGGATGAATGTGCTCAAGATTACTGTGTTAGTGAAAGCTTGTACACCTACAAGCCAAGTAAGAATTATGCATTAAACGAGTCAAGCGATCAGTACGATTTAACGATCGACAAACAACCACTTTACCTGACTGTCAGCGATGGTAAAGATTGGGATTACCTTATGGGTCAAACCTACACTATTCTTGGTTTGAGTGTCGCAACCGTTGGCCTAATGACCCTATTACCTGAAAGTATTACTAAGTGGGACGATGACCAACGCGATATTAGTGCACTAGGTCAGAAGTGGAAGGATAATGTTTCTGCTGGTCCAGTATGGGACCGTGATGAACACTTCTTAAACTACGTAATGCACCCTTATTTTGGTGGTGTTTACTACACTGCAGCTCGACACGCGGGGTACGATGAGTTTGAGTCTTTCCTATACTCTTGGACTATGTCGACATTCTTCTGGGAATACGGTGTAGAAGCGTTTGCTGAAGTACCTTCATGGCAAGATCTCTTCATCACTCCATTCTTTGGTGCGGTTGTTGGTGAAATGATGTTAGAAGCAGAACAAAACATAGTAGCTTCAGGTGGTGAAGTGATGGGCTCTCAAACCATGGGTGATGTGTCTCTATTTTTCCTAAACCCTGTTGGCCATATCCATTACTGGGTAAGTGATGCTTGGGGCGGTGACGCAGAGGTTAACCTGAATACTAACCCTTGGTGGGACAACCAAGATGCCGCTAAATTCGCTTACGATGCTGGCGCACCATATGATTCACAGTTTGTTGGTATGAACTTCAAGGTAACGTTTTGAACCAGTATCCGTGTTACTTGCTAAGCCGTTTACTCGTTGCTTGCTAAGCTTCTGAATCACAAATAGCAGCGACAACTCTTTTAAAAAGCGGCTCTTTAGCCGCTTTTTTGTGCCCTAGCCTTCATTCTCTTTTTTTGTATCGCAGCTTAGTTTCAAAAATTGACACAGGTCAAACATTGTTCGATGTAACCTTCTACACTGAAATTAAAGAACTTTATCGCGTGATATCAAACATTTAATTGGCAACGATTAATCGAAACTTTGGGGGCTGATATGAACAGTACATTTATCGTAAACTTTATCGGAAAAGCATCACCAGCAACAATCAAGCAACTTGCTGCGGTTACTCACGAAAACGACGGAAAATGGCTCATCAGTAAAGTGAATTTTATTGAAGACCAAGTCGCGGGTGTACTCAAAGTTGAACTTCCAGCCATCAACGAATCGATTGTTAAAGAAGCCTTCAGCGCTAATCCGGATCTCATCGTGCAATTTGTCGATTCAGACCATTCACACAATGTCCAAGACACGATACATCACCTTAGACTCGACTCGAACGACCGAGCAGGTATCGTCAACGAAGTAACACATGTATTGGATAGACAAGGAATCAGCATTCTAGATATGGACTGCCACCGAGTCTTTATCGCTGGCGGCGGCGGTGTAAGCTCAAGCCTATTTACTTCCAAGATAGCGGTTAAGCTGCCAATCGAAGTTCAGATCGAAGACGTAGTGAATGAGCTAGAAACGCTTAGCGAAGATACTCGAGTGATAATTGAAGGTTAACTGGTCGCTCTCAATTTTATATTCTATTTTCTGACTAACGGACATTTAAAAACAAAATAGAGCAGCTCATTGGCTGCCCTATTTGTTGTTTTGAACCTAAGACTCGTTACTTAACCGACCATTGTGATAATGAACGTTTGAAGTCTTCATAGCCAAACTCATTCAGCTTTTGAACGTCGCCATTGCTGCGCTCACAGTAGATCGATGGCATCTTCAAACCATTGAACCAGTTCAATTTCACCATGGTGTAACCCGCACTGTCCAACAAGTGAAGCTTTTGACCAATCTTCAACGGCTCATCAAAGCTTGTTTCACAGAACTGATCACCCGCCAGACATGAACACGAACCAATAACGTAGTCATGACTGCCGTTTTCAGACGCTTCTAATACCGATGCTGGTTCATTGTAGATAAGCGTATCAAGACGGTGTGCTTCGGTTGCTGAATCCACAATCGCCGTTTTCTTCACGTTCTCAACGATATCAACCACTGTCACAACTAAGTCTGTTGTTTTAGTGATGATGGCTTCACCCGGTTCAAGGTACATCTGCACGCCGTGCTTTTCAGAAAAGGCTTTTAGTGCAAGGCCAAGTTTCTCGATGTCGTATCCCGGCCATGTGAAGAACACACCACCGCCCATGCTCACCCAGTCTAACTTATCTAAGTGCTCACCAAACTGCTCTGAGATTGAATCAAGCAGGCCGATAAATGCGTCGACGTCTTTGTTCTCACAGTTCATGTGGAACATCACGCCATTAATCTCATCGAAGATCTCAGGTTTGATATGGTCAGCTTGAACACCTAAGCGAGAATATTGACGCGCAGGATTTGCTAAGTCTTGTCCTGCGTAGCTCACGCCCGGGTTTAGACGCAAACCCAGAGACGCTTTGCCCTCAACAATATGACGGTAAGCTTCGAATTGGTTTTGTGAGTTGAAGATCATCTTGTCGCAAATATCCGCGACTTCTCTCACGTCATCTTCGCTGTAACCCACACTGTAAGCGTGCGTTTCACCGCCAAAGGTTTCGTGGCCAAGTTTCACTTCGTATGGACCAGAGCTGGTCGTGCCATCGAGGTAAGGCTTGATGATGTCAAACACACCCCATGTCGAGAAACACTTAAGTGCCAATACCAACTTCACACCTGAAATCTCCTTCAGCTGCTTGGCTTTCTCTAAGTTCGTAATCAACTTGTCTTCGTTGATCATGAAATAAGGCGTTTTTAGTTCATTGTTTTGCATGTTAATACCTTGCGGCCATCGAGTTCACGAAGGCACATGATAATCGAACAAAGCCGACGCAACAGCATCGGCTTGTAATAATACGTTCTCGTCAATCATAAGACTTTGAATGGAATTCGCAGAACTTTGCCCTTATCGCTAGGACAACGCAACGAGGGCAAAGAGCCAGAAATTACTTCAAAGTGTGGATCAGAGGTAAACCAGCTGTAGGCTCTAGCTCTTGAACATGCCAATCTAGACCGATTTCCGGCATGGTTGCTAGGAACGGGTCTGGGTTTAGCTGCTCCATGTTGAACACGCCTTTATCAGCCCATTCGCCACGAAAGAACTGAAGTGCAGCCGTGATTGCAGGAACACCCGTAGTGTAAGAGATCGCTTGGTGCTCTACGTCTTCGTAAGCCACTTCGTGGTCTGCGTTATTGTAGATGAACACGCTGCGCTCTTTGCCGTCTTTCTTACCTTGAACCCAAGTTCCGATACACGTTAAACCTGTGTAGCCCGGAGCCAAAGACGTTGGATCTGGTAGTAGTGCTTTAAGAACATGAAGAGGTTGAACCACAGTACCATCGTGCAGTGTTAGTGGATCTGGGCTTAGAAGGCCGATATCACGCATGCAGTTGAAGTAGTTCAGGTAAGCATCACCAAAGCCCATCCAGAATTCGATGCGCTTAGCTGGGATGAATTCCTTCATTGAACGAACTTCATCGTGCGCCATTGAGTACACTTTGTGAGAGCCACAGTTAGGGAAATCAAACTCAAGCATACGAGAGTGACAAGGTACTTGTTTCCACTCTTCATTTTCCCAGTAGAAAGAATCGCCTTGAATCTCAAGCATGTTGGTTTCTGGGTCAAAGTTAGTCGCAAACTTCTTACCGTGGTCGCCTGCGTTTACGTCCATTACGTCGATCGTATCGATCTCATCGAACAAGTGCTTAACCGCGTGCGCTGCAAATACAGAAACCACACCTGGATCGAAACCCGCACCAAGAATACCTGTGATGCCAGCTTCAGCGAACTTCTCACCGTAACCCCATTGCCAATCATAAGCTTGTGGTACTTGTTGGCCTTCAGAACATAGATCAACCGCTACCGATGTATCTAGGTAAGATACTTTTGCTTGGTAACACGCTTCCATGATCGCCATGTTTACCCAAGGAGGACCAGCGTTGATGACTAGGTCTGGTTTCACTTCGTTAATCAGAGCAACAAGTGCATCAACATCGTCAGCATTTACTGCGCGAGCTTCTAGTTTTTTAGTTGAATCTTTAAGGTTGTTTTTACCTTTAATCGATTCGATGATTTGTTCACACTTCGCGATTGTGCGAGAAGCGATTGTGATATCACCCAGTACTTCGTTATTTTGTGCTGCTTTATGTGCAACAACCCAACCAACGCCGCCTGCACCAATTTGTAGAATAGCCATAGTATTAATTACCCTTGTTGTTCTGCTAGCTCAGTGGCTAGAGTTTGAATTTTGTTAATTAGAGATTTGAAATCTGATGTCTTTAAGCACGGGTTCAAGATAGTGAATTTAAGCGCGCTCTTACCATCCACGACCGTTTCACCAAGCACCGCAACACCACGAGTCAGGGCTTCCAGTCTTAGCGTTTGATTCAGTTTGTCTAAATCTAGCTCATCGTTTGCTGACTGCTTATTGTTCGGCTTAGATCGGAACAGCACTGTTGATAGTGAAGGTTCCGCGAGTAGCTCTAAGTCAACTTGGTTTTGAATCAGGTCTGCTACTTCTAGCGTTTGCTCAAGAAGATGGTCGTACATATCGCCCAACTGCTTTGGCCCAACGCTTTGCATCGTCATGAAGACTTTCAATGCATCAAAACGCTTGGTCGTCGCGATAGACTTGTCGACTAAGTTCGGCAGCTCATCGTGTTCACGGTTTAGGTAATCTGCGTGATGCAGAAGGTACTTAAAGTTCGCTTTGTCTTTCAACAACACCGCGCCGCAGCTGATTGTTTGGTAGAAAAGCTTGTGGAAATCGACACTCACAGAATCCGCTTTTTCGATGCCTTGTAAACGAGCTTTGTGGCTACTTAAGATAAGCGCGCCACCGTAAGCACTGTCGACATGGAACCAAAGGGCTTGTTTGCTTGCGATGTCTGCAATCGCATCAAGGTCGTCGATAGCGCCGTGATCGGTTGTCCCTGCCGTACCCACTACCGCAAAAGGAATCAGGCCTTGAGCTTTGAGTGCTTTGATTTCTGCGTCTAATAAATCCGGTTTGATGGTGCCATTAGCGTTTGTTTCAACACAGCACACCGCGCTCTCGCCTAAACCAAGTAGTGAAGCGGATTTTTGAACCGTGAAGTGAGATTTGTTTGAGCACAAGATACGAAGCTTGCTCGCGTATTCTGGTAAGCCAAGCTTTTGGATAGAATGACCATTGTGCTTATCCGCAACCCAGTCTCTCGCAAGCAATAAACCCATTAGGTTACTTTGCGTGCCGCCACTGGTGAAAACGCCGTCCGCTTGATCGCCAAGTTGGTATTTGTCACACATCCAATCCACCACACGCTGCTCAACATAAGTCGCAGCAGATGCTTGGTCCCATGAATCCATTGATTGGTTCAGGGCCGCGATAATTGATTCCGCAGCGACTGATGCCATAAGAGGAGGAGTGTGAAGGTGTGCAATACAGTCAGGATGTTGCACAAAGATAGAGTTAGCTGCAACTAAGTCAGCAGTGCTGTCCACAACATCAACTAAAGCGTGTTGGTTGTTGTCTAGGTCGACAGCCTTGATTGCTGCCTCTAGCACTTTTGGTTCTAGACCTGAGTATGGCGTTTCAACCTGCTCAAACACCGCTTTCATTGCTTGAGTGGTTTGGTTCATTACGTTTGCGAATTCGTCGCTACCGCCTAGGCCGGTGTGAATGAAATGCTTGTTCCACTCTTGGTTTGCCTGCTCACTTGAAGCTTGATCTTGTTGAACACCTCCGCCTACCGCAATAATGGCTTCTTCCATCACGCGCAGTGCAAAGTCTATCTGCTCGAAAGAGATAATCATCGGTGGTAGGAAGCGAATCACAGAGCCATCACGACCGCCCTTCTCGACCATCAAACCACGCTCTAATGCTGCGCGTTGAATCGCTAGGGTGAGTTCGCCGTCAGATTCCGGCTCACCAAATTTGTTGAGCTCGCCGTTTGATTGCTTGATCTCAGCGCCAAGCATTAGGCCTTTACCACGTACTTCAGCAATACAGCTCACGCGAGATTGAATCTTCTCTAACCCGTGACGTAGGTATTGGCCTGCAATGTTCGCGTGCTCAACCAAACCATCACGTTCGATGATTTCCAACGCTTTAGCGCCAGACACCATTGCCAGTTGGTTACCACGGAAAGTACCCGTGTGCTCACCCGCTTTCCATGTATCGATGCTCTTATCGAATACCAGCAGCGACATAGGCAGTCCGCCACCGATCGCTTTAGACAAACATAGGATATCAGGGTTAACACCCGACTCTTCAAATGCGAATCGATGACCAGTTTTACCCACACCACACTGAATTTCATCAAAAATAAGTAGGATTCCGTGCTCATCACAGATGCGACGTAGGCCTTGTAACCAAGAAGCAGGAGCCGGAATCACACCACCCTCTCCTTGCACAGGCTCTACGATCATCGCGGCTGGTTTCATGATACCTGACTCGTCGTCATTCAACATGCGTTCAATGTAACGAATGCTCGCGTTAGCACCCGCTTCACCGCCAATGCCAAACGGACAGCGTAGGTTGTATGGAAAAGGCATAAAGTGCACGTCAGACATCAAGCCGCTACGACGTTCTTTAGTGCCGAGGTTACCCATCATGCCCATGGTACCGTTAGTCATGCCATGGTAAGCACCACGGAAAGCAAACATGGTATTACGACCTGTGGTTTGCTTAGCAAGCTTGATTGCCGCTTCAACAGCATCAGCACCTGACGGGCCACAGAATTGAAGAACCGAGTTATCTGAAAAATCTTGAGGAAGAAAAGCTTTAACTCGCTTGATAAACGTCTCTTTTGCTTGAGTCGTGATATCAAGAGTTTGGTATGGCAGACCGGAATCGAGTTGGTCTTTGAGTGCTTGGTTAATCTCTGGGTGGTTATAACCCAAAGAAAGTGTACCTGCACCGGCTAGGCAATCGAGAAAGAGCTGGCCACGAGTATCTTCAACTAAGGCACCACATGCTCGCTTAATAGCAATAGGAAGGCGTCTTGGGTAAGAACGAACATCCGACTCATGCTGTTCTTGCTCGAGCAAAATAGCGTCAGGTGTTAGGTCGTAAGTGCCCTCTACGATAGGAACCATAGTTGAAAATGAATTTGCGATAGTATTGATATCGGCTTCAAAGGCAGTAGTCATAAAAGTCCCCTTGAATGAGTTTATACTCATCTCACCAGACGCAATTCCACTATAACTCTTTGTTTATATTAGAGAGTTCATGATGAAGTAGGTGCATTGTCTAGACAATGAGATATAGCTGTACGCTCGTATAAGTCAAATGACGAACACGAAATTAGGCCGTCTTAGACAGCGATAAATTGTTAACGTAAGCTCAAGGTTCAGTAATGCTACTGTTTTGAAGAATTGGACATTTTTGCAGGATCGGACAGCTATGAAGCGCTAGTCCCTTTGGAAATGCAGAGCTGATTAGCAATGTTGTAGTTAGTGTGTTCAATGTTGGGTTTCCCATTAACATGGCGAATGGCGCCATAAGTATCCCGTCTATCAGCTAAAGGACTAGCCAATACCTACCCTACGTAATGTCCCAATCAGCAAGAATGGTCATTACGCGTATCCCCCAGAAGCAATCATGGTTCTTTTTGAACATCAGCCATTCCGAGATTAAGCGGGAAAGTAACATAAAGTGAAATGAACTATCAATAATTTTTAATGATGGCTTCATAAATACAAGATTTGGTTGGGTGATTAGTTTAAATATCGATATTTAAGTGTCAATTTTTTGAGGATAACGAGAAATTAAAATAGCAGAAAACAAAAAAGCCCGAACATTTCTGTTCGGGCTTTCTAATTTGGAGCGATACATCGGGTTCGAACCGATGACCTCAACCTTGGCAAGGTTGCGCTCTACCAACTGAGCTAGTATCGCATTTGCTTTATCGAGATAAAGACTTTAATAGATGGTGCCCCGGGCCGGACTTGAACCGGCACAGCGCGAACGCCGAGGGATTTTAAATCCCTTGTGTCTACCAATTCCACCACCAGGGCACGCAATTCTTTATTGCGATGCCGATTACTGAAAAGTAAAACACCATCTTAATGCTGACGCCAATCAACACTACAAATTTTGGAGCGATACATCGGGTTCGAACCGATGACCTCAACCTTGGCAAGGTTGCGCTCTACCAACTGAGCTAGTATCGCAATTGCATTCGTGCTACTTGCTCTCTATTGTAAATAAAAAGAGTAGTTAGAATGGAGGCGCCTCCCGGAGTCGAACCGAGGTCCACGGATTTGCAATCCGCTGCATAGCCACTCTGCCAAGGCGCCTTAATAACTCCAACCGAATCGCTCACTGCAATCCTCTTGGGTACGGGATGCATTTTACGGATTCAGACGATTGAGTCAATATTATTTTTGTAGTTTTAATTCGTTTGAATAGATTTCATACGAAATAGCCCAAATAGCTGACTTTATGATCAAAACACACTGGGAACAGGTTATTCAAAGGAGATCTATATCACATTAGATACCCACTATTGATAACTTAACCTGAGGTTTAAGATCAAAAAAGCGAGCCTCAGCTCGCTTTCTTATCAATGATGTTTTTCATCTAACAAATCATCTTTGGCGGCCATCAAGTATTGTGCCATAGACCAGTAAGTTAGAAGCGTTGCAGCATAGAGCGTAATATAACCAACCCAAACCATCCAATCGTCATAGCGCCAAATAAGTACCCATAACGCGAACATTTGAGAAACTGTTTTCACCTTACCAACCCAAGACACAGCAACACTTGCACGTTTGCCGATTTCCGCCATCCATTCTCGAAGCGCGGAAATAATAATTTCGCGACCAATCATGGTTACCGCTGGAATAGTAATCCAAATTGAGTGGTAATGTTCAGTAATAAGAATAAGAGCAGTCGCAACAAGTACCTTGTCAGCGACAGGGTCAATAAATGCACCAAAGCGAGAGGTTTGTCCAAGCTTGCGTGCCAGCATGCCATCTAGCCAATCAGTGAAGCCCGCCACCCAAAAAACCATTGCAGCAGCAAAGGGAGCCCATTCATAAGGTAAGTAAAAAACCACAACGAAAACGGGAATCAGAAATAGTCGCAGTAAGGACAAAATGTTAGGTATATTTAAACGCATTTTATTAGGCTCTTATTAATCGCGCGTCAATGGTGCGGGATTTTTACTATTGTTTCAATGCTTGATAAATATTTTCTGCCAAAGAATGACTAATGCCCGGCACTTTGGTTATTTCTTCGACAGTTGCACGTTTAAGTTCTTGTAAGCCCCCCATATATTTCAGTAATGCTTGGCGACGTTTTGGTCCTACGCCTTCAATTCCTTCCAGTGCACTGGTTCGACGCGTCTTGCCTCGTTTCGCCCTGTGGCCAGCAATCGCATGATTATGGCTCTCGTCACGGATGTGTTGAATTAGATGCAACGCTGGCGCATCGCTGGGCAAGTTAAATTCTTCACCTTCTAAGGTCACTAAGGTTTCTAGGCCAGGCTTACGAGTCACCCCTTTCGCAATACCCATCATTCTTGGTCTAACTGGCCAATCTCCCCAGTATTGAGAAATAATCTCATAGGCACTATTTAACTGCCCTTTACCGCCATCAATAAAGATGATGTCTGGAATCTTATCGACATCAAGCTGCTTCGAATAGCGTCTCTCCAGCGCCTGAGCCATCGCAGCGTAGTCATCGCCGCCAGTAATATCTGTAATGTTGTAGCGACGGTATTCCGGTTTAACGGGTCCTTCTGGATTGAATACCACACAAGAAGCTATCGTGCTTTCCCCCATGGTGTGGCTAATATCGAAACACTCCATACGTTTGATAGCATCCATCGACAACACCTCTTGAAGCTCTTTAAAGCGCTGATTGATCGTCATCTTGTGATTAATCTTGGTGGTTATTGCCGTTAATGCGTTGGTATTCGACAGCTTAAGGTAACGGCCTCGAGTCCCTGAAGGATTGGAATTGAAGTGTATCTTTCGACCTGCGACTTCACACAATGCTTCTTGAATAGGTGCGACATCATCCATCAAATCGGCATTTAAAATTAAACGAGTCGGGATGGTTCTCGCTTCATTGTGCGCTAGATAATACTGGCTTAAAAAGCTCGAAAAAACTTCTTCTCGCACCGTATTGTGGGGAATTTTAGGGAAATGGCTTCGGCTACCTAAGACTTTACCTTGGCGAATCATCAAGATGTGAATGCACGCCACGCCATTCTCTTGGGCAAATCCCAACACGTCCATATCTTCCATAGAATCGTCAGATACATACTGCTGCTCTTGAACGCGTCTGATCGCTTGGATTTGATCGCGAAAAGCAGCCGCTTGTTCAAAACGAAGCTCTTGGCTCGCCTTGTCCATCTTGTCGATGAGTGTTTCAAGAACTAGCTTATCTTTCCCCTGCAGGAACAGGCGAACGTAGTCGATAAGTTCACTGTACTCTTCATCAGAGATAATTGAACTGACACATGGCGCAGCACAACGACCAATCTGATACATCAAGCATGGGCGTGTTCTATTTGCATAAACCGTATCTTCACACTGACGAGCAGGAAAGATTTTTTGTATTAAGTGTAGAGTCTCGCGCACAGCGCCGGAATCAGGATAAGGACCAAAGTATTCGCCCTTTTTCTTCTTAGCACCACGATGCATCGACAAACGAGGGTGTTTGTGACCGCTAATAAAAATATAAGGATACGACTTATCATCACGTAGCAGTACATTGTATTTAGGTAAGTATTGCTTGATGTAGTTGTGCTCGAGGATAAGAGCTTCTGTTTCCGTATGCGTGACAGTGACATCAATTTTGGCAATATTACTGACCAAAGCACGTGTTTTTTCACTGTCGACTTTTTTACGGAAATAACTGGAAAGGCGTTTTTTGAGGTTCTTAGCTTTACCGACGTAAATAACAACAGCCTCGGCGTTATACATTCGATAAACGCCAGGCTGCTCTGTTACTGTCTTAAGGAATGAGACAGAGTCAAACAAGTTAGTCACTATACGATCTCAGTGTTAAAGGGTCTCAGTGTCTAGCATTCCATGTCTAATCGCTAAATGCGTCAGCTCTACATCGCCACTGATATCCAGTTTACTGAACAAACGGTAGCGGTAACTATTGACTGTTTTAGGGCTTAGATTGAGTTGTTCTGAAATATCCGTCACTCTCTGACCTTTGGTAATCATCATCATGATTTGCAATTCACGTTCAGATAAGTCGGCGAATGGATTTTCAGACGCAGGCGAAAACTGGCTCAAAGCCATCTGCTGCGCAATTTCTGGTGAAATGTATCGTTGGCCGCTATTCACCACTCTAATGGCATTGACCATTTCATCCGGACCTGCCCCTTTAGTAAGGTAACCAGCAGCTCCAGCTTGCATCACTTTAGTTGGAAACGGATTTTCCGTATGAACAGTTAAAACAATGATTTTAACATCAGGGTTGAAGCGCAAGATCTTCTTGGTTGCTTCTAAGCCACCAATACCAGGCATATTCATATCCATCAAAATGACATCTGTATTGTTAGTACGACACCATTTTGCAGCATCTTCACCGCTTTCAGCTTCCCCTGCTACGTTCATTCCACGGACGTCTTCAATAATACGTCGTATCCCTGTGCGAACCAGCTCGTGATCATCTACAAGGAAAACATTTATCAAACTTGTATCTCCACACTATTAATTGGCTCTGCAACCACTGTGTCATTTCATCTGTTTGAAACAATTAAACAAAGGAACAGTGAATCGCAGCATTGAGTACATCTTAACTTAATTAGTAAAAAAAAGCTCTGTTGAATATGTGCTGAAATGCGAACTTTAGCAAGTACTTATTTATAAATAAGACAGCTAAAACAACAAGCTTTTGCTAAAAATCAACTAGTTAAAACAATTCCAATAAAATTACATAAGATAAAGATATTTTCAATACCATTGAATAATCATTCGTGACAATTTCACTTTTTTGCTTATACAGTCCCGTTATTCAACGTTATTAACGATAAATTAATGACTATTTGGCCTGCCTATTGTGCGAAATTCAGCGCTAGATGGTAGTATTCGATTCCCAGTTTCAATAGGTTACTACATTGGATATTCAGCAAGGCTTTGTACTCACAAGACAAGCGAGAGATTTTTCAGGGCGCACACAAATCGATTTGTGGCTAAGTACCCCTCAAGGCCCTACTCTGCTGACAATTCAAAATGAAAAGCCTGTATTTTTTGTCGCTCAATCTGATGTGCCAGCGTGTCAGGCTATTGCAGCGAAAGAATCGATAGACTGCCAATTTAAGCCTTTAGAACTCGCGACCTTCGAACAAACGCCTCTTGCAGCTTGTTACACCTCGCTATCAAGAAACAGCTTCGGCTTAGCGCAAGCTTTCCATAACGAAGAAATCCAGACCTTTGAAAGTGACATCCGGCTTGCCGACCGATTCTTGATGGAACGCTTTATCAAAGGCAGCATCGAATTCACGGGCACGGTTGTACAAAAGAACCAGCATCGCAGAGTCTCAAACGCAAAATGCCGCTCAGGAAACTACGTACCTAGATTATCAATAGTCTCGCTAGATATTGAGTGTTCAGAAAAAGGCGTGCTTTACTCCATCGGTTTAGATAGCCCAATGGATAGCCGAGTGATCATGGTCGGCGAACCACAAGAAGCAGACACCAACATCCAATGGGTTACCAACGAAAAAGCGCTGCTCGAAGCCATGATTAGATGGTTTTCAGAATTTGACCCTGACATCATCATTGGTTGGAACGTCATTGATTTCGACTTTAGGCTACTGCACAAACGTTCAGAATGGAATGAAGTGAAGCTCAACATTGGTCGAGACAACCAACCGAGCTTCTTTCGCTCTTCAGCACAAAGTCAGCAAGGCTTTATTACCATTCCTGGCCGCGTTGTTTTAGATGGCATTGATATGCTAAAAACGGCAACCTACCACTTCCGTTCTTGGTCACTGGAGTCGGTATCGCAAGAACTGCTCGGCGAAGGCAAAGACATTCATAATGTTCATGACCGTATGGATGAGATTAACCGGATGTTTAAATTCGATAAGCCTTCACTCGCCAAGTACAACCTTCAAGATTGTGTGTTGGTAAACAGAATCTTCGACCACACTCACCTACTCGACTTCGCCATTGAGCGCTCGCGATTAACCGGTGTCGAACTTGATCGTGTTGGCGGTTCTGTTGCTGCTTTTACTAATTTATACCTACCTCAGATACACAGAGCGGGTTATGTCGCGCCTAACCTAGAGCCTGAGAATTGGATCGCTAGCCCGGGGGGATACGTGATGGATTCTATCCCCAACCTTTACGACTCTGTATTAGTACTCGATTTTAAGAGTCTATATCCATCTATCATTCGCTCGTTCCTCATCGACCCAATGGGACTAATTGAAGGGTTGAAGTTAGAGCTAGGCTCGAAAAATGGCCAGGCCGTGGCTGGGTTTCGGGGTGGTCAATTCCACCGTACAAAGCACTTCCTTCCAGAGATGATTGAAAATCTCTGGGCAGCACGTGACGTTGCTAAGAAGAATAACGAAAAAGCATTCTCTCAAGCCATTAAGATCATCATGAACTCCTTTTATGGCGTACTAGGTTCGTCTGGTTGTCGTTTCTTCGATACCCGCTTAGCCTCATCGATTACGATGCGTGGCCATGAAATCATGAAGCAAACCAAAGTGCTTATCGAAGACAAAGGCTATCAAGTTATCTATGGAGATACCGATTCAACCTTCGTGTCTCTGAATGGCAGTTATGATCAACAACAAGCTGACGAGATCGGGAATGAACTTGTCGCTTACATTAATGATTGGTGGACTAATCACCTCAAAGAGACCTACAACCTAACCTCGATGCTTGAATTGGAATATGAAACTCACTACAGCAAGTTTCTGATGCCAACGATTCGCGGTTCAGAAACAGGCTCGAAGAAACGCTATGCCGGTCTAATCAATCAAGGCGACCAAGAAAAGATCATTTTCAAAGGACTTGAGAGTGTACGGACTGATTGGACACCGCTCGCGCAGCAGTTCCAACAAACCTTGTATGAAATGGTGTTTCACGACCAAGATCCAACGGACTACGTTAGGCAGTTTGTGAATGAAACCGCAGCCGGTGAGCACGATGATTTACTGGTTTACCAAAAACGTTTACGCCGTAAGCTACACGAGTATCAAAAAAACATTCCGCCACAAGTTAGAGCTGCAAGAATGGCCGACGAAATCAATGCTCAGCTTGGCCGTCCGCTTCAATATCAAAACAAAGGACGAATTCAATATGTGATTACTCAGAATGGCCCTGAGCCCAAAGAGTATTTAAAGAGTGGTATTGATTATCAGCATTACATCGACAAGCAGATTAAACCAGTCGCAGAGGCTATATTGCCCTTCATCGGTTTGGATTTTGAAAGAGTCAGTGGTCAACAATTAGGTCTTTTCTAGCGCTAATTTCAAAGCGCCATAAAAAAAAGCAGAAGTATGTTTCGTTCACTCTGCTTTTTACATCAATTAATGGGTGACATAGTCTTATCCAATTCGAAATTCCGTTTTCTGATACTGCTTAACCAGCCAGTCTCCAAAACCATCCAAAATGCCGATAACCGAACGTTTCGGAATCTCTCTTCCAGAAAGTAAGATGCCCAATCGCTGGATTTCGACTTCTCTGTCTGGATGATACTTCAAGAACTGTTGGCCACATTCAACAGGATCATCAAACCAATACTTATCGCGGTACATCACCAAAGAGTAGCTCGCTCTTAGCAGCTTCTTAGCAATGATCACTTGCGCGGCCACTTGTTGTTCTGGCGTGGTTGCTCGGGCAATCTTGTTGCGATACACCGCTAGCCAGTTTTCCATATCCATATTCCAATGCTTAGCAATTTCCCAACTCGTTTCAAAATCACCATAGCAATCCGATAAGTCTTCACCGTGCACACAGACAGCCAAGTGCTTGAGCATAAAACCCCATGTGAAGATGTTGTCAAAATCGACGACCTCGCTAACCAAGGTCGTTTTAATCGCCACTTGAGTGACTTGTGGGAAGCTCTTTTGGAAGCGCCATTTGATGGTATTCAGCAGTGTGGTTCGTTGTTCTGGAAAAGAACGATGAGTCACCACAACCACATCTAGATTCGAACGACCAACAACGGCTTGCTTGCGTGCCACACTGCCATAAATGTAAACACTGTGCAGATTAGAACCTAGCCCACCTTTTAGAAAGGTAATCAGATCGTTAATCACAGGTTGGAATTCAGATTGAAATGGCTGTGTTGGGTCAATAACAGGTAACTGCATAGGTCGTTTCGGTCAATAAAGTAATGATTTAACTGTGACTCTATGATCGCTTAGGTGACTTTATGATTCAAGCTATTCCTATTTATAGCATCTCCGAGATATAATCAGCGGATAGACCCACTAAGGACAAACACAAAATGCCTAGAGCAAGTGAAATTAAGAAAGGCTTTGCGATCAACGTTGATGGCAAAACAATACTGGTTAAAGATATCGAAGTAACGACACCTGGTGGCCGTGGCGGTCAAAAGATTTACCGCTTCCGTGGTAGCGATGTAGCAACTGGCGTTAAAACAGAAGTTCGTCACAAGGCTGACGAAATTGTTGAAACTATCGACGTTACTAAGCGCGCAGTCATGTTCTCTTACGTAGATGGTAACGAGTACATTTTCATGGATAACGAAGATTACACGCAATTCATCTTCAACGGTGAAACTATCGAAGACGAACTAATGTTCATCAACGAAGACACTCAAGGCCTGTACGCGATCCTTATCGACGGCAACGCTGCGACTCTAGAGCTACCAACTTCAGTTGAGCTTATTATCGAAGAAACTGACCCTTCAATCAAAGGGGCATCTGCTTCTGCTCGTACTAAGCCAGCTCGTCTGTCTACAGGCCTTACTGTTCAAGTTCCTGAGTACATCGCAACTGGCGACAAAGTTGTTGTGAACACAGCTGAACGTAAATACATGAACCGCGCAAGCTAAGATACTTATTATGACCGAAGCTAACGACCTAATGTCTTACGACGACGCAATTGACACTGCATACGACATCTTTCTAGAGATGGCACCTGATAACCTAGAACCTGCAGACGTAATACTTTTCACTGCTCAGTTTGAAGATCGTGGCGCTGCAGAACTTGTTGAAACTGGCGATGATTGGGTTGAACATGTTGGCTTTGAAGTCGACAAAGAAATCTACGCTGAAGTACGCATTGGTCTTGTGAATGAAGCCGATGACGTTCTAGACGACGTATTTGCTCGCATGCTAATCAGCCGTGATCCAGACCATAAATTCTGTCACATGCTGTGGAAACGCGACTAGTACGCTGTTGACTCTCCTTGCATGAATAAACAAGTATTCATGTACGCGAGTTAAAAGTTAGCCGAGCCCATTGCTCGGCTATTTTTATCGCGCTATTTCTCATCGTGACTACCCACTTTCATCATCAACGTTAGATTCACTGATTATGACCAAAGCAAAAACAGACACACAATCAAAAGGCTATGCCTGCATTGGCCTAGTTAACCCAAAGACGCCTGAAAACGTAGGCTCAGTAATGCGAGCGGCGGGCTGCTACGGCGCCAACTCTGTGTTTTACACGGGCACACGCTACGACCACGCGCGAAAATTCCATACCGATACCAAAGAGAAGCACCTAGCGCTGCCTCTAATTGGTGTTGAAGACTTGAAAAGCATTATTCCAGTAGGCTGCGTACCTGTTGCTGTCGATCTGATTGAGGGCGCAAAGCCTCTACCTGATTACAAGCATCCACCACGTGCGTTTTACATCTTTGGCCCAGAAGACGGCACACTAAAGAAAGAGATCACTGACTTCTGTCGTGAGACAATTTACGTCCCAACTAATGGTTGTATGAACCTAGCCGCATCAGTGAACGTTGTGCTTTACGATAGATTAGCGAAGGGCGATAACTTTTCGAATCATAAGTAGAAGAAACGAGATGCGAAGAGCACGCTTACTGTCGATTGTTGCAGTATATCCTCGATACTCGTATCCCACATCCAGCACCTTTTATTTCTTCTAGACGTAAAAAAACCTGCTAAGTTAGCAGGTTTTTTAGTATTCAGTGTTTCAGCTAATAAAGCGTTACGTTAAGAACTTACGCGATTACTGACGTGTTCTTGGCTTAGCTGGTTTAGCCGGACGACCATTGTTCATCTTAGGCTTGCTTTTGTTAGCCTGAGGCTTACCTTTAGCAGCTGGAGCACTACGACCTGAATCAGGTGTTGTAGTACCACGAGTCGCTGGCTTCTTACGCTTAGACTGGTTGCTACGGCCTTTTGGTGCATTTGCACGCTCTTCGTGACGCTTAACAGCACGACGAATTTTTTGGCTACGAGAACGCTCACGCTTACGAGAAGTGTTTGAAGGATCAAGATCCAACAAAGTTTCTTTCTCTGGGTTGAGCTCAACTAACTGACGTAGGTAGTTAACTTCTTGAAGATCTAGTTCTTTCCAACCGCCGCGAGGCAGTTTCTTATCAAGGTAAATATCACCGTAACGTACACGCTTCAAACGGCTTACTGTTGTATCTTGTGATTCCCAAAGACGACGAACCTCACGGTTACGGCCTTCGTTAATCGCTACGTAGAAAGTATGGTTCATACCTTCACCGCCGGCGTAGACTACATCTTCGAAACGAGCCATGCCGTCTTCTAATTCTACGCCTCGAGTTACGTTTTTAACTTTTTGCTCAGTCACTTCACCAAATACACGTACTAGGTATTCACGCTCAACTTGACGGCTTGGGTGCATTAAACGGTTTGCAAGTTCACCATCAGTAGTGAAAAGCAAAAGACCCGATGTATTGGCATCAAGACGACCAACTGAAATCCAACGAGACCCACGGATTTTAGGTAGACGATCGAAAACAGTACGGCGGCCTTCAGGATCGTGACGAGTACAAAGCTCACCTTCAGGTTTGTAGTATGCAAGTACACGACAAACTACTTCTTCAGAAGCTTTACCAGAGACAGTGTGACCATCGATACGGATCACTGAGTTCTCGTCTTCAAGACGTTCACCCAATTTCGCCACTTGACCATTAACACTAACACGACCAGATTTGATTAAACCTTCTAGTTCACGACGAGAGCCGTGACCAGCTCGCGCTAAAACCTTCTGTAATTTTTCGCTCATTTACTCTTTTCTACCTAATTGTCGTCTTCACAGACGTCGAATGAATTTTTCGCGACCAAATCGCGGTCGCGTATTATCGCAAATAACCCGCCAAAAAGCACTTGTTATTTACTATGGCAGGTTCTCTGTATCGTTACAGACTGTTAATCAGTAAATCGATTATTCAAACGGCGCTGGATCACCGGCACCACGACGTAAAATCACGGCGTCATCGTCACTGAAGTCAATAACGGTCGTTGGTTGTTCGCCCAAGTATCCGCCATTCAAGATGACATCAACGGCGTGCTCAAGGCTGTCACGAATCTCTTCAGGATCCGACTCCGTCGTCTCGTTACCAGGCAGGATCAGTGACGTCGACATCAGGGGTTCGCCCATCGCTTCCAAAAGGTCAAGTGCAATCTTATTGTCTGGTACACGAATACCAATGGTTTTACGTTTCGCGTTCATTAAACGCTTTGGCACTTCTTTGGTCGCTTTAAAAATAAACGTGTAAGCACCTGGCGTATGCGCCTTAAGCAGACGGAAAGCCACGTTATCTACTCGTGCATAAAGTGACAATTCAGACAGGTCACGACATAACAAAGTGAAGTTGTGTTTATCGTCAATACGGCGAATTTTACAAATACGTTCAAGTGCTTGTTTGTTCTCAAGCTGACAACCCAGTGCATAACCGGAATCTGTTGGATAAACCACTACACCGCCATTGCGAATGATAGCAACCGCTTGGCTGATTAAACGCGCTTGTGGGTTATCTGGGTGTACATAAAAAAACTGGCTCATTGTTGATCCTCGTTATCGAATCTCTCGACTCTATCATCAGAAGGAGCTGGTTCACCTAAATACTGTCATTAGTATCAGATGGTGAAACCGTTTGAAACTCCCAATCTTTCCATACTTCTTCGACCCCAGAAGGTAGCCAGAGATTACGTCCAAGTTCCATCCACGGAGACGGATAATGGAAGTCACTGCCTTGGGAGGCTAATAGTTTGTATTGTATAGCATAATCCGCAAGTGTGCGCCTTTCTTGTTGCGCTTGCTGAGGTTGAGCAACTTCCATAGCGTCACCATTTGCTTCAACAAATGCTGCGAGAAGGCGTTTAACCCACTTCGCAGTGAGGCCATATCTTCCAGGGTGTGCTAGCACAGCTTGTCCACCTGCCGCATGAATCGCCGTTACGGCGTCACTCATTGAGCACCACGTTGGTGGTACATAACCTGGATTGTTGCGAGTCAAAAACTTTTTAAACACTTGCTGCATGGTTTTCGCGTAGCCATTATCGACTAACCATTTAGCAAAGTGAGCACGAGTGATAGGCGCATCACCTGCAATTAGTTTAACTTCTTCTAGCACCCCTTCTCGGGTCGCCTTTTCGAGTCGTTGAGCAATCATCTCAGCACGCCCAATACGATGAAGCTTTTGCTGTTCAATTAACGTTTTCAATTCTGGCGATTCAGGATCGACGTTTAACCCAACAATATGGATATCTTTGTTTTGCCAAACGGTTGAAATCTCGATTCCGTTAATCAACTGAATAGGAAGATTGTTGTCAGCAATATAGTTGCGTGCTTCCGCAAGCCCATCAGTCGTATCATGATCTGTAATCGCTAACGCTTCGATGTTAAAGCCTAGCGCTCGGTCAATCAGTTCAGGTGGAGTAAGTCGGCCATCTGAGGCTGTTGTATGACTATGTAGATCAATTCTCATATATTCTTTTTCATTGTTTTCAATTTTTATCGTTATATTTGTGTCAACACACTTGACCTGCAAGAGTAAAACTAGTTAACTAGTACACAAATACGAAGTATCACATTTAATAGGTTCACTATGTTACAAGAATTTAACCAATACCATAAAGATAAAGTTTTAGAACTTTCTTCAGCAGAAGCAAGTTCAGAACTTAATTGGTGGCGCACTTGGACAAGTTCTTGGTGGGCTAATGTGTACTTCTAGTTAAACGATTTGTTTATAAAAAAGTTATCACTAAGCCCGCTTTCATAGCGGGCTTTTTAATTTGTCGAACATTTCACATTCCACTCACTAACAAATCAACGAGTTAACCATATTCTATATTGGGTGAAGGGTATCTTTATGCGACTATGTACGGCAGGAAATTTAAAAATCATAAAGGAGGTCTTGTGAACAAGGCCATTGAAATCAAAAAGCTGGGAGTTATTGAAACCATCAATTCTTCAGTTCCCTACTCGCAAGATCCAACCAGTGTTTTCCATACGTTATGTGAAAATAAAACAGACAGCTTGCTGCTGGAATCTGCTGAAATTGAATCTAAACAGAACCTGACAAGCCTACTCCTTATCGATTCTGCAGTTCGCATCGTATGTCGCGGACATAAAGTAACCTTTCAAGCGTTGACCCAAAACGGTCAAGCGCTTATCGAGCATCTAACTCAAAACGTTAAAGCAGATATTAAATCTGATCTGACCGATAACTTACTAACGCTAACTTTTGTAGAACCAAGCAACGAATTGGACGAAGACTCGCGTTTAAGAGAAGCCTCTTCTTTTGATGCTCTGCGTTTGGTTCAGCACAGTTTCGAGCAAGACCCAAGCAACAAACACGCGTTATTCATGGCTGGCCTATTCGCTTACGACATCGTGGCGAACTTTGAACCGCTAGGCGATGCACAAGCAACCAACAAGTGCCCTGACTTTGTTTTCTACGTGGCTGAAACACTATTACGTTTCGACCACCAAGAGAACGAAGGCCTGCTTCACGCAAGCTTATTCACTCAAGATGAAAGCATTAAAGCGCAACTGACTGAGCGTTTATCCGACGTTCAAACACAGTGTCAATCACTGAAAGCGATCACAGAAGTTACGCCACTAGACAACGTTGACGCCGTACCAAGCGTTTCAGACGAAGATTTCTGCCAAACAGTTCGTGACCTAAAAGAATACGTAGTAAAAGGCGACGTATTCCAAGTGGTACCTTCACGCCGCTTCACGCTTCCTTGCCCTGCTCCACTAGCAGCCTACAAAGAGCTTAAGCAAAGCAACCCAAGCCCTTACATGTTCTACATGCAAGATGAGCTGTTTACTCTGTTCGGTGCTTCTCCAGAAAGCGCGCTGAAATACGAAACTGAAACCAACCAAATTGAGATCTACCCAATTGCGGGTACTCGTCGTCGTGGTAAGCGCCCTGATGGTCAAATCGATTTCGACCTAGATAGTCGTATCGAGCTTGAACTGCGCACCGACAAGAAAGAAAACGCAGAACACATGATGCTGGTCGACCTAGCGCGTAACGATGTGGCCCGTATTGCCGAAGCTGGCACTCGCCACGTGGCAGACTTGCTGAAAGTTGACCGCTACAGCCATGTGATGCACTTGGTTTCTCGCGTAGTTGGTCAGCTACGTGAAGACTTAGATGCGCTACACGCTTACCAAGCTTGTATGAACATGGGGACGCTAACGGGTGCACCAAAAATCCGCGCAATGCAGCTTATTCGCGATGTAGAAAAAACGCGTCGTGGTAGCTATGGTGGCGCAGTCGGTTACCTAACCGGTGAAGGCACGTTAGATACGTGTATCGTGATTCGCTCTGCTTACGTTGAAGATGGCGTAGCACAAGTACAAGCGGGGGCTGGTGTGGTATTCGATTCAGACCCACAAGCAGAAGCTGACGAAACTCGCGGTAAAGCTCAAGCGGTCATCTCAGCGATTCAAGCTGCACATACTAAAAACGTAGCTCTTCACCAACACGCATCAAGCAAGAAGGAGTCGTAATCATGGCTGATATTGTATTCATCGATAACTTCGACTCGTTCACTTACAACCTTGTAGACCAGTTCCGTTCATTAGGTCACAGCGTAAAGATTTACCGTAACAACATTCCCGCGAAGGTAGTTGAAGCGGCAATCAACGAATTAGACAACCCGGTAGCACTGCTTTCACCGGGCCCTGGCGCTCCGGCTGATGCGGGCTGCATGCCAGAGCTGATTCAGCTTTTAAAAGGCAAAGTGCCAATGATTGGTATTTGCTTAGGTCACCAAGCGATTGTTGAAGCCTATGGCGGCACCGTTGCAGGCGCTGGCGAAATAATTCATGGCAAGGTGTCGATGATGGAACACCAAAACCATGCGACTTACCAAGGTCTACCTTCTCCACTGGCTATCGCTCGCTACCACTCTTTGGTAGCAACGCATGTATCCGATAGCCTAACAGTGACCGCTGAAGTCGATGATTTGGTCATGTCTGTGGTTCAAGAACAAGACAAGGTTTGTGGATTCCAATTCCACCCTGAATCAATTATGACGACCTACGGTGCAACGCTTCTAGCAAACGCTATCGAATGGGCTCTTGAGAAACCTCTTCGCCTAGAGAAAAACGAGAAATAGGACAAGATCATGGAACAGATTAATAAACTTTACGAACAGCAGTCTCTTACTCAAGAAGAAAGCCAACAACTGTTTGATGTCATCATTAAGGGCGAACTAGACCCAATTTTGATGGCTTCTGCGCTAACTGCATTGAAAATCAAAGGCGAAACGCCCGATGAAATCGCTGGCGCAGCGAAAGCACTACTTGCGAATGCAAACCCGTTCCCACGCCCTGATTACGATTTCGCAGACATCGTAGGTACAGGTGGTGACGGTCATAACACCATTAATATCTCAACGACTTCTGCGTTTGTTGCCGCTGCATGTGGATTAAAAATCGCCAAGCACGGTAACCGCAGTGTTTCGAGCAAATCAGGCTCTTCTGACCTACTGGATTCGTTTGGCATCAACCTAGAGATGACAGCGGAAGACACTCGCACGGCTATTGATGAACTTGGCGTAGCATTCCTATTTGCTCCGCAATATCACGGCGGTGTACGTCACGCGATGCCTGTTCGTCAAACAATGAAAACACGCACTATCTTCAACATTCTTGGTCCATTAATTAACCCTGCTCGCCCTAACATCGAATTAATGGGTGTTTACAGCAAAGAGCTAGTAGGCCCTATCGCAGAAACCATGTTACAAATGGGTATGAAGCGCGCGGCGGTTGTTCACGGTAGCGGCCTTGATGAAGTAGCAATTCATGGCGAAACTATCGTTGCCGAAATTAAAGATGGCAAGATTCACGAATACACAGTGACACCGGCTGACTTTGGTTTGAACATTCACCCGCTTGAAGCCATTCAGGGCGGCGAGCCAGAAGAGAACAAAGCCATCACAACCGATATCCTGACAGGTAAAGGCACTGAAGCACAAGTTGGCGCAGTAGCCGTGAACGTTGCTCTACTGATGCGTCTATTTGGTCACGAAGATCTAAAAGCCAACGCACAGCAAGCGATTGACGCAATGAACTCTGGCAAAGCGTACGAGCTTGTACAAAAGCTTGCTGCACACGCCTAACGAACGACGAGACAAAGAACATGACACAGAATACCGACAAACTGTCGACCCACGTTTCAGTCAAAGAAGCAGAAATGGCGGAAGTACTAGCAAAAATCGTTCGTGATAAATACCAATGGGTTGCAGCGCGTAAGCAGACTCAACCATTAGATGAGTTTAAAGCGGCGTTAACCGCAACAGACCGCAGCTTTTATGATGCTCTGAGCGGCGACCAAACGGTTTTTATCACTGAATGTAAAAAGGCATCTCCTTCAAAAGGTTTAATCCGTGACGAGTTTAATTTGGATTACATTGCATCGGTTTACAACAACCACGCAAACGCAATATCAGTTCTGACCGACGAGAAATACTTCCAAGGTGATTTTGAGTTTTTACCTAAGGTTCGCAGCATTGCTAAGCAACCGATTCTGTGTAAAGACTTCATGGTTGATACCTACCAAGTTTACCTAGCTCGTCACTATTCAGCTGATGCTATCTTGTTGATGCTATCGGTATTGGATGATGAAGAGTACCAAGCACTTGCTGAGGTTGCTCACTCATTCAACATGGGTGTGCTTACTGAAGTCAGCAACGAAGAAGAGCTTCACCGCGCAGTCGCTTTAAAAGCAAAAGTGATCGGTATTAATAACCGTAACCTACGTGACCTTTCAACTGATTTGAACCGTACCAAAGAGTTGGCTCCACTGATTCGCGAACTGGCTCCAAACGCCATCGTGATTTCAGAGTCGGGCATCTACAACCACCAACAAGTACGTGACCTTTCAACATTTGCAGATGGCTTCCTAATCGGCAGTTCTCTAATGGCAGAGAAAAACCTTGAACTGGCCGTTCGTAAGGTAACGCTGGGAGAAAACAAGGTGTGTGGTTTAACTCACTCTGACGATGCAGCAAAAGCGTATCAAGCCGGTGCGGTATTCGGTGGTCTGATTTTCGTTGAAGCGTCTAAACGTCATGTGGATATCGAAGCGGCTCGTTTGACCATGAGCGGCGCACCTTTGAACTACGTGGGTGTGTTCCAAAATCATAGCGTAACTGACGTTGCAAAAACGGTTGCTGAGCTAGGTTTATTCGCGGTGCAACTGCACGGTGATGAGTCTCAAGCATTTGTCGATGAGTTAAAACAATCTCTACCTGAAAGCGTTGAGATTTGGAAAGCTTACGGTGTTGCTTCTGGCGATGCTTCCGGTGCTAAAAGCGCGTTACCAGAATTACTGGAAAGCAACGTGACTCGCCACCTGCTAGATACTAAAGTGGGTTCTCAAACGGGTGGTACAGGTCAAGCGTTCGATTGGAGCCTGATCAACAACCAAAGCGCAATCATGTTGGCAGGTGGTTTAAACCCAGAAAATGCTAACCAAGCCGCTAAATTGGGCTGCTTAGGGTTAGACCTAAACTCTGGTGTTGAATCCGCTCCAGGTAAGAAAGACGCAGACAAGCTGCAACGTGCTTTTGCAGCGATTCGTAATTACTAAGCTTTTCTAAATTACGAGCCTAACCTCTAGAAACATATTTGTGAGCTTTGCTTTTGCGAAGCTCAAACAAGATTAAATGACTTGGTGTGAAGACACATCAATAGAACTGAAGGAATAACACAATGGCTAAACTCGATGCCTACTTTGGTGAATACGGTGGTCAATACGTACCGCAGATCCTAGTGCCAGCACTAGACCAACTAGAACAAGCATTTATCGATGCACAAGCCGATCCTGAGTTCCGCAGCGAATTCATGACGCTTCTGCAAGAGTACGCAGGTCGCCCAACGGCACTAACGCTCACTCGCAACCTAACCAAAGGTACAAAAACCAAACTGTACCTAAAGCGCGAAGATCTACTTCACGGCGGCGCACACAAGACAAACCAAGTACTTGGTCAAGCGCTACTTGCTAAACGTATGGGTAAACAAGAAATCATCGCTGAAACTGGCGCAGGCCAACACGGTGTTGCGACGGCGCTAGCATGTGCTCTATTGGGTCTTAAGTGTCGCGTTTACATGGGTGCTAAAGACGTTGAACGTCAAAGCCCGAACGTGTTCCGTATGAAGCTAATGGGCGCAGAGGTTATCCCTGTTCATTCTGGTTCTTCTACGTTAAAAGATGCGTGTAACGAAGCGCTACGTGACTGGTCTGCAACTTATGAAGATGCGCACTACCTTCTAGGTACGGCTGCGGGTCCTCACCCATTCCCAACCATCGTTCGTGACTTCCAACGCATGATTGGTGAAGAAACGAAGAACCAAATTCTAGCGCGTGAAGGTCGCCTGCCTGATGCTGTTATCGCTTGTGTTGGCGGCGGTTCAAACGCTATCGGCATGTTCGCTGATTTCATTGAAGAAGAAACGGTTCGCCTAATCGGTGTTGAGCCAGCTGGTAAAGGTATTGATACCGACCAACACGGCGCGCCACTTAAGCACGGTAAAACGGGTATCTTCTTCGGTATGAAAGCGCCACTGATGCAAGATGAAAATGGCCAAGTAGAAGAGTCTTACTCTGTATCTGCGGGTCTAGACTTCCCATCAGTTGGCCCTCAACATGCTCACCTAAATGCCATTGGCCGTGCTGAATACGAAAACGTAACCGATGACGAAGCACTAGAAGCTTTCCAAGCTATCGCACGTAACGAAGGCATCATCGCAGCGCTAGAGTCCTCTCATGCTTTAGCTCATGCTGTTAAAATGGCTCACGACGACCCAGAGAAAGAGCAGCTATTAGTGGTTAACCTATCTGGACGTGGTGATAAAGACATTTTCTCCGTACACGACATTCTTAAAGAGAAAGGAGCATTATAATGGATCGCTATCAATCACTCTTCACTCGCTTAGCTGAAAAGAATCAAGGCGCATTTGTACCATTCGTAACGGTTGGCGATCCTAACCCTGAGCAGTCTCTTAAGATCATGGAAACGCTAGTTGAAGCTGGTGCTGACGCACTTGAGCTTGGTATCCCATTCTCAGATCCGCTTGCAGATGGCCCAACAATCCAAGGTGCGAACATTCGTGCTTTAGATTCTAAAGTAACGCCAGATGTGTGTTTTGATCTTATTGGTCAAATTCGCGCTAAATACCCAGAGCTACCAATCGGCCTACTGATGTACGCAAACTTGGTTTATGCACGTGGTATCGAAAACTTCTACGAGCGTTGTGCAAAAGCAGGTATCGATTCAGTATTGATTGCTGATGTACCAACCAACGAAAGCGGTGAGTTTGTGGCTGCAGCGAAGAAGTTTGGTATTCACCCAATCTTTATTGCGCCGCCAACAGCAAGCGATGAAACACTTCAGTCAGTATCTGAACTTGGTGGTGGTTACACTTACCTACTCTCTCGTGCTGGCGTAACGGGTGCAGAAACAAAAGCAAACATGCCTGTCACTGCCCTACTTGACCGTTTGAACAAATTCGACGCGCCACCAGCACTGCTTGGTTTCGGCATCTCGGCTCCTGAGCAAGTAAAAGAAGCGATTCAAGCTGGCGCTGCCGGTGCTATCTCAGGCTCAGCAGTTGTAAAAATCATTGAGAACAACGTTGAACAACCAGAAGCAATGCTTAAAGCATTGGCTGAGTTTGTAACGCCAATGAAAGCCGCAACACAGAAGTAATCTTTAGAGCATTAGCTAAACACTTTAGATCCTGAAAGGCGCCACATATGTGACGCCTTTTTTATTGTTTGTGATTCACGCTAGCTAATCGTCCACTTTCATCGCTTTGTTAATCGCGGCCTCATTGAGTGTTGCTTTGATTGGATCGGTGATTTTATCCACTAGATCGACCGGCATCGGGAATACGATCGTTGTCGTGCGTTCATTCGCAACCTCGGTTAATGTTTGCATATATCGTAACTGAATGGCGTTAGGCGCCTTATTCAAGACTTCTGCTGCCTCTCTTAGCTTAGCAGAAGCTTCGAGCTCACCCGTCGCATGTATTACCTTAGCTCGACGGGTTCGCTCAGCTTCCGCTTGTTTCGCTAGAGCTCGCACCATACTTTCATCAAGATCAACATGTTTAATCTCAACATTGGCTATCTTAATTCCCCAATTATCCGTGTGTTGATCCAGTATCAATTGTAAGTCTCTGTTGAGTTCTTCTCGCTCAGACAACAGTTCATCCAACTCATGTTGCCCCAATACGGAACGTAACGTCGTTTGTGACAACTGGCTGGTCGCTTCGAGGTAGTTCTCCACATTATTGATCGCCATCTTTGGATCCAGCACTCTGAAGTAGACCACCGCATTGACCTTAACCGACACATTGTCACGAGTGATCAAGTCTTGTGTCGGTACGTCCAATACGATTGTTCGTAAATCCACTCGCACGATCTGTTGAATAAAGGGGATGATGATAATCAACCCCGGTCCTTTCACACCGTAAAAGCGCCCCAGGAAGAAAACCACTGCGCGCTCATACTCACGTAACACTCTGAACATGCTGGCTATCAACAAGATAACGAGCACGATGACAATACCTATAATGTGTATAAACATAACCGCCCCCTAATGGTAACGATGGTTAAGCAATAAATAATTCGATCAAGTTTGCCCTGCATGGCGCGCCTAACTAGGTTTCGATGATCTCTCATCGGGCAGCGCCTCAACATCCAAAGAAAGCCCTGTTAGCTTGGTGACTCTGATACTCTGCCCCGCTTTCAGTTCATCGGCGCATTTAGCTTGCCAGATCTCACCTTCAACCAGCACTCGACCCGTACCCGGAAAACCGCTGACCACCTTACCTGTCTCGCCAACCACGGCTTCCATCCCCGTGGTCACTGGTCTGTTTCTCACTCGGACTAGCATTGATATTGTTACAACAATAAAAGCCACAGAGAACAAACTGATTCCAATAATTAGCGGCAAGGCGATTTGGTAGCCCGGTACCTCTGTGTCCATCAGCATGATTGAGCCCAATGTAAAGGCAGCGACGCCACCCAAACCGAAAATACCAAAACTCGGGCTAAACGCTTCTGCGATCATTAGCGCAATACCCAACAAGATCAAAGCAAGGCCAGCATAACTTACAGGCAGCATTTGTAAGGAATACATGGCGAGCAACAAACAAATACCACCAAGCACACCCGGTAAACCACCACCAGGGTTATAGAACTCAAGCAACAAACCGTAGATGCCGATAAGCATGAGAATATAAGCCACGTTCGGGTTGGTGATAACCGAGAGCAAACTAAAGCGCCAGTCTTGTTCTCGCTCAACAAAAGCCACCTCGTTGAGCAGAATTTCCTGGCTGACACCGTTGATTGTGATGGTGCGCCCATCGCTCATCTCGACCAGTTGCTGAATATCGCTGGCAATGAAATCAATCACGTTAAATTCGAGTGCATTCTCTGAATCCAAACTCGCTGCTTCTCTCACCGCCTTTTCTGCCCACTCTTCATTACGATTGTGCAATTTAGCTAGGCTAACAATGTAAGCGGAAGCATCGTTGATCACCTTTTTCTCCATCGCAGTGGTGGCTTTTACTTGCTCGGAGCTCTCTTCTTTAGGTGAACCTTGCTCATTGGCTGTGCCGTTGTCGTCTTTATTCGCGTCTTCTTGTGGGGATAACGGATTAGAAGGGCCTTTACCTCCACCAAGAGACACTGGAGTGGCTGCCCCCAAATTGGTTCCTGGGGCCATAGAAGCGATGTGACTGGCGAGTAAAATATAAGTCCCTGCACTTGCCGCGCGTGATCCTGCAGGACCAACCCAAGTCGCAATGGGAACTGGTGATGTGGTGATGGATCGAATAATGTCGCGCATCGACGTATCTAACCCGCCGGGCGTGTTCATTTTCAATATGATGAGCTTAGCTTGCTCATCGTGGGCTTGTTCTATTTCTCTCGTGAGGTAATCACTGGTCGCCGGACCTATACCTCCATTCACCTCTATCACCCAGACATCATCGGCCTGAACATTCGCAGAGCTAAACAACAGAAGAAACGCAAACAAGTACTTTAATATAAAAGTCATAGCCCCTCTCCTTACAATTGAGATGCTAAATAGACGTTTATTTAAAGCGTAGAGGTAACATCTTGGTAATAATTCGTTATCTTAAGCATAGCTCAGGCTGAATTTCCCACAACACACTTATCAATACCTCCCCCATATCCAATAAGCAAAAAAAAGCGCACAAATGAAACCTAAATGTTAACAAAGCACTTCTACCACCGAAGGGGGAAACCATTCACAAATGCACCTTTAAATATAATCTTCATAAATCCAACAAATATTCGAGCAATAAAACCCAAAAGCAAACGTTTGCCTGAGCACAAAAAAGCGACAAATAACATTAGACCACGTGTTTTTAGAGGGCTTTCACCTCAGCTCATATTGATAAATGTAAAAGATACGTGTAAAACTCTTATCGAAATATTTATCCAATGGCACATCGTTCATTGGTGAGTAGTTCTGGGATTTTTATATTTAGTAGCACAGAGGTTATGGAAGTGTTAAAAGAAAAGAATTTACTAAGCAATATCGGCATTCAAGTCGTTATTGCAATGATCGTCGGTACCGTAGTCGGTGCGATGATGGGTGACAGCGCAACTATGTTCGCTCCACTGGGTGCTATCTTCATCAACTTGATCAAGATGCTGGTTATTCCTCTCGTCGCGGTTGCCCTAATTTCAGGAGCTGCTGGTCTAGGTAATAGCTCATCGGCTGGTAAAGTCGGTGTAACAACACTGGGTTACTTCGCACTAACGTCTGCACTTGCTGTAGCCCTAGCGCTGGTAATGGGTGAAGTATTCGAACCGGGTCGTGGTATCGATGTTTCTGGCGTAGAAGGCATGTTCTCTTCTGAATACGCTGCGAAAGGCGAGCTCCCAACGTTTTGGGCAACCATTACAGGCATGATCCCGACCAACGTTTTCCAATCACTGAACGAAGCAAACATTCTGCAAATCCTTGTTTTCTGTTTATTCTTTGGTATTGCGATCTCTAAACAAGCAAAAGAGAAGCGTGATCCTATCATCAACGGTGTAAATGCGATTGTTGATGCAATGGTTTGGATGATCAACAAGGTTATGATCATCGCTCCACTTGGCGTGTTCGGCCTAATGGCAGAAGCAGTAGGTACATTCGGTTTTGGCGCACTTATGGTTGTGTTCAAGCTGTTTATTGTTTACATCGCTGCGATCCTGATCTTCGGCTTTGTGGCTTACCCACTGATGATTCAAATCTTCACTAAGACTTCTGCGAAGAAGTTCCTAGTGGCAATGAAGAAACCCCAAGCGGTTGCACTATCAACAGCCTCTTCTATGGCAACACTACCAGTAACAATGGAAACCGTAGAGAAAGAGCTTGGTGTTCGTAACTCTACCGCTTCATTCGTTCTGCCTCTTGGCGCGACGATCAACATGTCTGGTAACGCAATTTACTACGGCCTAGTGGCTATCTTCTTTGCACAGCTGTTCAACATCGACCTCTCTATGGGTGCTTACGTTGCTATCATCGTAACGTCTACACTAGGCGCAGTTGGTCAAGCTGGTGTTCCTGGCCCTTCTTTCCTAGTGGTTGCGGTTCTTCTAGCAGCTGGTATCCCTATCGAAGGTCTACCTCTGTTGTTCGCTCTAGACCGTATCTTCGACATGATCCGTACTGCTCTGAACATCACTGGTGATGCAGCATGTGCAGTCATCGTTGATTCTCTAATCGAAGACGAAGCGAAAGAAACTGAGCTACAAAAACAGCAAGCGTAATAAATAAACGCTAAATTGGTGGTGTTGAATTGATACCACGGACATAAGCGAAAAAATCCGAGAGCCTCACAGCTCTCGGATTTTTGTTTTTGGTGATTTAATTTTAAGCGCTAGCTCAATTACAAATCACTACCATAGATATCAAACGTGAAGTACTTAGCGGCGATCTTGTCGTAAGTGCCGTTCGCTCTGATCTCTTCGATTGCGGTGTTGAATTGTTTCGCCAGTTTTGAATCCTGCTTTCTTAGCGCTAGAGCCGTGCCTTCACCAATATAGGCTTTGTCGGTCACTGCTTTGCCTTTGAACTCGAAACCCTCCCCTTCTTTCTTGTCTAAGAAAGCAAGTGATAGTTGGTCAGAGTTACCAAACGTTAGATCTAAACGGCCATTTTTCAGATCAAGGTACACTTCGTCCTGACCGGTGTACCGCTTGATGTTTACGATGTCACCAAACTTATCGGTTACGTAACGGTCGTGAATCGTACCCTGTTGTACGCCGATGGTTTTGCCCTCTAAGCCCTTCTCATCAATACCAAACTCCGCGCTTTTGGCAGCAACAAACACGGCTGGTGTTTGGTAGTACTTATCAGTAAACAAAATCTTGCGCTTACGCTCTTCTGTGATACGCATTGAAGCCATGATCACATCTGACTTTCTTGCCAATAAGCTTGGAATTAGCGAGTCCCAACTTTGTGATACCCAAGTGCAATCTAACTTAGCTTGCTCACACAAAGCATCTGCTATCTCGATATCAAACCCGACAGGCACACCTTCACTATTTTTGTAGTTGAATGGCGGATACGTAAAGTCTGATGCCAAACGGATTTCTTTCGCCTGTACCGTTGTACCAAGTAAAGCGGCCGTACACGCGAGTCCTAGTATTATCTTTTTCATCATTGCCATCCTAGATATGATCTTTACCAAGTTGATATTGAAGTTGTTGATCTTGTGGTTTGAGTTTTAGTTGTAGCTCGGCTTGGTAGCGCGAAAGTGACTCAATCACTTCCGACATACTCTCTTGGCTGCCGATACTAATTCGAACACAATGACGTAACGCGGGCTCGTGGTTTTGATCCCTTGTCACAATGCCATCTTTTGCTAATACACTAAACACTTCGTGCTCAGGCTTGTGGCGTAGTAACACGAAGTTAGTAGAAGATGGGTAAACCTGCTCTATGAAATCAAACTGCGTTAACTCACCAGCAAACCAGTTACGTAGCTTAACAAGCTTTAAAGTCGCGTCTTTCATCACTGACACTCGTTCATCAGATAAAGCGTCTAACACGATTTGAGAAGAACAATCTGGCATTGGGTATGGCGGTATCAGTTTAGCGACATACTGCATGACATCTGCGCTAGCTAAAATAAAACCACAGCGAACCGAGGCAAGACCAAATGCCTTAGACAAAGTACGGACCACCACTAAATGCGGGTAACGCTCAATAAGATTCACAGCTGAGGTTTGTGGTTCAAACTCAATGTACGCTTCGTCCACCACCACTAGAGATTTTCCGATGGTCCCCTCGAGTACTTGAGTCAAATCTGATTTAGGAATCACATTGCCGGTTGGATTATTGGGTGAACAAAGAAAAACGATATTGGCCAACTCGGCTTTATTCACGATGTTAGCAACGTTTAAGCTAAAATCTTCCTGTAAAGGAGAGTCGAGCGTTTCAATCGCCAGTGCATCAGCGCAAAACTCATACATGGCATACGTTGGTGAACAGATAAGAATCTTGTCTTGTTCTGGCTTACAAAATGCCCTGATCAGAAGATCAATTGCTTCATCAGCGCCACGAACCGCGATTGTAGGAGCTTCTGTTGCGCAATATTGTTGATACGCCTTGGCAATATCTTGAGGTAAGAAATCTGGGTAGCGATTATAGCTTGGTTCAGCTTCGAACAAAGTGTTCTCTAGTTCATTGGCATTTAACCAGATACGTCCATCACCACCAATTCTTCTTGCCGATTGATAAGGTATTAATTTTTTTACGGCCTGAGGTACTAAACTATCAATAAAAGATGTCAAAAACTGTCCCTTCCATGTAATAACGAGGTCTTCACCACTGCCTTCATATTCAAAAAATGCGAACTATACACATATTGAATCACAATTGATGATTAAGTATTTACATTCAAACAGAACACTATTGATAAATGAATCGAAATAATCACATAATAGCCATGATAAAAAATCATAGGTAAAGAGATGAATCGTACCCTTCCCTCAACCAAAACCTTGCTCGCATTCTTATCCACCGCAAGGCACCTCAATTTTACTCGAGCGGCACATGAACTCAATGTCACACAAGGAGCAGTGAGTCGTCAGGTGTTATCGTTCGAAGAAAGTCTTGGCTGTGATCTCTTCTATCGCCATGCTCGTGGTTTGTCATTAACGCCTAAAGGGGAAGAACTGGTTCCTCTCATTCAAGGGACCATTCAGCAACTGCAATCGGCACTTAATCAAATTGCCACTTCACCCTCTAAGATCAAACTCAACGCGCCAAGTTGTATTACTTCTTGGTTGCTACCTAAGTTAATGTCGTTTCAACAGGCTTACCCAGAGATTGATGTTGAGCTTACATCGACCATCAAGCACGTTTTTGAGCCAAGCTTTGACCCCTTCGATGCCGTGATTACCTATGGCAAGAAACCCAACCAACAATCGATTGTTAGCCAACTGCTGTTCAACGAGCAACTCGCCCCCATCTGCCAAGCACAGAGTATTGTGCCGAGCCATCGGATAAACAGCACTTCGACTGTTATCAAGCCACACAAACTTGCTCAGTACACTTGGTTACACGCCAACAATGAGCAAAGTGATTGGCGACTTTGGTTGGAGCATATAGGGAGCCTCGACCTTGCAAGCAAGAACAACCAACAATTTGCCACGCTCGATCAAGCCATGAATGCGGCCATTCAAGGGTTTGGGATTGCAATAGGCGATATCACACTCGCTCAGCAAGATATCGATTTGGGTCGATTGGTGAAAGTGAGTGAAGACAGTGTCTTTTCCGGAAATGGTTACTTTTTAATTCAACCTAAGAATCGTCAGAATGCGTCACTATCGACTTTGGTGGATTGGCTCGTTGATAAATGAGCAAAATCTAGAGAACACCTTAGATAGTCTGAAAAGTGAAGGCTATTTAGAAGACACCAAGAAGTTCATTCATCGCTATCAAACATCGCCGATGAATTGATTGGCCGACCAAAATAATTAGTTTTGAGCCAATTGCCTTGGGCTATTTAGCATCGGAGTAATTTTAGTTAGACTGTTTGCAACTCAACTAACTGGATATTCAGTGCCACATGAAACAAATTCTTGATTTCATACCCCTCATCATTTTCTTTGCGCTTTATAAGATGTACGACATCTATACAGCGACTGGTGCTTTGATCGTTGCATCTGCTGTTCAAATTGTTTTGACGTACTTGATCTACAAGAAAGTAGAGAAAATGCAAATCATCACGTTTCTAATGGTTGCCGTATTTGGTGGCATGACTATCTTCTTGCACGACGACAACTTCATTAAATGGAAAGTGACCATCGTTTATGCGCTGTTCGCTATCGGCCTGACCGTCAGCCACCTTATGGGTAAATCGGCTATTAAAGGTATGTTAGGTAAAGAGATCACACTGCCTGAGCCTGTATGGGGCAAGATCAACTGGGCTTGGGCTCTGTTCTTCACTTTGTGTGCGATCCTCAATGTTTACGTTGCCTTCAACCTGCCGTTGGATATTTGGGTTAACTTCAAAGTGTTTGGTCTGCTCATCGCGACCTTGTTGTTCACATTACTGACAGGTGTATATATTTATAAGCATTTGCCAAAAGACCAGCAGAAAGAGTTAACGGATAAAAATACCGACGAGAAGTAACTCTAAGGGATGAGTCCTCATTCCCTTTTTGATACAATTCTTATCAATATGCTATTTAACAGTGGCCAATGATACGCGTGATCATTGGCCACTGGCTTTTTTGTGTTGCGGAAACTGGTCAAAATAAAGCCTATTATTTAATGACAATCTCACTAAATTAGCGGTCATCTGGTTTCTTGTTGTTCATTGCACTCATTTGCCAATGTAATCAACCAATCAACACATCAGTTTTTATTTAAAATAATCAATACCACCAAGAGTACTACAATGACGATTCAATCAACTTTGAACCCTATTGGTTCTTTACTTCTTCGCACATTAGCGATGCCTTCTGACACTAATGCAGCGGGTCAGATCTTCGGTGGTTGGATAATGTCTCAGCTCGACCTAGCGGGCGGCATCTTGGCGAAAGAGATCTCAAACGGCAAGATAGTGACCGTTTCAGTATCAAGCATTGAATTCAAACAGCCTGTATCGGTTGGCGATGTCGTGTGTGTTTATGGTGACTGCACTAAGATTGGCCGTAGCTCGATGAATATCGACCTAGAAGTATGGGTTAAGCCTGTCCTTGATCACGGCATCGGTGACCGTTACAAAGTCTGTGGCGCGACCTTCAACTACGTGGCAGTTGATGAAAGTGGCAAGCCTCGCCCTATCAACAAGTAGTACTTTTCGCTAAGTCATTAATGTGAATGGTCTTTAGTTTCAGTAAATGGTTTAGCTAAAGGCCATACTGCTCTCTCGCACCATTTCACAATTTCTTATCATTCCCCCTTCCAATACCCATTAGTTCGCGTAAATTAGCGAGATAGCGAATTTAAATGCCCCAATTCAGTGAAGTAAAATAAGGATATCCAATATGTGGTACGTGATTTTTTCTCAAGACGTCGAAAACTCATTAGAAAAACGCCTAAGTGTTCGCCCACAACATCTAGAACGCCTACAAACACTTCACGATGAAGGCCGACTTTTGACAGCAGGTCCAATGCCAGCGATTGATTCAGATAACCCTGGTGAAGCGGGTTTCACTGGTTCTACTGTGATTGCTGAGTTTAACTCTTTAGAAGACGCACAGGCATGGGCTGACGCAGACCCGTACATTGATGCGGGTGTCTACCAAAATGTCATCGTAAAACCATTCAAGAAAGTATTTTAACGTGAAAAAATGGATTATTGGCTCACTAGCAATGGCTTTGCTTGCAGGCTGTGCTTCAAGTGAGCAAGATCAACAAAGACAACTCGAGATGATGGCGCAGCACCGTGCTGGCGTGTTATCTGCTGGCCTGCCGATTGAGTATGGTCCACTGTCAGTTATGCGTGTACTGGCAAAAAACACCGTTATCGAGATCATGATGATCTACAACCAAGATGCTAAAGGTGCGAAGCCTTTGAACCAAGTTGTAGACATGAGTGTGAACAGCTACTGCACCAACTCTGAAGTCAGAGCAAACCTCGACATGGGTTTAGCTTACAACATCAAGATTCGCAACACTCGCGGACAACTGATGGTTGAAAAGCTGATCAGTAAAGAGACGTGTCAGAGCAGCAACTAAATTCGAACAAGCATAAAACCAGAAGGCCTCGCATTTGCGAGGCCTTTGTTTTTGGGGAGTCATCTTAATTTTATCTATGCTTAAGCTTCAACAGCTTCCCACTCTTTGCGCAGAGCCTTAGTCGCCGAAACTAAATTAGTCAGCGCCGCTTCTGTCTCGGCCCAATTACGCGTCTTCAGACCACAATCTGGGTTTGCCCATAAGCGTTCTGCAGGGATTTTCTCCGCCGCTTTCTTCAGTAGACCAATAATCCACTCTTGTGATGGGATGTTTGGTGAGTGAATATCGTAAACACCAGGGCCAATCGCATTCGGGTAGTTGAACTCTTCAAACGCTTTGAGCAGTTCCATGTTCGAGCGAGAGGTTTCAATGGTAATCACATCGGCGTCCAACGCGGCCACTGAATCAATGATCTCATTGAATTCGCTGTAACACATGTGCGTATGAATCTGAGTTTCTGGTTTAGCACTCGCCGCTGAAATCTTAAAGGCGTCCACTGCCCACTCTAAGTATTCGGCATGGTCGCGTTTTTTCAGAGGCAAACCTTCACGAATCGCAGGTTCATCAATCTGAATAATGTTGATTCCTGCATCTTGTAGATCAGACACTTCATCACGCAGCGCAAATGCTAATTGATTCGTGATTTCTTTACGTGAGATGTCTTCACGTGGGAATGTCCAGCACAGGATTGTCACAGGCCCAGTCAACATGCCTTTCATCTGCTTAGATGTTAAAGATTGAGCATAAGTCGACCACTCGACCGTCATCGGTTTTTCACGCTCGATATCCGCCACCAAAATCGCAGGCTTCACGCAGCGCGAGCCATAGCTCTGCACCCAGCCAAACTTAGTGGTTTGAAAGCCTGCTAGATTTTCAGCAAAGTACTCCACCATGTCGTTACGTTCAGCTTCACCATGAACCAGTACATCCAAATCAAGTGCTTCTTGTCGTTTCACCGCATCCGCAATATGACCTTTCAACGCGGTGTTGTATTCCGCTTCACTCAGTTTGCCAGTGCGGTAAGCACTGCGCTGAACACGGATCTCACCGGTTTGTGGGAACGAACCTATAGTGGTGGTTGGTAACAACGGTAAACCAAGAACTTCAGATTGATGTGCGGCGCGCTCGGCATAAGGAGCACTTCGCTCCGTTAGGGTTTTGGTAATGGTGTTAATACGAGCCTGTACCTGCGGCTTGTTCACATGGGTCGCACTCTTGCGGGCAACAATCGGTTGACTGTAAGTCTCACACGCTAAAATGGCATTTTGATCGCCGTCTAGCGCCGCACCCAATAAGCTAACCTCTGTGACTTTCTGTTTAGCGAAAGCAAACCAACTCTTCACTTCTTCGCTGAGTGTATCCTCTAACTCAAGGTCAACCGGGCTGTGCAGCAATGAACATGAACTTGCGACCCAAAGCTTATCACCTAATTTCTCTTTCACAGGTTGCAGTTTCTCTAGCTGAGTAGCTAAGTCTGCTCGCCAAACATTGCGTCCGTTGATTGCACCCGCTGAAAACACCCAATCTTCAGGTAGCTTATCCACCACTTCATCGAGTTGCTGCGGTGCGGCAGCCAAGTCGATGTGTAAACCGTTAACTGGCAGCTCTACGATTTTATCTAACGTATCAGTCACCGAATCAAAGTAGGTGGTAAGTAATAACTTCACATCGCCTTGAATCACTTGATACGCCAACTTGAATGACTCTACCCATGGCTTTTCAAGTTCCAAAGAAAGGATTGGTTCATCGATTTGAACCCACTCAACGCCCAACTTAGCGAGTTTTGCCAGAATAGTTTGATAAGCAGTAAGCAGACGCGGAAGTAAGGTTAAACGGTCAAAATCTTCTTCTACTTCTTTGCCGAGGTATAAATACGACAATGGCCCGAGAAGGACAGGCTTAACCTTGTGCCCAGCTTGAATTGCTTCATTCACTTCATCAAACAGTTGTGGCCAGCTCACTTCAAACGAATCGTCCTTACTGAACTCGGGCACAATGTAGTGGTAGTTAGTATTGAACCACTTGGTCATGTCAGATGCCGCAGCACCACCTTTGGCGCTTTCTGAACCATGTTTCCCGCCGCAACAAGTTGGCTGCTTTTGAGATTGTATTTGTGTTTGAGATTGCCCGCGACCAACGCGGAACAAGGTATCTAAGTCTGGGAAGGCTTTTTCATCTTCTAATCCACCAGCGTGACGTTTTGGCACATGACCTAACAGCAAAGTCGTTGTTAAAACATGGTCGTACCATGCAAAGTCACCCGCAGTTGCAAAGCTTAGATTCGCGTCGGCTTGTACATTCCAGTTACGATTTCTCAGTTCGCTGCCGAGCTGCTTAAGTTCTGATTGGTCAATCTCGCCACGCCAGTACTTCTCTAGTGTGAATTTCAGTTCGCGTTTTTCACCGATGCGTGGGTAGCCAAGAATATGCGTTGTCGTAGTCATGAACCTGTTCCTTATTCAATAATTTTTAATATCCTGTCAGACTGCTTAGTTCGTAATTCAACCCCTCACCAAGGCGTCTGGATGGCTAAACTATCGCCCTAATCTGCACGATGAACAACGTCCAAATATTCATCTTGTTTATTAATAATTTTCATCTTGATTAACCTAAAAGTGAAAAATACAAATCCATCTGGACATCTAGACGTTTACAAAAATTCAAAAACATCGTAGGGTGATTATTAAGAAATATTGAATTGGCTTAGGGAATATGAGGAATACTCATGATAGAGCTTAAACACCTTCGAACATTGACCACCTTGAGAGACAGCGGCTCGCTTACAGCCACTGCAACTTCTCTTCATCTGACTCAGTCGGCGCTTTCTCATCAATTGAAAGACCTTGAGGCTCGTATTGGCGGTCAGCTTTTCCTGCGTAAAACTAGGCCCGTAAAATTCACCTCTGAGGGTGAGATCTTGCTTAAGCTCGCCGATGAGATACAACCAAGAATTGCTAAAGCAGAGAACGAACTCGCAAGCCTAAAAGAGGATGTGAATGGTCGTTTGCACATGGCGATCGAGTGTCACTCATGCTTCCAATGGTTAATGCCCGCTTTGAAGGAATACCAAGTTGCTTGGCCAAGCGTAACGCTCGATTTTTCATCAGGCTTTGGTTTTGAACCTCTACCCGCATTAATGGCCGGTGAATTAGACTTGGTGATCACCTCAGACATTCAACCGCGTTCAGAGGTTCACTATGAGCCACTTTTCGATTTCGAGATGCGTTTGATCACGGCTATTAATTCACCTTTAGCAGAGAAGCCAAGCATCGACCCACAAGATCTTAGTAATGTGACAATGCTTTCCTATCCCGTTCAAAAGCAACGTCTCGATGTAGTGAAACACTTTTTGCAACCGGCAGGTGTAGAGCCGAAGAAATGGAAACAGGCAGATAACACATTAATGTTGGTGCAAATGGTATCTGCTGGTCTAGGGGTCGCAGCCTTACCAAACTGGGCGATCAGTGAATTTTCAAGACAAGGTTTAATCGCTAGTAAACCATTGGGCGACGGCTTATCGCGACGACTGTTTGCTGCGGTAAGAAACTCAGAAAAAGACAAACGCTATCTACAAGCTTTCTTTAGCACAGCAAGACAGCAAAGTAAGAGTCACCTTGATGGTATTGAAGTCGTTTAAGATCCATACATGATGATGTGATTCAAGCCAGCACTATAAGGAAGAAACAAAAAAAGTCACAGATTCGTTCTGTGACTTTTAAATGGTGTCGATTCATGAGCTAATTTATGACTTATCTCGAATAAGACTTAAACTGGTTAGTCAGTGGATCGTATTGATAGCCAAGCATATCCAACTTACCCACAACACTTTCTGTATCCATTTCATACATACTGATCAGCTCTTCAAAACTGTCACACTCTAAACGAAGTTTCTCATTCACAATTCCCAGCAAAATAATGCTATCCAGACTTTTGACGTTGCTTAAATCCATCCCGTACTCCTTACGAACATACCGACTAAAGTTAAGTTTAGAACGCTTACCAAGGTCACGCTAAAAAACAGATCACACTTCTTAAATCAGATGAATGGTTACAATGCACAAAGTTACAGTGCCCAAACTGGCGTTAAACCAACAGCTGCCGCTAATAACATCAACAATGAAACCGTAAGCTGAAGCTTTTCAGGTGTCTTAACGAACAGTAAATGCCAACACCACACCACGATGGAAGAGATAAGCAAAGCAAAGCTAAACAATAAGGTTGAAATAACAGGTTCTAGTTGCGCTTCAGACAGTGAATAAACGTTAATCACGGTCGCCAATACCACTAGCATGCCACTTAATACGCCCACAACAGGCAGAACGCGGTGAAATGCTTGTAAGCGCGTTCTTGCGATAGTCAGCAATAAATGTCCGAAAGAAGCACCCAGTAAAGCCACCAGCACCACAGTCGTAATAATACCAACTGGATTTACCTGTTCGCTTGCTTGGATAGCAACGTATGACAGCGCCAAACCACACGCAAGATACATCACCCAGATAGGGCCTGAGTCACGTGTCTTCTTAGTTTGAACTTGAGAATAGAAGTAAAAGATAGCGAATACGATCAGAAACGCTTCAATTCTCAATGAAGCAACAGCAAGCCAAAGCACGCCAATCGCAGGTAACATCTTGTGAATACGGCCACGTTGTCCCGGGCAGATATCACCCTTCACTAAGATTAACGTTAAAATCAGTTGGGCTCCCAGTAGCATGGGTGCAAATTGTACTAATAATGATTCAACCATTGTGGATCTACTTATTCAGACTTATTTTCGCGAATAATATCAAAAACTGCTGCGAACACTAATCAAAATAGCAAATTAACCACTCTACTTAACGCTTCAACTATGCTGAGGTGTAGCTCTTGTGTCTTATTTCACCAAAATGACTAAAGACACTAGAATTAACAAGGGCATGTTCTACTGGCTACTCTAGTCTCATGCCGCTATAATTCCCGCCTCAAAAATCAGAGGTTGAAATATGTACAGCAATATCACTCCTATTCACGAACACAAAAAATACTGGGCCGAGTGCTACGGAACCGCACCCTTTTTGCCTACCAGTAGAAAGGAGATGGATGCTCTTGGATGGGATAGCTGTGACATTATTATTGTAACGGGCGACGCTTATGTCGATCACCCAAGCTTTGGTATGGCTATCATTGGCCGTTTGCTTGAAGCTCAAGGCTTCCGCGTGGGCATTATTGCCCAACCTAAGTGGGACAATAAAGATGCCTTCATGGAACTGGGTAGACCTAACCTATTCTTCGGCATCACAGCGGGTAACATGGACTCCATGATCAACCGCTACACCTCTGATCGCAAATTACGTCACGATGATGCTTACACACCAAACAACGAAGGTGGCAAGCGTCCTGACCGTGCAACTCTGGTTTACTCCCAACGCTGTCGCGAAGCTTACAAAGGCACGCCAATCGTTCTTGGTGGTATCGAAGCAAGTTTACGCCGTGTTGCGCACTACGATTACTGGTCGGATAAAGTCCGTCGATCTGTATTGTTTGATGCAAAAGCTGACATTCTTCTTTTTGGTAACGCTGAGCGTGCGCTAGTTGAAGTAGCACACCGCATTGCTGACGGCGAAGACATGTCAACTCTGACGAATATTCGTGGTACGGCAATCAATATTGCAGCAGCCCCTGAAGGCTTCAAAATCATCGACTCTTCTCGTATCGAAAAGCCGAACAAAGCTTACGTGCCGGTAAACCCGTACGAAGTGGAAACGCAATGTGATACCAAGAAAGACGAAAAAGTGGAAGAAGTAAAGGCACAACCCATTGCTATTCGCCCTTCTCGTCACGATGCAAAAACAACTGCTGTTCGTATCCCTGCATTCGAAAAGCTAAACAACGACCGTATTCTCTACGCTCACGCGAGCCGTATTTTACACCTGGAAACAAACCCGTATTCAGGTCGTGCTTTGATTCAACGTCACGGAGACCGTGAACTTTGGGTTAACCAAGCACCAATTCCATTGACGACTGAAGAGATGGATTACGTGTTTGGCCTTGCCTACAAGCGTGTTCCTCACCCTATGTATGGCAAAGCGAAGATTCCGGCATACGACATGATCAAAACTTCGGTTAACATCATGCGCGGTTGTTTTGGTGGTTGTTCTTTCTGTTCAATCACAGAGCACGAGGGTCGCATCATTCAGAACCGTTCGAAAGAATCTATTTTGGATGAAATCGAAGACATTAAAGATAAAGTACCTGGCTTTACCGGTACTATTTCTGACTTGGGTGGCCCAACAGCAAACATGTACCGTTTAGGGTGTTCAGACCCGAAAGCGGAAATTAACTGTCGTCGCCCATCATGTGTTTTCCCGAAAATCTGTGAGAAGCTAAACACAGACCACCAGCACACCATTGACCTGTACCGCTCAGCGAGAAAAGTTCCGGGCATTAAGAAAGTAATGGTCGCATCAGGCGTTCGTTATGACCTTGCGATTGAATCTCCAGAATACGTGCGTGAGCTTGTGACTCATCACGTAGGTGGTTACTTGAAGATTGCTCCCGAGCATACTGAAAAAGGCCCTCTGGATCTGATGATGAAACCGGGCATGGGCACTTACGATCGTTTCAAAGAGATGTTCGAAAAGTACAGCGCTGAAGCCGGTAAGAAACAATATCTAATTCCTTACTTCATCTCTGCTCACCCGGGCACAGAAGATGAAGACATGCTTAACCTTGCGTTGTGGCTGAAAAAGCATAACTACGAGTGTGACCAAGTACAGAACTTTTACCCATCGCCAATGTGTAATGCAACGTCGATGTACTACTCAGAGACTAACCCTCTGAAGCGCGTGAAATATAAGAAACGTGAAGATGTGCCTGTGCCTAAAGGTGACCGTCAACGTCGTCTGCATAAAGCATTGCTTCGTTACCACGATCCAGAAAACTGGAAAATCATCCGTGAAGCGCTAATCGATATGGGTAAGAAGCACCTTATCGGTGACAAGCCGGGCTGTTTGATTCCAGAAGAAGACTTTGATGCACAAACACCGGCACAACGTCGTAAGTCTGGTCGTCACGGCTCACAGCGTTTTGCAACTAAGCACAGTAAAGCTCAACCGGGTTTAGGCGGCGAGAAGCCACGCAACCATTCCAAATCTGGTGGTAATAAGCCTAAACCAGGTGGCAAGAAACCGACTGGTAACGGCAACGGTATCCAAGGGAACGCTAACCAAAGCAATGGCAGCGGAAGCGGAAGCGGTAAACCAAACCGCAACAAAGCCGGTAATGGTCAAAGTGGCAAACCTGCTGGTAACGGAAAGAGTCGTCAACGCGCGACACAACGCTAATATTGTGAGCCGATACACTTCGTAAGAATAAAAGACAAAGCGCAGTTATTTAGCTGCGCTTTTTTGTGTCTGTTACTAGGGAGTCTAACGGGTAAAGACCCAATATTGACTAAACAGGTAGTTCGTCACCATGCCGACCAAAATACCAACAGCCATCGCGATAAACACAGCGCCAGTAAACGCTGGCAGTAAATCAGTCATCAACTTAAAGCACAATAGATTCGGTAATGCTGATATCGACGCTGAGAACATGAACTTTTGCCACTGAATCAGTTTATCAGACCAACTACCCTGCCCTTTGAACCCGAAAGTCAGCACACGATTACCAAACCAAGTTGTCGTTGCAGCCGCAATGAAAGATCCAATTCTCGCCGTCATTAAAGGAAAACCAACCATGTAATGCAGCAAGGCAAACACCGCACAATCAACAACAAACCCACCAACACCAACCACAGCAAACCGAACCATCTTGTGATGGGACTGGAGCCTTTGACTGTGTGCCTGAAGCTTGTTGTTGAACATTTGCAGCCCTGAGTTAAAGCTGAACATCACTTGCACTTCTAATGTGGCTCAGCGACAAATTTGGTTTGATGTTTTGGCTATGGCAACTAAACAGAGCGCGCTTTATTTTTACCGTTGGTTCCAAAATACACGTTAACGCGTTGTCTTTAATCTTGGTTTCTACTTCTGCTCTTTTACCAATCAAATAGAACTTGTCGATGCCATCTAATTGTTCGATATCAAGCAGTTTTTTTGCTTGCCCGTGGCTATAAAACTGCCCAGAGAACGGTCGTTTACCGACATAAAAACTTGGCGATGAATCGGTGATCTGTTCGAAAATGATACGGTCACTCTTCTCGTTCGCTTTACCTAGGTTTAGGTAAACCATCGCTATCATCAGTAACACTGGCAGAACCAAGGCCACGCTAGAGAACCACTTCTTATCTTTTTCCACCACAAGTATAGCAACCAACAAACCAAGCGCTGGAATGCCCGGTAATACGTAAGCAGGAAGAATATTGCCCGCCATGGTGAAAAGAATCAGAGGTGAAACCAACCAACACACAAGGAATGAAAACAGTCCGCTATTCTCAGCGTTAATTTCCGCAATTTTCTTACGTCGAGCAAACGCCAATATCGGCAATACAATCGACCAAGGCGCAGCGGCTTGGATCCAGAATACCCAAATCATGCCTCGTGTTTCATCGTGAGCAGATCCGTAAAGATCCCCTTCCCAACCACTCACTACAAAACGCTTAAAGTGCTCACCAACAATAAAGTAATCAATAAAGCCCGGTGTCGCCATTTCTGCCATGATGTACCAAGGCAGAGCAATCACTAACATCACACCTAGACCAGACAACAATGGGAAACGTCGCCAAAGCGCTTTAAAAGCACCAAAGAAACCGTGTTGTAAGACCAACCACGGGAATACTGCGATACCCATGATGACAATCGCTACTGGCCCTTTTGCAAGTAAACCTAGGGCTAAACCAATAAAGCCAACGTAACCCCAATTTCTATTGGTCTTCGCATTCCCTTCTTCTTTCCAACCCTCTCCTCCTAGCCAGCATAGATATAAACCCAACATGGCAATGGTCATCGCTAAAGTTAACGCGATGTCTGTCATCACCGCACCCGCAGCAATAGAGAAAATCCCGCATGTCGCCAATACAACAGCTGCGACCAAAGCACTTTGTCCTGTTCGTTTCGCCATGTAAGCCGTCAACAAGATCGTTACGACACCCGCTAACCAATGAGGTGCACGAACGGCAAACTCACTCAATCCAAACAGCTCAATACCGGCAGCACTCATCCATGTAAACAGCGGCGGCTTACCCCAGAAAGGAATACCGTAGTCGAATTGTGGAGTTAACCAGTTCCCTGTTTCCACCATTAAACGAGCCATCTCACCGTAGCGCGCTTCGGTGGTGTCCATTAATGGATAAGTTGCCAGAGATAAAAGCCTTAGAACCAATGCAAAAGCCAACAAGTACCATAGGTGCGTTCGGTTCAGGCTCATGCTGACTCCTCTAATTTAAAATGTGTTTTTAATGCAGGTGTATCGACCACGGATTGGATCAGATACAAAGGACGATTCTTGGTTTCGATGAAAATACGACCTATGTATTCCCCCATCAAACCAATACTCAAAAGTTGAATGCCGCCAAGGGCAAGTTGAACGACCATCATTGATGGGTAACCCGTGATTGGCTCACCAAACATCAGGGTTTTGAACACGATGACCATCCCATACACAAAAGCAGTTAGGGCAACAAGGCCACCGACTGCCGTTGCAATACGCAGTGGTCGAATAGAGAATGAAGTAATGCCATCCATCGCCAAGCCAATCAGCTTCAAGTAGTTCCACTTGGTCTCACCACAAAAGCGAGCGTCGCGCTTAAATTGGATCGTCGCTTGTCTGAACCCCGGCCATGAGAAAATGCCTTTCATGTAGCGATTACGTTCAGGAAGTTGATTGATATGGTCGACGACCTCACGGCTCAACAGTCTAAAATCACCGACATTTTCAGGAACATCGATCTTCGCAGCCACGTTCATGACTTTGTAAAAGCTCGCCGCTGAAAACTTCTTAAACCAGGTTTCACCGTCACGCTGGCTGCGCTGCATGTTGACGACGTCATAGCCTTCGCGCCACTTGGCAACCATTTGTGGGATAAGCTCCGGCGGATCTTGCAGGTCTGCATCTAACAGGATCACCGCTTGTCCGCGACAATGCTCAAGGCCAGCGCTCATGGCCGACTCTTTACCAAAGTTACGGCTTAAACCAATAACAGAAATTGAGCTGTTGATTGAAGTGAATGAACTCACCAAGTCCAAGCTGTTGTCTTTACTGCCATCGTCGACATAAACAATTTCGCTCGTGATCGGTAAGCTATCGAGAACCTTAGTCAGGCGAGAGTGAAACTCTTCCAGCACCTCTTGTTCATCGTAGAAAGGCACAATGATTGAAAGAGATACCGGAGGTTTAATCTGCGATGTGGATATCTTAGGGCGGCTAATGTGAAGTTCAGACATAATACGTTCTTCCATTTTTTAATCTGAAGCCAATCTACCCTCCTATAAGTGAAAGTTATGTTATTGACATATTTTTCACGCTCACTCAGGATAATGTTACGGTCTATTTCTGTATGAGAATCAAAATGAAACGAGTTCTATTAGTCGAAGATAACCGTGAAATTGCAGGTGTCTTGTTTGATTATTTTGAGTGTATTGGCATGGAACTCGATTACGCAGACAACGGTGAACTTGGCCTACAACTCGCGTTGGAAAACTCATTTGATATCATCATATTGGATCTGATGTTGCCAAGAATGGACGGCCTCACGGTTTGTAATAAACTGCGAGACCAAGGCAACGCGACACCCATTTTGATGCTGACTGCACTGGATAGCCGAGAAGATATGCTAAAAGGCTTTGAACATGGTGCCGATGATTACCTCACCAAGCCTTTTGATTTGGATATTCTAGAAGCAAGAATGAAAGCACTGGTTCGTCGTTACCGAGGAAAAGTCGCCTCTTCTAAACTTCAGTTCGATGAACTCACCATCGACCAAAAGACACGTAAAGCGTACCGCCAAGATAAGTTACTTGCATTGAATCCAACCACTTACACCATACTTGAGATGCTTTGCCAAAACGCACCTGAAGTGGTCACTCGCGAAGATATCTCATACAAGTTGTGGGAAGAAGACGAACCCAACAACGATGTGTTACGCAGTCACATCTATCAGCTGCGTAATCAACTCGACAAGCCTTTCGACACGCAAATGTTAATCACTGTGCCTAAAGTTGGATTCCGCTTGGAGTCTTCAAATTGATTTTGAACGTTCTTACTAGCACTAAAACTCTAACTGGCCGCCTAGCGGTTTTCTTTGGGGCAATGGCGGTCATTGTCTCGGTCTTTACCTACATAGTGTTTATGTCTGCACTTTATCTATCAGAAGATCGGGTGGGCGAAAGACGTATCTTGATTGACCGAAACTATGCGGTCGAGCAATTTCAGTCTGGGGAGAGTGGTAAAATTCGCATCGATGGTCTTACCATGGCATACAATGACCCTTCATTCATACCTGACGAATACCGGAAATACATTGAAGGTAAAGAGAGCTTTGTTGGTGAAGTAGGAGAAGAGCCTGATTCACGAATGGTGTATGTCGGTGAGTATTCTGCCGAAGGGGAAACCTATCCAATCATCCTTTTGTCTGAAGTTGACCGAGTCGAGTTGAGTCATAACGAATTGGTGTACGCAACAACATTCGTTTTAACACTACTTTCCGTTTTGATTTTTAGCTTTGGAGCTTTGCTCTATCGATTGTCGAAACGACTGATTGAGCCTTTTAACTTACTATCCGAGCAACTCGAATCCAATAAGCTTAATCTCAACGAAGAGTTTGGTGTGAGTGACGATGCAGCGGTGGAATTTCGCCAACTAACCGATCAGCTCAATCAACATCGTCGAGAAATCAATTCGTTACTCAAACGTGAACAGGCCTTTGCTCGCTACTCAAGCCATGAATTAAGAACTCCTCTGACTGTCGCTCGCGGGGCGAATAAGCTGCTCCTTCGCAGCGAAACAACCGAGTTCCAATCTCGTCAGGTTGAACGCATTGATGAAGCCATTGTTCAGATGTCAGAAATGGTCGATGCCCTGCTTGGTCTCGTTCGTTATGAAAGAAACAGTGACGATGCACCGCTACGTTTGTTTAGCCAGCAAGAGCTAGAGATTATCATTGCTAAAAATTCGTTGCAGGCTGACGAGAAGGAAGTCGAGATAACCTTACAAGCTCAATCAGAACCCACCATTCAAGCCACCAGCGCGCTCATGAATATGTTGGTCGGAAACTTGCTGAGAAACGCGATTGCAGCCACTAATAGCGGTACAGTAACGATCACCCTTTCCCAAGACAGTCTTGTTATTGAAGACCAAGGCGAAGGCCTGCAGGAGCAATACCACCCGAATGGACACGGGCTGGGATTATTGATTGTCGATGACTTGTGTCAGCGTTTTGATTGGGACTTTGAATTGTTCAATCGCAGCTGTGGTGGATGCACAGCCAAGATCACTTTTCGTTCGATACATCTGCATCAATATCGAACGAAAACTTGATTTAGTTGGTTTACAGCCGCCTCTGGCTACTAGATACTCGTCCGTCCTATTTGATTTAAAAATGCTGGCTCTTTAGTCAGCATTTTGTTTAAGTGCGATGAAACTAAATAATAGCCCTGTAACTCAGCATCAATTTAACGACCACACCTTTTTCTTAAAGCGTGACGATCAGCTTCACTCCCATTTTTGCGGCAACAAAGCCCGTAAATTCATGAAGCTACTGGAAGACGATCACCCAAAAACCACCACCTTGATCAGCTATGGTTCTGCTCAAGCGAACTCTCTGTTCTCACTCTCCGCACTTGCAAAAATTAAAGGCTGGACGCTTGAGTTTTACGTCGACCACCTCCCTCAATGGCTACAAGAACGTCCTATCGGTAATTACCGTGGTGCGATTGACCTTGGGGCTAAGGTTATTTCCGTCAAAGAGACGGGCTCTGAACTTCATCCACAAGAGTATATAGATCAAGTAAGACAACCTGACTCCCATTGCATTGTATTACCTGAAGGTGGACGCTCTCAGCTTGCTGAGTATGGTGTTAAGCAACTGGCGATGGAAATACTGAGCTGGACTCGCTTCGAGAACCAACACGATTTTGTGGTTGCACTGCCCGCGGGCACAGGCAGTACTGCCCTGTACCTTCATAAGCATTTAAAACTGCACAACATCCCAGTGTTAACCTGTGCTTGTGTTGGTGGCAGCGACTATTTAACGCAACAATTTAATGAGCTAGGTGAAACCGATCACCCACAGATTTTATCGCTCGAAACCAAACACCACTTTGGAAAATTGTATCAACAGGACTATCAAACTTGGTTGGATCTGCAAGAGCAAACCGACATCGAGTTTGACCTGCTTTACGACCCATTGATGTGGCAATGCTTAGAAAAATGGCAACAAGATAACCCAACCAAAACCGTTATCTACATTCACCAAGGTGGCATCTTAGGTAACGAATCGATGTTGCCACGCTATCAGCGAAAATATCCGGATATGTGCCTTAGCACGACCAACGCTTCCTGGTAATTGCATCCCGTCACACCTAGCTCTGGATATGCAAATTTCCGTAATCTAAGAACACCGTCAAACAGCCATCACACTTCATCGTGATGGCTGTTTGATCATTCCCCCTTCATCTTGCACCTCTACGCTTACACTTCAAATTAGAAACAGAAATCTGGCGAGAATCATCGTGTTATCTATACTTTCGATTGGAACGTCATTGTCATCTAAAGGAATAACGCATGCGAAAACTCACTACACTCGGCCTGTTTTCAGTTTTACTACCCTTTTCAGCAATTTCTGGAGAAAACGTTACTTACCAAGTCGACGGGATGGACTACGAAGGTTATTGGAGTGAAGCCAGTGACCAAGCGCCTCTGGTGCTGCTAATACACGATTGGGATGGCTTAACGGATTACGAAAAGAAGCGTTCTGAGATGCTCAACGAACTCGGTTACAACGTGTTCGCCATCGACCTATTTGGTAAAGGTATTCGCCCAACCGAAGTGAAAGACAAAAAACAACACACAGGCGAGCTGTACAAGGACCGAGAGAAAATGCGTGCGCTGCTCAACGCTGGAGCCATGGAAGCGAAAAGACTTGGGGGCAACTTAGATAATAACGTGATGATGGGATACTGCTTTGGCGGAGCTGCTGTATTGGAAGCGGCTCGTGCTGGGATTCCTTCGAAGGCTTATGTCACCTTCCATGGCGGTTTATCAACACCAAAAGGCCAAGACTACTCGCAGACTAAAGCTCCGGTTGTCGTATTCCACGGCACGGCTGATACCATGATTTCAATGCAAGATTTTGGCAACCTTGCCGCTGAACTTGAAACGACCAAGGTTCCACATGAAATGATCACCTACAGTGGCGCTCCCCATGCGTTTACCGTGTTCGGTTCCAATAATTACCAAAATGAAGCTGACCAAAAATCGTGGGAAAGATTCACGCATGTGTTAGAAACCACTACCCGATAAGCCGTAACACTTAAACCAAATCAGCCCATGCTTAATAATAAACATGGGCTGATTCGGATAACCAAGTATTTTGATGAACTAGATGTAACGATGAATACTCAAGTCATCTGATTTAATGTCACTATCAGAGCCACTGACCACACTCGCTAACAGCTTTCCTGAGCCACACGCCATCGTCCAACCTAATGTCCCATGACCAGTGTTGGTGAATAGGTTCTTAATCGGAGTTTTACCGATGATAGGCGTGCCGTCTGGCGTCATTGGTCGTAGTCCCGTCCAGTACTCTGCCTTAGAAAAATCCCCCGCTTGTGGGAAAAGATCTTTAATCACCATATCAATCGTAGCTTTGCGTTTTTCTGGAACCAGGTAATTGAAACCAGCAAGCTCTGCCGTCCCTGCAATACGAATCCGGTCATCGAAACGAGTCATCGCCACCTTATAGGTTTCATCCATAACCGTTGAAGTCGGTGACTTATCCGCACTCACTATCGGCAGTGTCAGAGAATAACCCTTCACGGGATATACAGGGATAGATAAATCGACTTGCTTGAGCAGTTCACGAGAATAGCTTCCCGAAGCCACCACATAAGCGTCCGCTTTGAATTCACCTTGAGTTGTCGTAATGCTCTCTATGGTTTGGTTCTGATGATTCAAACTCACCACTTCAGTATCAAACACGAACTGAACGCCAAGCTTCTTAGCTTTTTCGGTTAAGGCTAAACAGAACTGATGACAATCACCCGTTTCATCATGAGGTAAGTATAAGCCGCCAACGAGCTTGTCTTTCACGTCAGCCAAACCCGGTTCCACTGAAAGGCACTGTTCGACTCCAAACAGCGCGTGTTCGATTCCACTCTCTTTCAACAGCTTCATATCTTGCTGAATAGCGTCCAGTTGTTTCTCGCTTCTGAATACTTGCAGGGTGCCCTTTTGTCGGCCTTCATAAGCCAAATCTTCGCTGGTCCTTAGATCAGTCAAACAATCTCGGCTGTAATTTGCGACTCGTAACATACGCGATTTATTCTGTGCATATTTAGCTTCGTTACAGTTGGCGAGCATCTTAGTCGCCCAAGAAATTAACTCAGGCGAAAGTGACGGCTTCACTTTCAAGGGAGCATGCTCTTGAGTGAGCCACTTCATCGCTTTCAACGGAATACCAGGCGCCGCCCATGGTGATGAATAACCGTAAGAAATTTGCCCGGCGTTAGCAAAACTCGTTTCCTTGCCACTTGCATCCTGTCGGTCAATAACCGTAACAGTGTGACCCTCTTTCGCCAGATACCAAGCACTGGTTAACCCAATTACACCGCTGCCAATTACAATTACTTCCATTCTCTTCCCCTAATGCCCAGCAAAAGCTCAATCGGCTAAACACTGTTTTTAATTCAAATATTATTTTCGTTAATAATTTGTAACTTATTCGGCAGGCGTTGATTTAACAATAGAGACTCCGTTGATAAAAAGTCAATTCAACTTAGAAACGAATTTGGAAGTTTGGAACTGTGATATTGGAGGTATTTAGAAGCTTGGGAGGAGTCGTTACATAAATCTATGATGCCTAAAGATTGTAGGCATCATGGCTCAAGAACGTTGCATTTTCGAGCAAAAAACCTAACAATGTTTCGGCTTGAAGCGTAAGTGCTCGGCCTTTTAAAGATTGAACCTTCACGGTTGCTTTCGAAAGCATTTCTAGCTCAGTTGCGACCACTTCAATTTGACCTGATTTAATCTCATCAATCACGGTAAGCTTAGGCATAAAAGTCACACCTAGACCTGCGGAAACGAAGTTAGTGAGTGCCGTTACCGAGTTAGTTTGAAGCTTTGGTTGTAAAGTAAGATGAGATACCTGCTCAGCGTGTTTTACCAGCCTTCCCATTCCTGTCGAGTTATCGATTAGCGCGAGAGAAACATCTTTAATATCCCGCAGTGTTACAGGAGCTTCTTTACTGGTAAGGAAGTGCCCTTTAGGTACGATGAGTTCCAGTGGGTGGCTACGTTCGACATGCGAATGCAACTTCGGGTGTGGAGCAGAAGCATAAGTGATTGCAAAATCTATCTGTTGATCTTCAAGCATTTTGACGGCATCAAGAGCTCCCGCAATCTCAATAGAAAGGTTGATATCGGGATAACGAGTCATGAAGGTTTGCATTGGTTTAGCCACCAAGTTGGTAATAAAGCCTTCACCAATAGCAATACTGACGTTACCCCCTTGGAGGTTTTTAAGCTTAGTCAGCCGAGCTAAAACTGCCGCTTCTCCGCGAACGATAGAACGATAATAATTCAATAGTTCATTACCCGCCTCAGTTAACAGTGAGTGGCGGTTATTTCGCTCCCAAACTTTCATTTCCGCCTGAGCTTCTAGTTGCGTTAGCATCCTACTCATTGCCGCAGGGTCGACGTTCATCATTTTGGATGCGTTACGTAGTGACCCATATTTGGATAACGCATTTAAATATTCAAGCGCACGGATATTAAACTGATGCATTCAACTACCTTGTAATTCAATTAACCCTAAACCAAGCGTCTCATAAGTTTGGCATTCAAATATATCCCAATTTATCGAGATCTCGTTTGCGCTTACTAACTTGTGCACCGAGTCACTTCATACGAAATGTTGAATGTATTGTAAGTTGAGAATTATAGGGGCTCTAGAACGAGAAAACCCCAGCATTTCTGCTAGGGTTTTGAATAGTGGTGGAAGGATGGGGATTTGAACCCCAGATACGCTATAAACGTATACTCGCTTTCCAGGCGAGCGCCTTAAGCCACTCAGCCATCCTTCCACAAGTTTTGTGTTGAGCTTGTCACTCAACGAGGCGCTACTTTATTGATTCTGCTTGCTTTGGTCAAGTGGCATTATCAAAAAAAGTGCCTTTTTCAGTTTGTTCGATTACAAATTAACTCATTAGATCAAAAACAAACCAAGTATCGCTTATTTCACTTTATTCACGCTTGTTGATAATAACCTGGAACTCTAAACCATTTACGGCACATATCTAAGAAATAACCATAAAGTACGCCCATGCCACATGAAATAACCGCGTTGCTAGTAACCGCGGTGACAATCTGGTCAGTTGAAGCGCCTACTGCTAGTAAAATCCCAGCATACACAGGCGATTGGAATAACACGTAAGCCATAAGATCAGCCAAGTTCTTCATCAATGAACTTTGTGAAAGTTTTGCACCATTACGTAAGAACCAATCACGAAATACACCATAAGGCCAAGCAATAGCAATGTTTACCGGAATAGATAACGTTCTTGAAGCAAGAGACTGCTCAAACGTCATAGCGGAAATAAACACTTCTACGATCATGCCAGAGATAAAGCAGAAAACTACCATAGCAAATGTATCCGCAGCTGCATTACGAATACAAAATGGACCACGAGACTTCATTAGAGACAAACCTAAAATATATCACTACTTCATTAGTGATTTAGTAACACATAAGCAAGGCGTATTCTCACCTGGCCAGTTAATATCACTATTAAAACACAACATTAGCAGTCATACATTCCAAATTACAAATCAAGTGGTAAATTAACAACCAAAAACTACTTTAAAAGCAGTCACTTTGACCAAAAAACCACAAGAAGGTTGAAAATTGCGCAATTTAACTTTTACTTCCTGTAATAAAACAACACCTAAGCCATAGGTAGATTTACAGTAATGATATCAATAACATCTTGCGAGGGGCGCGTTCCCGAGAAGACGTACTCTAGAGCTTTATCAATTTGAGATGTAAGTTCTGTATTGTTCATAGGTTCAGCGTGAACACGCAAGCTCTCTAGCGAAAATTGAATCAGCTCTAAGTTGTTGTCTTCTAACGCCACGTACAGTGTCACGAGCAACTCTTCGATGTTGCCTTTGCTTCGTAAATCAGGCTTAGGCAGTGACTCACTTTTACTTTTCCAATCGTGATCTTTTACTTCTTGGCTCTCCGGAGCATGAACTTCTGCTTCATGGAATTGGTAAAGCTTATTCGAATAGCGAAATAACGCATCGTCGAGCTCCCGTTCATCAATTGGTTTAGCTATAATGTAATCCACACCAGCACCGATCATACGTTCGCGAGTCTCTTTGAAGACATCAGCGGTACAACCAAATATTAAGACAGATGAAACATCGCCAATTAGAGCCCGAATAGCCGTTGTTGATTCCACGCCATCCATCACTGGCATATGGTTATCCATCAACACCAAATCAAAGTGCTCTGTAACGACAGCTTGTATCGCAAGTTCACCGTTTTCAACGTTCTTACAGGTAAACCCTTTACTACTCATAAAGGTTTCAATGATGACGGTGTTGGTCCTGTTATCCTCAACAATCAACACTTTCAAGCCAGAGTAATCCAATTTTTTATGCGGTGGGCTTTCTATCTCACCAGGTTGGCAAGGCTTAATCTTTAAGCGAACATCAAAGCTAGTGCCAATCCCCTCTTCACTGGTGACCGTGATACTGCCGCCCATAAGTTGAGCGATTTCGTTCACAATTGCTAAACCAAGGCCAGTACCACCAAAACGTCTTGTAGTCGTAGATTCTGCTTGCTCGAAAGGTTTGAAGATGCGTTTTTGCGCTTCTTTAGGTATGCCTATTCCGGTATCACGAACTCGGATACTAAGGTAAACATCATTTCCTTCAACAACTTCTTTCAGGTACACCTCAACAAAACCTCTTGAAGTGAACTTCACAGCGTTGTTCAGTAGATTAAACAAGATTTGGCGCAGGCGAGCTTTGTCCGAGAAGTACCAACGGCCAGAAGGCACCTCAGAATACACTTTGAATTGAAGTCCTTTTTCGGAAGACAATGTGTAGTAGACACTGTTGATACTTCCGATGATCGAATCGAGCGGGAAACGGGTTTCATCTAGATCTAATCTGCCCTGCTCGATCTTTGAAAAATCCAATATCTCATTAAGCAAAGTCATCATATGATCCCCAGACTCATACAAACTTTTAAGATGCTTCTCTTGCTCTCTGTTTAAAGGGGTTTTTAGCAGAATTTGGGCGGTTCCTAAAACGCCATTCATTGGAGTTCGGATTTCATGGGATAAGGTCGCAAGGAACGCTGTTTTTGCATTGGTTGAGGCCTGAGCCTTAACCTTTTCCGCTTCGAGATAAATGGTCTTTTCGTTAAAGGTTTTAATCAAGTGGCCGATTTCATCATCACTTGAGTACTCAACATCGATGATCTCACCCGCTTTTGAACCGTCGACCTTAATTGCTATATTGGTAATAGGACTAATCAAGTAGCGGTTCAACAAGTAATAACCCGCCATGACACACACTAGCAATAGCGGAACAATACCGCTCTCAATACTCATCACCAGACGAAACACCTCGTCTGCCACCAATAGTTTTGAGTTAACCACTGCGACTTGCCAATCAAAGTCACCAAATTGGTTATTACTAATGTAGACTCCCTCGACAAGATTGAAGTTATGAGAAACCAGAACTTGGTTGAGATTATCTCTTATAGTGATACCAAGGTTATATTCTTCCGCATGAGTTTTAATGAAACCCAATAACTCTTCCAGTGAGAGATCCACTGTCGCAATACCGGCAAAGGTGCCATCGTAATAATAAGGGGAAGACGCCGTAATCATTCGAACGTGTGTGTACGGGTCGATATACACATCGCTCCATACGATACTTCCCTGCGGCTCATCAACAACAGAAGTGTACCAATATTCTTGATGGTAAGGCGCATTCTTAGGATTGTTATAAGAAAACAATTGATCAATCTTGCCATCATCGGCTTTGTTGAAAAAGTAGCTGTTCAGACGTTTATTCGGATCAAGTGCATAAGGTTCTGGCCAAATACCCGCGCTAATGATCGTATCGTCGCTCGCCGCCAAAATTGACTTTAATACCGAAGCAACCTCTGAACCTTTTCGTTGTTTCTGAGCAAAACCGACTAGGCTATCGACAACACCTTTAGAGCTACTGAGTGGCTCTGTAATCAATGCAGATAACAATTCAGCACGTAGGTCTAGGTTTTGTTCTAATTTGGCACGTACAGGAGACTCTACGACGTGGTACGTCACGCTGCCGACAATGGCAATGAACATGGCCAAGTATAACCCGAGCGCTACCATACTGTTTTTCTTAAGAGACGACCGTATCTGCATAATTTTTTGTTGTTTTCTTTTTTGTTAAACCTAGTGTTTATCATCAAGGACATCAAGCCTTTTTAGATTGAAGCTTGATTGGCGCAAGTTCATTGGTACTATAAGCGCAAACATGTTCCCTTTTACGGTACCTCACTTTGACTTTACAAGATATTCTTGCGCTTCCAGAGTTGGAAGGAAAGCTAATCACAGAACACAAAACCATAGGATTTGTCACTGCAATGGCAGCGGCACCTAACGTATTACCTCCTCATGAATGGCTTCCGTTCCTTTGGGGTGGTGAAGAGGTCGCTCCTTTTACTGATGGTGAGCAACTTGAAAGCTACATTGAAATTATCATCGCGCTTTGGAACGAAACCCGCCCAGAACTGATTGAAGGCACTTGGGTTTGGCCTGAAGCTTGTCAATTGGATGATGAAGAAGTCGTTAACACAGCTGCTCGTGATTTTTGTGAAGGCTTACTTCAAGGTTGGCAGATTGCCCGTGATGATTGGGAAACATTGATGCCAGAAGACAGCGAAGACAACGCGCTAGTTGGTGGCGTGCTACTTTCACTGAGCATGCTTTACGATCCTGAAACGTCAATCGCGACACTTGCAGAGCAAGGCATTGAAGGTTTAGAGCAGTTCGAAGAGATCTTTAATGCGGTTCCTGAGATGCTGTGCGGTCTAACGCAACGTGGCATTGCATTAGCTGAAGCTCAATAACCTAGAGAATATCAATAAGCTAAAAAATAAGCTTAACTCGCTCGACCAAACAATAACAAAAGGCCTCACTTCACTATGAGGCCTTTTTTAATTCTTAAGGAGTATCAATCGTTTAAAAGCCTTTCCAATCGAAGTGATCAATTCGTTCATCTGCAATATAGAACAACTTAGTCCCGCTGTTGACCACTTGGTCTAGATCAGGGTTAAGCTCAATACCATTGCCCGCATCAATCGCAATCAACGTGGCTTGATACTTCTCTTTGAACACCGAAAAAATTGGCGCAACCGTTACAGGTTCAGCCCCCTCAGGGTAATAAGTTGAATATTGTGTCATCCCCCTTGTCGTACTCAATAGCTCTTGGTGAAGCGCACTCGACCCCGGATCTACCGCAGCCTTGGCCAGCATTTCTGCCCCCACCGCCGGAATACATTCTGAGTTAGGGCAATGCTGGTGCAACAAATCACTCAATGCTTCATCTTTAAAGTACACCAGAAGGTGTGCCTTAGGATTTCGGTTCGCGCAGTAAAGCGCCGCAGATAAAGTTATATCGTCTTCAGGATTATCAATGAGAATACAACTGGCCGACTCGATGCCTGTCTTTTCCATCTCTTTGCCATCAGTGTAGCTATTTACTTTAACGAAGTTGATTTCGCCTGGTAACGGGTTCTCAATATCTGAACGAGTACATAGCACAATTGGTCGTTTACCCGTTTCTTCGTGCTGCAACATACGAATGAGGTGAATGGTTCTTTGCTCATTCCATCCAAGTATCAAAATGTGGTTGTCCACTCTAACTCTCCTTTTTCCTAGCAAGCCCGCTCGCCAATATTCAACACCTTCTGTCGCGACCTTGCCGAGTAATGCCGCGAAAAGACTAAGCCCTCCCGGAATCACGAACAGTATAACGATCCATCGCCCTGCATCTGTCGTTGGTGATAAATCACCGTAACCAACCGTCGACGCAGTCACGACTAGATAGTAAGCGAATGTGGTAAACGAACTGGTTAGGTCCGTTTCACCCGCTAGATACAAAGTCGACCACGACAAAAATACGTAACCAAGAAAGGTAAACAGCAAGTTTTTTCCGTTCAAAACAAAGATATTTGCTTTGACCCAGCGTTTGAGTTGTAACCAGATTATCATTCGAGCCTCAAATCTTTTTCTCTTACTTACATGCTAGAAAAAATACGCGATATCAACAAGATGTATCATCAGAAAAAGATACATGACCACAAGATTGATATTCGCAACCTATCTTTAGGTACAAAAAAACCAGCACTACAGGCTGGCTTCCTATTCATAATAACAGCGTAATAATGAAATTAAGCGTTGCCTTTCACTTGCACATTAAGCTGTTCAGCGAAATCTAACATGCGGTTCAATGGAATTAGAGACTTAACGCGTAATTCGTCAGAAACGAAAATTTCGTGTTGCTCGCCGCCATTTTCAAGCGCGTTTTCAATCGCTTCAAGGCCATTCATTGCCATCCAAGGGCAGTGTGCGCAGCTACGACAAGTTGCACCAGCCCCGGCTGTCGGCGCTTCAATTAGCTCTTTTTCAGGAACCAATTGTTGCATCTTGAAGAAGATACCTTTGTCAGTAGCGACAATCATCTGTGGATGAGGAAGCTCTTTTGCTTTCTTAATCAGTTGGCTTGTTGAACCTACCGCATCAGCCAATTCGACGACGCTTGCTGGCGATTCTGGGTGAACCAAAATAGCCGCTTCTGGGTATACCGACTTCATTTTCTTCAAAGCATCAGCTGAGAACTCATCATGAACGATGCACTCGCCTTGCCAAAGCAACATGTCAGCGCCAGTTTGATTTGCGATGTAAGAACCTAGGTGACGGTCTGGACCCCAAATGATTGGTTTGCCTTCAGCGTCTAGGCTTTCAACGATTTCTAAAGCGATACTCGACGTAACTACCCAGTCTGCACGAGCTTTAACTGCCGCAGAAGTGTTTGCGTATACAACCACCGTGTGGTCAGGGCGAGCATCACAAAATTCTGTAAACTTGTCAGCTGGACAACCGAGATCAAGCGAACATTCAGCTTCCAGCGTTGGCATTAGAATGCGTTTTTCAGGAGTCAGAATTTTAGCAGACTCGCCCATAAAACGAACACCGGCGATGATCAAAGTGCTTGCTGAATGACGGTTACCGAACTTAGCCATTTCTAATGAATCACCAACGAAACCACCAGTTTCTTCTGCCAAAGCCTGAATTTCAGGATCCGTGTAGTAGTGTGCAATTAGAACTGCATCTTTTTCTTGAAGTAGTTTTTTGATGTTTGCGATGTGGGCCTGTTTCTGAGCGTCGCTCAATGGAACTGGCTTAGGCGGAAACGGGTAAACTGTATCGATTTTATCTAGTATATGACTCATTGCTCTTGCTCTACGCAACTTCTTCCGAGAATCAGAGTATTCTACACAGGACAGCGATTGGGATCAAAAAGGATTGGTTGCAAACGTTTACTCGTTAATACTCAAAAAGCATAAAGAGGTCTTTATGTTGCTATCACAAGGAGAATAACTAGAGATCTAACAGTGGTAAGTCGTAACAAGCCACCAGCAACGAACAGAATACAGCGGATATAAACAGAGGTGCCTAAGCACCCCTATTTTGTTTTATAAGTGGGTTTTAGCCACGTTTGCCGAAGCACTATTTGGATATTCTGTGACGACTTGTTGGTAATATTTCTTAGCTTGCGTCGCGTTATTGTTGCGCGCTGCTATGTCACCAAGCTTAACCAGTGCATCTGCTCGCTTATTTGAATCTTTGTATGACACAACTGCCGCAAAGCTCTTCACAGCTTCTTTATCTTGCTTCTTAGCGAAATAAAGCTGACCTAACCAGTAATGTGAGTTAGGTGTGAAGGTTGAATCTGGAAAGTCTTTTTGAAACTTCTGGAATGCTGCAATAGCACCCGTGTAGTCTCGTTGCTTTAGAATCATATCTACAGCATTTTGATAAGCGGTTTGCTCATCCACATCAGTACTGAAGGTACCAGAAGCATCGTTAGAGCCTTCGCTTACTGCCACTGCTGCCGTTACGGTTCCTGCTGCTTTCACTTGCCCTCTTACCCGATCCAGTTCAATGAACAGTTCGCGTTGACGCTCTAGCATTTGCTTCATATCGTAACTGTTTCGCTCCAGCGCACCTCGAAGTTCACTGATCTCCAGTGACATGTCATCGATTTGCTGCTGCATTTGAAGCTGAACTAGGTTGCGATTTTGAAGCAGGCGCTCTAAACGCTCAATATCTGATTCGTTAGATGCAGCCCCTGGTCGAGAGGAAGATGATGAATTGGTTGCGGTGCTATTGAGATCGGATACTGGAGCTGGTGCAGCGAACACGGTGTTCGCTGCACTTGCCAGTAACGAAAGCAAAATAACTCGCTTTGTGTTACTGAACATGAGGCAATTCCTCAATTATATAGCCTACTAAAATTAGTAAACTAGTACTGCGCGACGGTTTTTAGCGTACACATCTTCAGATTGACCTAGAAGAAGTGGCTTCTCTTCACCGTAGCTTACGATAGAAATTTGGTCTGCTTGAACACCTAGAGCTTGTAGGTATTTCGCTACAGCTTGTGCACGACGCTCGCCAAGTGCGATGTTGTACTCAGGAGTACCGCGCTCATCAGCGTGACCTTCGATAGTAACGTTCATGTTAACGTTCTTACTTAGGTAAGCTGCGTGAGCTGCTAGTATTGCTTCGTAGTCGCTAGCGATAGTTGAGTTATCGAATGCGAAGTAGATTGTTTGAGTTTCACGTAGCGCTTGCTCTTTAAGCTCTTGCTCAGACAGTTGACCGTTAGCGTCAATTGGCGTTACAACCGTTGTATCTACGTTGCTTTCTGAACCTGAAGTTGTTTGGTTGCTTTCAGTACCAGATGTTGCAGATGTCGCTTCATCAGTTGAGCTACATGCCGTCACTGCCATTACTGGTAGTGCAATCATCAAGCCTTTAAGAACTTTATTAAGTTGCATCTTATTTTCCTTACGTTATCAAACTTAGTTTCTACAGCGACTAAGTGCTATAGATAGTTAAATGCCACAATAGTTAACACTATCAATAGCTAATAGAATGTATCACTTTAGCTAGAGAAACGGTGACCATGCAGGTGCTCTTACACGTCCGTTGGTTGCCGGTAATCTCGCTTTAAAACGCCCATCAATAGAAACCATCGATAGTACGTTTGTCTTGTTGTAAATAGAGCTATAGATAACCATACCTCCATTCGGTGCAATACTTGGTGATTCATCTAACAATGTTTTTGTTAGTATCTGAACCGCACCAGTTTCCAAATCCTGTTTAGCCAAGTTAAAGCCTGAGTTGCTTCGATTTACCATGATTAGGAATCGTCCATCAGGAGTGATCTGACCACCTAAGTTTTGGCTACCTTGCCAAGTAATACGAGATGTCGAATTATTTGACAAATTTACATTATAAATCTGTGGTTTACCACCACGATCCGATGTGAAAATAAGAGACTTTCCATCTGGATGCCAGAATGGTTCAGTATTATTCGAACGGCCTCGGGTAACTTGAGTCAGCTTACGGCTAGCAAGGTCAAGTGTGTACACCTGAAGGCTGCCTGTTTTCGACAATACCAATGCTAATGTCTTACCATCTGGCGAGAATCTTGGCGCACCATTATGACGAGGATATGAAGTCACCTTCTCACGCTCACCTGTATAAATATTCATAATGAATATTTCAGCTTGGCCATTTTGGAAACTCACATAAGCCAACTTTTTACCGTCTGGTGACCATGATGGCGACATAAGAGGCTGTTTAGATCGAAGTACCAAACGCTCATTAAAGCCGTCATAATCCGCCACACGAAGCTGATATGGGTACTTATCTTTATCGTTCACTACCACATAAGAAACACGAGTTAAGAACGCGCCTCTTTCACCAGTTAACTCTTCATAAACTAAATCAGAAATACGGTGTGCATACTCTCTCAAGCGTTTACCAGGTACCGTTGCCTTTTTATTAAACAGCACATGGTCTTTCGAAAGCACCAATTGACCTTCATCACTTAACGCTCGGCTTTGTCCTTTAGTCAATTGACCACGAACAATGTCGACCAATTGATAGTTCACCACATACTGCCCTTCGACATTTTTAGTGATACTACCCGTCAGCAATGAATCAACACCTAGATTGGTCCAAGCATCAAAATCCACCTCAGTTTCACTGTAAGGCGTTTGAGGCATTTTGCTTGTCGGAACGGGGCTAAATTTACCACTGCGCTGTAAGTCAGAAGCAATAACTGCTGATACATCATGTGGCAACGGTTCAGCACCTTCCCAACGAAAAGGGACAATAGCGATCGGTCTTGCAGAGTTAATACCGTCTGTAATAACCAGCTCCAGCGCTGCATGTGCAAACTGGCTGCTTGTCGCTATTACAAAAGCACAACTCAGTAATAGTTTTTTTAACACAAGTTCGTCCTTCTACTCTGGTGATACAGTTAAGTTAATGTCTTTCAGTGATTTCACAATGTCTGGGTCTTTAGGCAATGGGTACGATTGCACTTGTGCCACCGCACGCTTGGTTGCGGCGCACAAACGACTATCACCATCCAAGATACTTAAGCTCCCCAAAATAGCATTTGAGCCCGTTGGAATAAGCTTAAGGTTAACTCGGCACGATCGTCCTCTGTAGCTGTCCTCTAACAAAAGGTTCTGCTGAATCAGTTGGGTATAAATAGCACCGTAACGCTGAGCTTCATCACTAATAAATTGTTGTCTTGCTGAAGAGTTCTGCGTCGCCTCTGTTTCAAGCCCTTCAAAGATGTCATTCAATGCTGCTTCTTGCTGTTTACGCTCTTTTTCAGCTCTTGCTGCCGCTTCCTTCTCCTTACGGGCTTTCTCTGCTGCCGCTGCTGCCTCTTTCTCTTTGGCTATGCGTTGCTTTTCAGCACGTTCAGCGGCTTCTTTTTCTTTACGAGCTTTTTCAGCAGCCTCTTGCGCGGCTTTTTCTTTTGCCACGCGTTCCTGTTCAGCTTTTGCGATTGCTGCTTCTTTGGCTTTACGCTCATTTTCAGCTTTCACCAACGCCGCTTCTTTCAGCTTACGGTCAGCTTCTGCTTTAGCGGCTTTCTTTTTTTCTTGCTGTAAACGCGCTTCTTCGACTTTACGTTGTTTTTCTTTTTCAACTCGACGCTTTTCAGCTTCACGAGTTGCTTTTGCTTCTTTAGCTTGCTGTTCTTTTAGCTTACGAATGTTTTCTTCTTCAGCTTTTCGATTCTTTTCAAGTCTTTCGCTTTCACGTCTGAGTTTGTCTAAACGCTCTTGCTCCTTCTTACTCGCCGCTTCTCGCTGTTGACGAATCTGTTGAGCTTGCTGGCGAACCAACTGAGGATCAATCACTACAGCCTGAACCATCTGGCCAGTTGGCTTAGGTTCTGACATCGTGAAGTCCGCTCCCCAAATGAGCGCAACAAATAAAATGACGTGCAGCCCAAGTGAAATAAGAAGCGGTGATCTAAAATTATTGGATTTCTTATTAGTCGCTTTCATGAATGCTACGGAGCTATTCCCTTATATCCGTTAAAAGGCCAACCTTTGGCACACCTGCACGGCTTAATTCATCAAGTAGTAAAACCACTTCAGCGTAAGGCGTTGCGGCATCACCACCAACCGCCACTGGAGAGTTTGGCTTCAAAGACAACTCAGCTTTCACTCGGACGATAATATCTTCCAATGATAAACCACGCTGTACTTCTTCGTTATTCACACTTAAACCAAGCTCACCGTCTTTGTTCACTTCAACAATAATAAAACTCGCGTTATCGTCACCCAGAAGATCTTGTGCAGACTTAGCGGTTGAAGCCTGAGGCAGCTCAACGTCGACACCTTGAGTTACAAACGGTGAAGTCACCATAAAAATGATCAGCAAAACAAGCATAACGTCAATGTAAGGTACAACGTTAATCTCTGCGGTCATTTTGCGTTTTTTAGGTTGGTATCCAGCCATCGATTATTCCCTGCCAGCCATCGCTTGACGGTGAAGAATACTGTGAAACTCTTCAGAGAAAGTCGCGTAGTTGTGTTCTAGCTTACCTACTCGGCTGCTGAAGCGGTTGTACGCCATTACTGCAGGAATTGCGGCGAACAGACCCATTGCCGTTGCAATAAGTGCTTCTGCAATACCAGGAGCAACCATTGCGAGTGTCGCTTGTTTCACTTCACCCAATGCGATGAATGAGTGCATAATGCCCCAAACCGTACCAAATAGGCCTATATAAGGACTGATAGAACCGACTGTCGCTAAGAAAGGTAAGTTAGTTTCTAGCTCGTCTACTTCACGGGCTACTGCAACGCGCATTGCACGCCCAGTGCCTTCCATAATAAAGTCAGGAGAAGTAGCGTTGGATTTGCGAAGGCGAGCAAACTCGGTGAAGCCTTCGTAAAAAATCTCTTCAGTACCAGACAGCTCATCTTTGCGCTTATTGCTTTCCTGATACAACTTAGCTAGGTCAACACCAGACCAAAATTTATCTTCAAACACTTCAGTTTGTTTAGAAGCTTGCGATAACACTTTACTTCTTTTTATGATCATTGCCCAAGAAACAACAGACATGCCCATTAGGATTAGCATGACCATTTTAACTAGAAAGCTAGCTTCTAAAATTAGGCCTAATATTGAGATTTCAGCAGTCACTATTCGTTAGCTCCGTAAGAATAAATGTTGGCATTGCCTTGGGTTTCATTTTTTGATTGTCTATACATGCTACCTTAACCAGTGCTTTACACAATGCTTTGCCATCAGGATTTACGATCTCTTGACAGAAGACCAAGGTAGCTCGCTTCAATTCGTAAATATTAGTAATAACTTGTAAAGAATCATCAAGGCGCGCGCCTTGAATAAAATCTATCTCCATATGTCGGACGACAAAACCGATGCTTTGTTCTAACAATACTTGCTGAGAGACCCCAATCGAGCGCAACATCTCGGTTCGAGCGCGTTCAAAAAACTTGAGATAATTAGAATGGTACACCACGCCACCCGCATCGGTGTCTTCGTAATATACGGTTACTGGCCACTTAAACGGCTTAGATAATCCTTGCAAATTGATACCACAACCTAAAAACGATAAAGATATTACTATAACCTAACTCATTTTCATTAATAGTATATGGCAATGAATTTTTGATTTAACAGACGAAAAAAGAGGCCATCTGTATAAGATGACCTCTTTTTGACTAAAAACCCAACAAGTATAAAAAGTTCGCTTTGATATGAACCTAAACTATTACCTTTCAGATAAAGCGTAGCACCGTTAGGTAGAGCAAAATGGTGAGTGAAACGTATGGGCTAAACAACAGCTGCCAGACCCAAGCTCTTGGCTTAAACCCGATACCGAAAACCATGCTTGAGCACACAGCCCAGATAAACATTGGCCCAATGATCGCGTTAAAACCTCCGATACTTGTCGCATACGCTTCAGGATCCCACATCACTAAACCCACATGCATGAAACCCAATATCAGGGATAAAACTCGTAACAGAGTCTTATCCATTGGTTGATGCAGTTTAGCGATTTGTTCTGCGAGATTACTCACTGTCCTTGTCCATCATTTCTGAATGCTCAAGCCAAAGAGCATTAATGATGCCGAATGCACATGCTAGAAGTACACCCAAAATCCATGCGAAATACCACATAAAATTTCTCCTAAGTTATTTCACTTCTAGCTTAGTAAGCTGAAACGTCGTTATCTTCGATGTGTTTCTTATCCAGACGACCGAACATTTTGTAGTATGTCCAAGTTGTGTAGCCAAGAATCACAGGAACCATTACCGCAGCAACCATTGTCATCAAACCAAGTGTTAGTTCACTCGCTGTTGAATCCCACATAGTCAAACTATGGTTAGGGTTCAAACTTGATGGCATTACGAATGGGAACATTGCAAAACCAGCCGTTAGGATAACACCAGCGTTAGATAGGCTCGAGAACAAGAACGCAAAGCCACCACGCTCAAAGCGAGATGCAATCACAGCTAATAGAGGCATTGCGACACCAAGAATTGGCGCTGCCCACATTGCAGGATACGTTTCGAAGTTTGTCATCCAAGCACCAACTTGAAGTGATACCTCTTTGTTTAATGGGTTCGAATCTGCAAAGGTGTCAATCGTGCTTGTGATTACATAACCTTCAATAGACTGAACCCAGAAACCACCAATAACGAACAGAACAATAGCAACAAGGCCTGAAATCTGAGCGACAAGACGAGCACGGTTATGTAATTCCTCTGTTGTCTTCATTTGAAGCCATGTTGCACCTTGCATAACGAACAACATCAGAGCTAACACACCACAAAGCAATGCAAACGGGTTTAGTAAAGCGAAGAATGTGCCATGGTACTTAGACATCATTAAGTCATTCAGGTCGAATGGTACACCTTGTAGTAGGTTACCAAATGCCACACCGAAAATGATTGGCGGCACTGTACCACTGCAGCAAAGTGCGTAGTCCCAAGCTTTACGCCATTTTGGATTTTCAATCTTAGAACGGTAATCAAGAGCAAGTGGACGTAGCCAAAGCGCGGCTAACGTCGCGTACATTGCAAAGTAGAAACCAGAGAAAGACGTCGCATAAACCAGAGGCCATGCAGCAAACAATGCACCACCCGCCGTGATTAACCAAACTTGGTTACCATCCCAGTGCGGTGCAATAGTGTTAATCATGACACGACGTTCTGTGTCACTCTTACCGATAACAGGAGAAAGGGCTGCAACACCCATATCAAAGCCATCAGTTACGGCGAAACCAACCAGTAGAACACCGATCAGTACCCACCAAATAAGTCGTAAGCTTTCGTAATCAAACATAATATTCCCTCACTTATACTTCGACTGAACGGCTAACTTTGTCTTCAACAGAGTTATCGTTTTGTTCGAAGTGATAACGGCCTGTCTTTAGACTACTTGGACCTTTACGCGCGAATTTCAGCATTAGGTAAACTTCTGCAATCAAGAACACGGTGTACAGTGCAAGAATTGCGAATAGAGAACTCCAAAGCTGTTCAATAGTTAATGCTGATGCAGCAACGTTAACTGGTAGAATTTCACCAACCGCCCACGGTTGACGACCAAACTCAGCAACGAACCAACCTGCTTCAATCGCAATCCAAGGCAATGGAATTGAGAATAGTGCAGCTCTAAGAATCCATGGTTTTTGTTCGATCTTCTGACGGCATGTTTGAACAAATGCAGCACCGAATACAAACAGCATAATGAAGCCACAAGCAACCATTAGACGGAATGACCAGAATAGAGGCCAAACCGTTGGGATTGAATCATCCGCGGCCATTTGGATTTGCTCTTCTGTTGCATCAACAACGTCGTCTGTGTAGCGCTTAAGAAGCAAGCCGTAACCTAAATCACCTTTTACTTCATCGAAAGCCGCCATATTTTCTTCAGACTTGTCGCCTGCACGTAGCTTTTCAAGCAAATCGTACGCATACATACCCGTGCGGATACGATCAACGTGGTCATCACGTAAGTCACGCAGACCCGTTACTTCCTTATCAAGAGAACGTGTTGCGATGATACCCATTACGTAAGGAATTTTAATTGCGTAGTCAGTATTCATTGTTTCTTGATTTGGAATACCAAAAACAGTAAATGCGGCTGGCGCTTCTTCCGTGTGCCACTCTGCTTCAACAGCAGCTAGCTTCACTTTTTGAACTTCACCAAGCTCGTAACCAGATTCATCACCTAGTACGATTACTGATAAAATCGCGGCCATACCAAATGATGCTGCAATCGCAAAAGAACGACGTGCAAAGGCAAGATCACGACCTTTAAGAATGTAGTATGAGCTGATACCAAGGATGAACATAGCACCCGTTGTGTAACCAGACGCTACTGTGTGTACGAATTTAACCTGTGCTACTGGGTTTAGTACAACTTCTGCGAAGCTCACCATTTCCATACGCATCGTTTCAAAGTTAAATTCCGCACCCACTGGGTTTTGCATCCAGCCGTTTGCTACTAATATCCAAAGCGCAGAAAAGTTAGAACCAAGAGCGACTAGCCACGTTACCGCTAAGTGTTGACGCTTCGACAATCTGTCCCAACCGAAGAAGAAAAGACCAACAAAAGTAGACTCTAGGAAGAATGCAACAAGCGCTTCAATAGCCAACGGAGCACCAAAGATGTCGCCAACATAGTGAGAATAGTATGACCAGTTAGTACCAAACTGGAACTCCATGGTTAAGCCTGTCGCTACACCAAGAGCAAAGTTAATACCAAACAATTTACCCCAGAACTTAGTCATGTCCTTGTAAATTTGCTTGCCAGTCATTACATAAACTGACTCCATAATGGCAAGTAGAAACGCCATCCCTAAAGTCAGTGGAACAAATAGGAAGTGATACATCGCTGTAAATGCAAACTGCAATCGCGACAGATCAACAACATCAATCATGGTAACTCCTTTGTGTCGGCTGAATGACACTTTTGTGATTATTCACCTCAAAAATCCATGTTAAAACAATTTATGCAATTGTTATTACAAATTGAAATTTGTAGCAAAAACGTACCGTTATAGTTAGATTATTGTTAAGCATGAGCTAATATAGCTGGCGCTAATATTACTGGTAAAATCAGTATGTTTCAAAAGGTTTATGGGAGAACCCTGCGTTGATTTGTATCAAATTTATTCTAGCAAATTAGAGTTATTTTTGAACAGTTATGATTAAAATCACACCAATTTAGCTTGTCTTAATAACAGTGCATGATATCTGTGACAAAAGCTCATCACCACTTCAACATACGAACTACAACTACCTATAAAGTATTAACAAAATATATGACAACTTATTTCATTTTTTGTTAACCAAATCAAACTTGAAATCAAAGTTTCCACTTTTAACATCCACTACTCAGCCTTTTCACCGATTAACTCAAAGAGTTGTTATTCACTAAAAACCAAAAAAATCCCAGCGCTTATGCAACTGGGATTTTTATAAATGAATAATTTAACGATTAGAAGGTTTATCTATTCCGAAGTGCAAATAGGCTCTGTCGGTAGCAATTCGACCTCGTGGAGTTCTTTGTAAATAACCTTGTTGAATTAAATAGGGTTCTAGTACATCTTCAATGGTGTCTCTCTCTTCACCAATTGCGGCTGCCATATTGTCGATACCAACCGGACCACCACCAAACTTCTCCATAATTGCAAGTAGAAGCTTTCTATCCATGTAATCGAAACCTTTCGCATCGACATCCAGCATGTTAAGCGCTTTATCAGCAACCTCAGGACAAATATGACCATCCCCTTTGACCTCTGCGTAATCGCGTACACGACGCAGCAAACGGTTAGCAATACGAGGTGTACCACGCGCACGGCGAGCAACTTCTAACGCGCCTTCTGATTCCATCGAAAGACCGAGACAATCTGCACTTCTCTGGACAATATTTTGTAGATCTTCAACTTTATAGTACTCAAGGCGTTGAGTGATACCAAAACGATCACGTAATGGAGAGGTCAACGAACCAGCACGAGTGGTTGCGCCGATCAAAGTAAAAGGAGGGAGATCGATCTTGATAGAACGCGCCGCAGGGCCTTCACCAATCATAATGTCCAGTTGGTAATCTTCCATTGCTGGATACAGAACCTCTTCGACCACAGGGCTTAGTCGATGAATCTCATCAATGAACAGCACATCATTCTCTTCAAGGTTTGTCAGTAATGCCGCTAAGTCACCCGCTTTTTCTAGCACAGGCCCTGAAGTAGTCCGTATGTTCACATCCATTTCATTGGCAACAATGTTAGCCAATGTGGTTTTACCCAAGCCTGGAGGACCAAATATCAGCAGATGATCGAGCGCCTCGCTACGTAATTGTGCCGCTTTGATGAAAATCTCCATCTGGCCACGAACGTGATCCTGACCTTGATAATCGGCTAATGCTTTTGGTCGTATCGCGCGATCAATAACATCTTCATCTTTAAAGACCGGATTATCAGGAGCAATGAGGCGATCTGCTTCAATCATAGGGATTCCAATTTGAGAGTTCTAACTCTGTTATATCTAATTTCTAACTCGATGTTTTGTTGTCCACTACGTTGAACGTGAAAAGGCTGAACACCAGTATAGTGGAGGCTTACCTGCAGCATATAAAACCCTGCAAAAAAGTAAGATCTATTTAAACCATCGACTTCAATGCTTCGCGAATCAACTGTTCACTCGTCATGCCTTCTTTAGCCACTTGAGAAACAACCTTAGAAGCTTGAGTTGGTTTATAACCTAATGCAAGTAGTGCACTTACCGCTTCTTCTTCAGCATCATGAACCGTCGGCATAGAATCAATAGGTGCAGCATCCGTCGCAGGTGTGAACAAATCACCGACACCCCACCCTTTCAAACGGTCTTTCATTTCAACAACAAGCCGCTCTGCCGTCTTCTTACCAACACCCGGCAATTTTACCAACGTAGAAATATCTTCGCGTTCAACACTCTGAATAAACTGGCTAGCCGTCATACCTGAAAGGATACCAAGGCCAAGCTTAGGGCCAACACCGTTCGCTTTGATAACTTCGCGGAACAGCGCGCGTTCTTTAATAGTGTTGAAACCATAAAGCAGTTGTGCATCTTCACGTACAACAAAGTGAGTGTAGATAATTGCCTCTTCACCCACGTTTGGTAATTCATAAAAACAGCTCATTGGCATTTGAACTTCATAGCCAACGCCACTCACTTCGATTAATAACTCTGGTGGCTGTTTTTCTATTAATATACCGCGTAGACGTCCGATCACAATTCACTCTCTTGGTGGAACATAATTTGAGGGACAGAATATAAAAGAACTGGATGCTTATCCAGTTCTTTATGTTTATTAGAGTGATTTATTTACGCTTGCTTGGCTTGTGAAGCCGCATTATTCAAGCTTTTAAGAAAGCACTAAGATCTAGGTTAACGGTAACGCCCTTTTTTTGCTCCAGTTGCTTTACCAGCAAGTGCAACTAAGGTTTTATTGGTGTTAGCGTGAGTGATTGCTACGCCCAGAGCATCGGCTGCATCGGCCTGTGGCTTGGCAGGTAGCTTAAGCATGCTCATTACCATATTCTGAACCATAGACTTGTCCGCGCCGCCATTACCGGTCACCGCTTGCTTAATTAAACGAGCCGCGTATTCATGAACAGGCAAATCCGCATTTACAGCCGCTACTATTGCGCTACCACGAGCTTGACCAAGTTTAAGCGCCGAATCCGCATTCTTCGCCATGAAGACCTGCTCTATCGCAAACACATCCGGCTGGAATTGAGTGATGATTTCACTTACACCCGCATAAATTTGCTTTAGTCGACCCGGCAACTCTTTTTCTGAGGTGCGAATACAACCACTCCCTAAGTAATAGAGGTGGCGGCCATTTTGACGAATAACACCGTAACCGGTAATGCGTGAGCCAGGGTCGATCCCTAAGATAATAGACATAACTTCAAATACTGATTATTTATACATGCTTTATGAGCTTAGTATATCGAACGCAAAAAAAAATGCCCGTCAAATTAACGGGCATTTCATTGTTCTACTGCAAAACTAAGTTCTAAAAAGCTAAGTTCTAAAAAATAAGCTCTTTAGAAAGTTAGGCTAATCGTTTGATTAGTCTTCTTTCTTCGCTAGTTTCACTGCGATTGCTAGCTCTTCCAGTGATGCTGGGTTTGCTAGGCTTGGCGCGTCTGTTAGCAGACATGCTGCAGCTGTTGTTTTCGGGAATGCGATAACGTCACGGATATTCTCTGTACCACAAAGTAGCATTGCTAGACGGTCAAGACCGAATGCTAGACCAGCGTGTGGTGGAGTGCCGTATTGAAGAGCATCTAGTAGGAAGCCGAACTTCTCTTGTTGCTCTTGTGCTTCGATACCTAGGATACCGAATACAGCCGTTTGCATTTCTGCGTTGTGAATACGTACAGAACCACCGCCTACTTCGTAGCCGTTGATTACCATGTCGTATGCATCAGAGTTTGCTGCTGCTGGGTTCGCTTTTAGCTCTTCCGCGTTCACACCCAGTGGCGATGTGAATGGGTGGTGCATTGCGTGTAGGTTACCTTCGCCGTCTTCTTCGAACATTGGGAAGTCAACAACCCACAGTGGAGCCCATGCAGATGTGTCTGTTAGCTCTAGATCAGTACCTAGTTTAAGACGAAGTGCGCCCATTGCTTCAGCAACGATGCCCGCTTTGTCTGCGCCGAACAGAATGATATCGCCAGATTCAGCTTGAGTGCGATCTAGAATACCGTTGATGACGTCTTCGCTTAGGAATTTAGCAACTGGAGATTGAATGCCTTCCATGCCTGCAGCACGGTCGTTAACCTTCATCCATGCTAGACCTTTCGCGCCGTAGATGTTTACGTATTCTGCGTAACCGTCGATTTGCTTACGAGTTAGCTTAGCACCACCTGGTACACGGATAACCGCTACACGACCTTTTTCGTCGTTAGCAGGGCCAGAGAATACTTTGAACTCAACGTCTTTAACTAAGTCAGCAACGTCCACTAACTCTAGTGGGTTACGTAGATCTGGCTTATCAGAACCGAAACGACGAATCGCTTCAGAGAAAGGCATTACTGGGAATTGACCAAGTTCAACATCTAGAAGCTCTTTCCACATATCGTGAACTAGCTTCTCAGTGATGTTACGTACTTCTTGAGAAGACATGAACGATGTTTCGATATCGATCTGAGTAAATTCAGGCTGACGGTCAGCACGTAAATCTTCATCACGGAAACATTTAACGATTTGGTAGTAACGGTCAAAACCAGACATCATCAGCAGTTGCTTGAACAGCTGAGGAGATTGAGGAAGCGCGTAGAAGCTGCCTTTGTGAACACGGCTTGGTACTAGGTAATCGCGAGCGCCTTCTGGCGTTGCTTTCGTTAGTACTGGAGTCTCGATGTCTAGGAATAGGTTCTCATCAAGGAAACGACGAACGAAGCTAGAAGCACGAGCACGAAGCTTAATGCGGTCACTCATCTCTGGACGACGAAGATCGATGTAACGGTACTTTAGACGCTGCTCTTCAGAGTTCGTTTGGTTGAAATCTAGTGGAAGCGACTCTGAACGGTTGATGATTTCTAGACCAGTCGCGTAAAGCTCTACTTCACCAGTAGCCATGTCTTTATTTACTTGGCTGTCAGGACGAACACGCACTTCACCAGTAAATTTGATACAGAATTCATTACGCAATTGGTTAGCGATCGGGAAGATATCTTTCATATCTGGATCGACAACAACCTGAACGATGCCTTCACGATCACGCATATCAATAAAGATAAGACCGCCTAAATCACGGCGACGGTTTACCCAGCCGCACAGTTCTACAGTTTGTCCCGCCAGGGACTTGTTCAGGTTACCACAGTAATGGGTACGCATAATGAATTTCCCAATCTCTTAATAATTTACTAATTTCCAAGCTGTCAGTGGTCATTCCACACAACAGAGCAAAGGAACATTTATACGCGGAAACTCGCTTAAAATCGACCTTCCACATTCGAATTTATTATGTTTTATCTGGCTTTGCTGCTTTTTAGTCCACCAAGTGCACAAAGATTCATCAAAACCAAAAAATTTGGCATAATTATATCTCGAAAGTACCGTAATCGGCAAAAGTCTCGTACAGTAGATTTGCACTTCAACTAAAATTTTTTGTAATGACTAATGACGCGATGACTAATAGCGTGATAACTAACGGTGTAATAACAATGGAAACTTTACCTCTAAGACTTGGCTTAACCATGTGGTCTCATTCTGAGTGGCAAAGTCAGTTCTATGGCAAGGGGACAAAGCCTGCAGAGCGTCTAGAAAAATACACCCAAGTTTTTCATACCGTTGAAGGCAACACGACCTTTTACGCTACGCCAAGTATGTCTACCGTTCATAACTGGAAAGCCGCCAGTCACGACGACTTCAAGTTCACTTTCAAGCTACCTAAATTCATCACCCACCAGCAACAACTCAGGCATTGCCAAGCCGAACTCAAAGAGTTCTTAATGACCATGTCACCACTGCATGATCGCATTGGTCAATGGACGATTCAGCTACCGCACAGCTTTGAACCTAGCATGCTCCCAGTGCTGCAAAAGTTTTGTACGTTATTTCCAAAAGACATGCAGCTTGGTGTTGAAGTCCGTCACTTGGGTTTCTTTGACAAAGGTGATGCCGAAAAACGTTTCAATCAATGGCTCGTAGAAGAAGGCATCAATCGCATCATTATGGATAGCCGCCCGGTATTTTCCGCGCCGCCAACCACAGAGGCAGTGATCGATGCGCATCAGAAAAAGCCACGCGTACCCGTTCATGCGATTGCAACCGCCAACAACCCGATGATTCGCTTCATTGGCCACCCTGATCAAGAGCCTAACATCGAGTTTTTTAAGCCATGGTTTAACAAAATTCCAAACTGGCTTAGTGAAGGCAAACAACCGTATTTGATGATCCACACGCCAGACAACAACCACGCGCCTGAACTTGCAATTGATATATATCAGCGATTGCAAAAGCAAGTATCTGAAAATACGTCATTATTATTGCCCGAACTCGCTCAGTTTCCAGCTCAGAAAGGCAATCACCAAATCTCAATGTTTTAATCCCACTCTCTGGTATAGAGCCAAACATCAGGACTAATCTCAGTTTTCGTGACAGCAGTCTTTTTTTTACGTAAAATACGCCCCCTTTTATTTGGTACGAATTTCGGACCAATTACGCTGACTGTCGAGAGAAAATGCCATGAGCAACACAGACAATATCTTTTCCGCTCCTATTGATAAAATTGGAGACTTCACCTTTGATGCAAGGGTTGCTGAAGTATTTCCGGATATGATTCAACGCTCGGTGCCTGGCTATAGCAACATTATCTCTGCGATCGGCATGCTGGCTGAGCGCTTCGTAAAACCACATTCAAATATCTATGATCTCGGTTGCTCTCTTGGCGCAGCTACGCTGTCAATGCGCCGCCACATCCAACAAGAAGGCTGTACGATATTCGCTATCGATAATTCAGAAGCGATGGTTGAGCGCTGTAAATTGCACGTTAACGCTTACCGCAGTGACACGCCGGTAGAAGTCATCGAAGCTGATATTCGTGAAGTAGAAATCAAAGATGCTTCTGTTGTGGTACTTAACTTTACGCTGCAATTCTTGTCTCCAGACGACCGATACGCTTTGCTTGAAAAAATTCACGCAGGTTTGCGCCCGGGCGGGATCTTAATCCTGTCAGAAAAATACGTATTCGAAGATGAAAGCTCAAACGAGCTGCTTATCGACCTGCATCATGATTTCAAACGTGCTAACGGTTACAGCGAATTAGAAGTCAGCCAAAAACGTAGCGCGATTGAAAATGTTATGCGGCCTGACTCGGTCAAGGTTCATAAAGAACGTTTTCAAGAAATCGGTTTTTCTAGTTGCGAAGTTTGGTTTCAGTGTTTCAACTTTGGTTCGATGTTCGCTATCAAATAAAACACAAACATAATCAGTTAGAGACGATTCATTCGGACTTTAACCACTAATTTCCTGTGCTGTGATGCTCAGCGTCACACACATTATGAATTCCACAACGGTTTATATTACCCATGTTTAATTTTGCTAATTTTTATCAACTTATCGCCCAAGATACTCGCCTTCAGCCGTGGTTAAACGTCCTGCCACAGCAACTGACCGATTGGCAAAATGCAGAGCACGGTGACTTCGACCGTTGGTTACGAGCACTAAACAAGATTCCACAAGGTGTGCCTGACCAAATTGATCTGAAAAACTCAGTGACCATTGGCAGCTCTACACCGTTCCACACAGGTGAGCTTAAAAAGTTAGAAAGCTTACTGAAGACTTTCCACCCTTGGAGAAAAGGCCCTTACACGGTTCACGACATTCATATCGATACGGAATGGCGCAGTGACTGGAAATGGGATCGCGTGCTTCCACATATCTCACCACTTAAAAACCGTTCTGTGCTCGATGTGGGTTGTGGCAATGGCTACCACATGTGGCGCATGCTTGGTGAAGGCGCTCGTCTAACCGTAGGTATCGACCCTTCTCACCTTTTCTTGGTTCAGTTTGAAGCTATCCGTAAGTTAATGGGCGATGACCAACGTGCTCACCTTTTACCTCTAGGCATAGAGCAACTCCCAAAATTGGAAGCCTACGACACAGTATTTAGCATGGGCGTGCTGTACCACCGCCGTTCACCGCTTGATCACTTAATTCAACTGAAAGACCAATTGGTGTCTGGCGGTGAGTTAGTGCTTGAAACCTTAGTGATTGAAGGCGATGAAAATGCAGTTCTAGTTCCTGTTGACCGTTACGCTCAGATGAGAAACGTCTACTTCTTCCCTTCAGCTCGAGCACTGAAATGTTGGCTTGAACAGGTTGGCTTTGAAGACGTTCGTATCGTTGACGAAAATGTCACGACAATTGGTGAACAACGCACAACAGAATGGATGACACACAACTCTCTGCCAGATTACCTAGATCCGAACGATCCGAGTAAAACGGTTGAAGGTCACCCTGCACCAAGACGTGCGATTTTGGTAGCAACAAAGCCATAGATACTCTGCCCATAACGCAATAGTTCCTGAGGGAAAATGATGGTTTATTTTACTTGTGAACCCATCATTTTTTCGCAGTACACTTTGATCAAAGAGCCCCAAAATTGACGTCTGTTTAATAAGTAAGCTATTTCAGATTGCGATAATTGGCGTAGCGCTCACATTGCGATTCAATATGACCAGACTCTAACATTAGGATGCTTCACGCATCCTTTCCTGTAGGATAAACTGCTAAATAGTATGAACTATTCTCTAATTCCCAAAGGTTTTTTTATGTTTAAGCGATTATCGCCAATTGTGGCGGTGGGTTTGCTCTCTGGCTGCACCCTCACTAACGGTGCGACCTACCACCAAGAAACGCTCGACGCAATTTCCCACTCAGAGGCAAACATCGCAAATAAAGTTCAGAATCTTGAACTACAAATGAGTAACCAAAGCGACTATATTGAAAGCCTAGAAGATGAAATTACGACTCTTTCCAGTCAACTAGATGCTCATCTAACTCGTATTGAACACAAGGTTATTGAAGAGCAAGAGGAAGAAGAACCTCAAGTCGTTGCCGCTGACCCTGTCACCCCTACGTTACAACCTACCATCCTAGGTGGAATCGAAAAGGTGTTTATCGACTCGATAAAACAAAGCTTTGACGCTCGTGTTGATACCGGCGCAACCACCTCTTCTTTAAATGCCGTCGATATTAAAGAATTCGAACGTAACGGTAAGGACTGGGTTAAATTCCACCTAGACGACCAAGCAGAAGCAGAAAAAGAACAAAAATGGATCGAAGCACCTGTTATACGTTATGTGAAAATCCGACAATCAACTAATGATCAGACAGAGCGAAGAGCGGTGATTGAATTATGGGTGAAAGTTGGAAAAATCCATGAAAAAGCGCAATTTACATTGGCGGATCGCTCTCAAATGAGTCACCCTGTATTACTAGGGCGCGAATTTATCAAAGACATCGCGCTAGTGGATGTAAGCAAAACGTACGTACAAACGGAAGCTAAATAACAATAGTAGGGCAAGCTATGACGTCAAGAATTCCATTTTATATCTCTATTTTCCTGCTCATTGTGGCAGGTATAACGCTAAGTATGTTTAGGCATACAACCTACGGTGTACCTTGGACTCCAGGAGAAACTAGACAAGTATGGGACATTGAAGCTCGTATCGAATTCAATGCAATAGGTAAAGAAGCAAAGGTTTCATTAGCAGCTCCTCACACTCAGTCTAATTACACACTTATCGGTGAATCAGCTTCATCACCAGGCTACGGTATCTCCTACTTGAATACAGAGTCAGGTCGCCGCGCAGAGTGGTCTATTCGTTATGCAGATGGTCCTCAAACCATCTACTACAAAACACAGTTTCTAGTCGACAACCAAGCTAAAGTAAACGATATACCACCAGAAGGTGAAATAACGAAACCAAGCTTCGACGGTCCAGAAGAAGCGGCATCTCTTGCTCTGATTGATAGAGCGACAAAGCGTTCCGCAGACAACCTAACCTTTACTCGTGAGTTGATTAAAACGCTTAACGATCCAGACAGCCAAAACTCTGCGCTAATTCTGAATAATATGACGAAAGTTGAAGCGACACACAAGCTACTTTCGACAGCCAAAATTCACAACAAAGTAGTCGGTGTTATTGAATTGGAAGATGGACGTCGTCGACAATCAATCCAACACATGATCCAAATCTGGGACAATGACCAGTGGATTTTGTTCTCTCCAGAGTCGAGTCAACGACAAGTTCAACCAAACCTACTTATCTGGGATGAATCCAACGTTTCTCTACTCGATGTTGTTGGTGGTCAGAACAGTAAAGTTCATTTCTCTATGATTGCTCAGGAAGTATCTCCAACTGAAGCAACCAACAACAAGGTTTCAGCTGATCGATTATTGAACTTATCGATTCACAGCCTGCCGCTAGAAGAGCAAGCGATGTTCAAAACCATCATGCTTATTCCTATCGGTGCACTGATTGTTGTGTTCCTACGCGTGATCATCGGTTTGAAAACATCTGGTACGTTCATGCCAGTTCTGATTGCGGTGGCGTTTGTTCAAACACAATTAATAACGGGTATTGTCGGTTTCCTATTAATTGTCGGTACCGGTCTGGTGATACGAAGTTACTTATCAAAACTCAACTTACTCCTGGTAGCTAGGATATCCGCCGTCATCATTACAGTAATCATGATCATCTCCGTGTTTACCGTGGTCGCATTTAAAGTCGGTCTGACAGAAGGTCTATCCATTACGTTCTTCCCAATGATCATCCTATCTTGGACTATCGAACGTATGTCTATTCTATGGGAAGAAGAAGGCGCGAAAGAAGTCGTGTTACAAGGTGGTGGTTCTCTGTTTACCGCTATTCTTGTTTATTTAGGCATGACGAACCCATTCATTCAGCACTTAACGTTTAACTTTATTGGTCTACAGCTTGTTATTCTAGCGACCATCTTGCTACTAGGTAACTATACTGGCTACCGTCTAACCGAGCTTCGTCGCTTTAAACCGCTAGCGGAGGACTAAGTTATGTTTGATCAGTTTACTTCACCGTTTAGGTTGAAAGACAAAGGCATTATGGGAATGAACAAGCGTAACCATAGCTATATTGGTCGCTACAATGATCGTTCCAAGTATCCACTCGTTGATGACAAGCTTAAGACTAAGATCATTGCAGAACAGGCTGGTGCAACTGTACCGAAATTGATTGGCGTTATTAGTCACCAAGCTGAAGTGAAAACAATCCACAAGATGGTTAAAGAGTGGCCGGGTTTCGTAATCAAGCCAGCTCAAGGTAGTGGTGGTAAAGGCATCCTTGTTGTGACATCTCACAAGGATGGCGTTTATACCAAGCCATCTGGTTCAACCATCAATGAAGAAGATGTCGAGCGCCATATCAGTAACGCTCTAGCGGGCCTTTTCTCTCTGGGTGGCAAGAACGATGTAGCCGTAGTTGAAAACCTCATCAAGTTTGACGAGTGTTTCGATGGCTTTAGTTATGAAGGTGTGCCAGATGTACGAATCATCGTATTCAAAGGCTATCCTGTGATGGCTATGATGCGCCTTTCCACTTCTGCTTCTGACGGCAAGGCAAACTTGCACCAAGGCGCTGTGGGGGTTGGTATTTGTATTGCCACCGGAAAAGCCGTTCGTGCGGTCCAGTTTGACCACCCTGTGACTCACCACCCAGATACCGGTAAAGAACTGGCGCTACTTCAAGTGCCGCATTGGGAAAAGCTGCTAACTCTTGCATCAAGTGCTTGGGAAATGACAAGTCTTGGTTACATGGGTACTGACATGGTTTTAGACCAAGAAGAGGGCCCTATGGTACTGGAACTCAACGCTCGTCCTGGGTTAGCAATACAGATTGCAAACGGCGCGGGTTTGCTTCCTCGCTTGCATCATATTGAAAACCTAGGCACACCCGCCGAATATCCGAAAGCAGCAGAGCGCGTGGCATACGCTGCTAAGCAGTTTGGTGTTCACGGTAACGAAATTGTTCCAAACTAATCTAAGCCGAGAGTTAACCCACTGAGTAAATGATTCTATACCTAATCGAGTTCAATAAAAAAGCCGCATGATTGAAGTGTTTCCATAAAGTTGAACACTTCGGTTAAGCGGCTTTTTAGTGCCCGATGTTTAAGCTAGCTCGTAAGGCCATCCCCTCTAGCTTCAATTTCAAGCTCTCGAATTGGCTCAATACGCACAGCAGCCACCTTAAACTCCGGGATCTTGGCATGCGGATCTGTCGCCGTTGTCGTCAAACGGTTCACAGGAGACTCCACGAAATGGAATGGAATAAACACCACGCCTTTCTGCATTCGCTTGGTTACAAACGCCGCGATTTCAATTTCACCACGACGCGTTAATACTTTGAGCATCTGACCATTCGAGATCCCTAACGATTCAGCATCATGCACACTGACCATCGCTCGTGGCCCTGCTAAGTTATCCAGACCTTTTGTTTTACGCGTCATGGTTCCGGTATGGAACTGCTCCAATACCCGCCCCGTTGTTAGCACTAATGGGAATTCTGAATCCGGCAGCTCTGCCGCATATCGAAACGGAATCGCTTCCATTTGACCACGCCCGCGAGTGAATTGGGTTTGGTGCATAATACGAGTGCCGTCTGGGTTGTTCTTATTACTCGGCCACTGTACGCCATTAACCGTTATGTTCTCCCAACGTAAACCACCATATTGTGGCGTGACGCGGGCAATCTCATTGGTAATATCCGCAACTGAATCGTAGCTCCAATCACCACCCATCGCATTAGCCAGCAATTGGATAATCACCCAATCCTCTTTCGCGTCACCTGGAGGTAATACCGCTGGGTTAATACGCTGAACGCGTCGCTCAGTATTGGTAAAGTGACCTGACTTTTCAGCGAACGAGCAAGACGGTAGCACCACATCGGCATACTGCGCCGTTTCGGTTAAGAAGATGTCTTGAACCACTAGGAAATCTAACGCTGCAAGCCCTTCAATCACGTGCGCTTGGTTTGGATCACTGAGCACTGGATTTTCACCCATCACGTATAAACCACGTACATCTCGATTACACGCACCATCAATAATCTCGGTCAACGTTAACCCCGTTTCAGCAGGCAAATCAGCAACGCCCCACTCCATCGCGAACTTTTGGCGGACCATTGGGTTATACACTTTCTGATAGCCTGGCAGGTTGTTTGGCAATGCGCCCATGTCGCACGCACCTTGAACATTGGATTGGCCACGCAGTGGGTTGATACCACCACCTTCAATACCGATGTTGCCACACAAGAGCTGCAGGTTAGCAATCGAGCGAACATTGTCGTGGCCAGTGGTGTGTTGCGTGATACCCATGGAGTAATACACCGCCGTGCGTTTTGCCGTACCGATCAAGCGCGCCATCGCGAAGATGTCTTCTGCTTTAACGCCAGTCACCAATTCCACTTTATCGAGAGAGTAGCTTGGTGACATGACCTCTTGGAGCAAGGTATCAAAGCCATCCACACGATCTTCAATGTACTCTTGATCATACCAACCGTGTTTGATGATCTGCTGCATCACACCATTAATCAGCATCACATCGGTACCCGGTCGGTGTGCTAAGTAAAGTTCAGCATGATCGGCAATATCGATTATTTTAGGATCGGCGACGATCAAACGAGCACCGTTATGCCTCACTGCCTGTTTGATGTGTGAGCCGATAATTGGGTGCGCGGATGTAGTGTCTGAACCAATGATAAAGATAACATCTGAGTGTTTGATACTTGGGATATCATTGGTCATTGCCCCGCTGCCCAGCGAAGCCTCTAAACCAGTAACAGTCGAAGCATGACAAAGGCGAGCACAATGGTCGACGTTGTTGGTGCCTAGTTCACGACGTATGAATTTTTGGAACGCATAGTTATCTTCATTGGTGGTTTTCGCCGATGAGAACCCCGCTAAAGCGTTACTACCAAAACCTTGTTTGATAGCCGTGAGTTTCTCGGCAATCAGCGTAATGGCTTCTTCCCAGCTCGCAGGTTGTAACCAGCCATCTTTACGAATTAACGGTGTTGTAAGGCGGGCATCACTGCCGACAAAGTCGAAACCGAAACGTCCCTTAACACATAACATACCTTCGTTAACCGGAGAATCACCGCCCTCGATATAACGGATTTTGTTCTTCGCTTCGTCAACATGCATGGTCAGCTTACAGCCCACACCACAGTAGGTGCAGATAGTGTCGACCTTTTTAAGGATGTCGGTATCGCCTTGTTTTCTATCACGAGCATCCACCATCGCACCAGTTGGACACGCCTGAATACAAGATCCACATTGAACACAGTTAGAATCGCCCATTAAGGTCTTATCCGCACCAAAATTAGGGCGACACTCAGGCCTTGAAGCTGGCTTGCCGTCTGATTGGTTCATGAGGCTTAGAACACCATGAACGTTCTGCTCACGACACGCTTGGATACACTGGCCGCAACTGATGCAACGATTGGCATCAAAGATAATGAATTCAGAGCTATCATCGACAGCAAACTTCTGCCTTGTTAAACCAACCTTCGCTTCTTCAGCGCGAATCGCTTGCCAGCTGTCGTTAGAAGCCACATCGATTTTGTATTTTGGATGCGTTTGAGTAGCTTTGTATTCGGTCGAATAGTCTCTTAGGTCGCAGTTTGTATTAGCTTGGCAGCCGCATTCTAAACACCTTGCTGCTTCCGCAATTGCATCGGCATTATCAAAGCCTGTTTCTACTTCCTCAAAACTTTGCTCGCGCTGCTCTGGGGTGAGCTCTGGCATGATTTTACGCGCCATGCTTTGTATCGACTTGTACTGCTCGGGATCAATGGCTTTGAGTTGCTTGTGTTTTCTTGAGTTAAACGGTTTAGCCGGAATATTTTCCATATCACCGTTGAAGAATCGGTCGATTGCTTTTGCAGCAATACGTCCGTCTCCGACCGCTTCAACCGCGGTTGCAGGACCTCGTCGGAAATCACCGATACTAAATATATTACCGGTACCGGTATGCATGGTTTGTGGATCCGCGTCCGCAGTATTCCAACGTGTTAACGGGATTTCTAGTGACTCATTGTCCATGAAGCTAAGATCAGGCTTTTGCGACACTGCAGCAATAACCGTATCGAAAGCCTCAACAAAAAACTCACCCGTTGGTTTCGGGCTTCGTCGACCCGATGCATCCGCAGGGCCAAGCGCCATACGCTCTAATCTGATTTCAGATACATGGCCATTTTCACCAGCAATATTCTCAGCCGGGTTAGTCAAGAAGTGAAACTTCACCCCTTCGTGTTCAGCTTCTTCAATTTCGTAATCTTCTGCTGGCATTTCATCTCGTGTACGACGATAGATCAACGTGGTATCAGCACCATCACGGACGGCTGTTCGAGCGCAGTCAATCGCGGTATTACCACCGCCGATTACCGCGACTTTCTTACCCGTAATGAAGTTTTTGTCAGTCACATAATCTTTCAGGTAATCGACACCCAAATAGCAGCCACCAAGGTCACTACCGGGATAATTCATCTCAACGGCTTGTGACGCACCCACTGCTAAGCAAACCGCATCAAAATCACGGCTAAGATCTGACAAGGTGAAATCAACACCAAGCTTCTTATCGCACGCTACTGCCATTCCGTTACGACACATGAGCTCGATTTCTTTATCTAGAATCGACTTCGGCAGACGATACTCAGGAATACCATAACGCAACCAACCACCAGCTTTAGGCATCGATTCGTAAACACTGATGTCATAACCTTCATTAGATAGGTAATAACCTGCTGTTAAGCCACCAGGGCCACTACCAACAATCGCTATGCTCTTACCTTGATTGGGTTTCTTCGCTGGCATGTAGCTCTCTTGAGCGGCCAGATCGGCATCGGCTGCATGACGTTTTAGCTGACGAATCGCGATGGATTCATCGACCAAGTTACGACGACATTCGGTTTCACAAAAAGCAGGACACACACGACCAATTGAGAGCGGCATTGGCAATGTCTTTTTGATCACTTCGATCGCTTTGATGTGATCATTTTGCGCAATATGATGGAGGTAAGATTGGATATCGACACCCGCAGGGCAAGCGGTTTGGCATGGTGCCTCACAGTCAGCGTAGTGGTCTGCCATGATACGGTTCAGCGCATCTTGTCGATGCGTCGTTAGCTGTTTAGATTGAGTGGTGATGTTCAAGCCATTGGCTACCTCAAGCTCACAAGAACGTGTCACGCCCATCCCATCCACTTCAACCACACACAAATCACACGGCACTTTGTCCGTTGTGTTGTTCAAACCACATAACGATGGAATCTCTAAACCACATGTTTTTGCTGCCTCAAGAACGGTTTGCCCTTGCTCAACGATTCGAAATTTTCCATCAATGACAATTTGAATCATACCTTAGTCCTACCTTTGCCTTTCGCACACGCGAGTTATCAACAATTAAAAATATAAGCAATACAATATCGTTAACATTATTAGACTCATGGCATTACCATACATTATCTGTGGACTTGTACGTGTGACCTCAAACAAGTTCCATTGATAATAACCATAAGGTATGAGTGGTCTTATCAGTATCGATGAGAAGATTGAGCTGGAGGCATTCAGTTGAAAAAATTAAATGTGAGGTACAAAAAAGCCCCTAATGGTTAGGGGCTTTGAACAAATATCATTGGGCCATTACCGAGCTTACTGCTCAGCTTCTTCGATAAGCTCTTGAACCGGAGAGGCTGGTTTATTTTGCGCAAAACCACGCAGGCCAACAACGTGCACGTGTTCGTGATCTTTGAATACCTTACGTACCAGTTTGTAGGTTGTGCCTTTTTCTGGGCTAATGTTCTCTGGGGCTGCAATCAAAAGTTGCATGCCTAGACGATCACAAAGCTCAAACAGTGTTGAGATAGATTTTGCATCCAAACGTGCTGCCTCATCAAGGAACAACAAGCGACATGGGACGATATCTTTACTACGAAGTCGACGAGACTCCTCTTCCCAACTTTGGATAACCATCAACAGAATGGATTGACCCGTACCGATAGCTTCACCCGTAGAAAGTGCGCCCGATTCAGCTTGTAACCAACCGTCTGAACCACGGTTAACTTCTACACTTAACTCTAGATAGTTACGGTAATCCAGTAACTCTTCACCCAGAACCTGTGGAGAGCGTTGACCCATATCGATATGTGGGTTAACACGCTGGAACAGCTTCGCCATTGCTTCTGAGAAGGTAAAACGGGTGCTTTCAAACAGGTCTTTATGTTGCTCTTGCTGGGTAGCGAGCCCGGACAATAAGATCTCGTGGCTTTCACGGATCTTAACGTTCAAACGTACACCCTTAACCTGACCAAAGTAAATATTAGACAAGCCTTGATTCAGCATGCGAATACGGTTCTGCTCACGCTGAATCGTCTTCTTAATGATGCTAGCTACCGACTCAGAACTGATCGCTAGGCGGTTTTCACGCTGCGTCAGTTCTTCTGTTAGACGAGCCAGTTCAACTTCCATCTCTTCGATTGCTTCAACCGGATCATCGGTATGAATGATGTCTTGGCGAATACGCTCACGAAGGTGTTGGTAAACCGCAATATAGAACAGTACCTTACGCTCTGGATGAGCATTGTCTTCTGATAGGCGTAGCGAATCGCGTAGATCTTCATTGTCAGCCACCGCCAAACGTAGCGCACCCAATGATTTATCCGACATTGAACGAAGTTCGCCAGCCGTTAGGTAAGCCAGCTCACGCTTGTGGAGACGACGCTCAACATCATTCTCACGAGCTAAGCGAAGTACTGAACACCAACCTGCTTTCGCTGCAACCACGAAGGTACGAAGCTCTGTGTACTCTTTCTGTACTTTCTTAAGACGCTTAGCCAGTGCTTTCATCTCAAGTTCAGTCGAGGTAATCGTACGCTCGTATTCACTCTTACGGCTACGAGAGGTGTGCAAACGCTCTTGAAGCTCGTCACGACGACGTACAGCACGCTCTTCAGAGCCTTCATCAGCGTTTACACCGAACTCTTGAAGCTCTTGCTTAAACTCTTGAACTGTTTCTTGCTTCGCTTGATGCGAGCTCTTCAGTGCCGCCAATACTTGGTTGTATTGGTTCATCTGTTCGCGAGCTTGCTTCAAGCCATCACGGCCTTTGGTTCTTGCTTGTTCTGCTTGAACCAGTTTCGCTTTAAGCTGCTCGCTTAGTTCACTGCTTTTGTTAAGCAAATCAACAGAGTCTGCGTAAGCAAAGTAGTGACGACGCTCAATCAAATCAGACAGTGCGAATACTTTGCCTTTTAGAGCTTGTAGCGCTTTATCAGCTTGTTGATATTCCGCTTCTAGCGCTTCAAATTGCTCAGGGTCTGCGTCTAGTGCAGAAACAACCTGCTCCAATGAATTAAGTGCTTTACCGTGATTGTTCAAGAAAGACTTCGCTTCACTCAAACGCTCAAGTTGTACTTCTAGTTCAGCCAGGCGTTCTGCTAAGGTTTCGTCTTCTAAAATACGCACCATAGGCGCGAGTTTGTCTAGCGCACCAAGTGCTTGCTTGCTCTGTAGAAGTTGGCTGCGTTGCTGCTGTTCTTTAGAATCCAACTCAGCCAAAGAACGAACAATTTGACTACGCTTATCACGAAGAGACGCTAGCGCCTGTTCAGGATCGGCGTTGAATGCAACGTGCAGGTGTTTCGCAACAAAGCTGTTGAATGCTTGGTATAGGCGATTCAGTTTTTGTGCATCAAATGCTGCTTTCGCGTGGTTCTCAACAACCACATCACGCTCTTCCCGTAATTTCTCTAGGCGTTGTTCACGAGCCGCACGGCCAAACAACGGGATCTCAGGGAAGCGAGAGTAACGCATTTGGCGATCGTTAAGCTGAACACATACAGCGCCTTCTAACTCGTCGGCATTGAATGAGCTGTCATCAAACGCATCGACATCACCTTCTAGGATGTAAAGGTCTTCTGGACAATCATCAAGGTCCACTAGCTTCTCTTTAATACCACTAAGATCAGACACCACAATCGCATGACGAGCTGGGCCGTACATCGCACTGAAGTAAGGTGCATCACCAATCGTGATATCGTCGTAGATTTCAGAAAGTAGCACGCCTCCAAGCATATCCGCGAGGCCTTTCAATCGACGATCGTTAGAACCACCCGGTGAAGCTAAGCGTTCAATCTCTTGATCAAGTTCAGCACGACGAGTTGCCAATCGCTCTTTCGCGGCCGCTTGAGATTTCTCATCTTCAAGTACTTGCTGCATGTGAGTCATCACTGCTTGGCTATCTTCGAGCTCAGCTTCGGTTTGATCTCTTAACGCTTCAAGCGCATCGTTTGCCGTTATCCACGCAGGAGCAATGGACTCAAGCTTTTGAATCTCTTGATCGTGGTTTTGTTGCTCACGACGTTGCTCACTCTTCGCTTCACGCAGCTCTTCTTGAGCATACTCAAGCGTTTCGATCTGCATTGCATGACGTTCGCGTTCTTCATCAAAAACCGCTTCGTCAGTCAGTGAGATGTTATGTTGTTTTTGATACTCGGTAGCAAGCTCTTTTGCTTGACGCTGTTGTGCCACGTCACGAGCCATGTCACGGTGCTGAGCACGCCACTGTTGTTCATTTTCAACAACGTGTTTTGCGTTACGGCCTTTTTCTAGCGCCTGCTTAGCACTGTAGGATGCTTCTTTACGGTCTACGTCACCAACAATGCTTTTAACCAAAGATAACGCTTTGTCGAACTGTGCAGACGCAGCAGATGACATGTCTAGCTTATGTTTAGTAGACAGTAGCGTCTGCGTGCTTGATTCTTGTTGGGCTTTTAGCTCAGAAACCAGAGTTAATGCACTTTCTGCGGTAATAGATTCATCACCAAGTAACTGCTTCGTTTTCTCTAATGCTTGAACCGCTTGTTGGTATTGCAATGCACGAGTTTGTTGAACATCCAAAGCTTGTTGATAGTCAGCCAACTGAGTCTTCAGGCTATCCACTTCTTCTTCAGTGATGGTTGCCTGCTCTTCAGCCAGAAGTACGCGCTCTTGGGCTTCTTCAACCACCATCATCTGCTCTTCTAGACACTCATTAAGCTCTTCTAGATCTTCGCTGTAGCGGGCAATTTTCTCTTGCTGACGAAGTGCAGTTTGAACCAGCTGAAGATGATCTGAAGCCGCTTGATAATCTTGCTCTAGCGCAGATTCTTGATCGACCAGCAGTTCAAGCTCTTCTTGGACACGATTTAGCAGGTTGTTTTGATCAAGCAAGGTTTCGCGAGAACCAAACAGTTCACCACGGAGCTTCATGGTTTGATCTAGCTTGTTACGACGATCGTTGGCATGGCGCATGTAATCCGCTGCCACGTAGTTCGTTGATTCAGTGATCAAATGCTTGAACAGGTCACGATCCGACTGCGTTGTCTTGATCGCTTCTAGCGTCATGCGGTTTTCGCGTAGTGCTGATTCCATATCTTGGAATGCTTTCTTCACACCGCCATTTTGCGGCAGAAGGTAATCGCGCAGAGAACGCGTAATCGCACTTGAGATACCACCATAAAGTGATGCCTCAATTAAGCGGTAGAACTTAGATCGATCACTGCTGTTACGCAGTTTCTTAGGAACGACACCGTACTCAAACATCTGTGAGTGGTAATCAACAATCGAAGAGAAGGCTTTGAAATGTGCACCTTCGTATTGTGCAACTGCAGCTTTCACATCGTTCAACTGACACACTCGAGCGTGACTGTCTGAAACGTTCTGAATCAGTACATCCGTTGGTTTCACATGGCTTGGAAGACCTTGGATAACGAACGGTTTGATATCGACTTTCTTGTCACGACCTGCCACTTGCTGCAGTTTTACTGCAAACAGTAGACGTTGATTACGAGAATTCACAACGTCTAGCGCCGCATAACATGCGCCAGGTTGAAGCTTACCGTAAAGGCCTTTATCACGAGACGACTGTGAGCTGCCCGCTTCCGTCGTGTTACGGAAATGCAGAAGGCTTTGGTCAGGGATCAGTGCTGTGATGAAAGCCGCCATCGTGGTCGACTTACCTGCACCGTTACCGCCAGAAAGCGTTGTAACCAATCCATCAATATCAAAAATACGCGCAAAGAAGCCGTTCCAGTTGACCATGGTTAATGATTGATACTTACCTCTTTCAATCATGCTTCACCTTCTACTTTTGTTTGTTCGCCATCGTTCGACTCAAGGTCAAAGTCAGCTTGATCGTTAAAAATGTCTTGTTGACCGTTTTCGTCTACGTCTGCATCGACTTCTGATACAGATTCTGCTTGCTCTTCATTTAACAAGCTACCTTGGTTAGGCTCTTGAGTATGCACCACAGCCTCACCATCACGGATAAGACGTAATTGCGCTTCTTTCATATCATCACCAACACGTACGTCAGCACCGAAACGGAATACCGCTTCGCTAATACGGAATTTACCCGTTTCGCCAATCGCAATCAGCATACCGATGCGGCGTAGACGACGTAGAGAAGTACGTACTTTTTCGAATAACTTTTCTTTGTCTAAGTCAGAGCCAGACGCACGGTTGGTTGCTAGCTTCATGAGTTTTTTCTCATCCGCTAACGCCATTAGCTCTTCAAACAACTCTTGGTTGTTGAAAATGCCTTCGTGCGCTAAACGTTCTGGGCTTAGGTACAAGAAACACAATACCTTGCCAACCAACATGTCCAGTTCAGACAACACACTACGACCAATGAGAGACGTAGAACGCGGACGCAAGTAAAAGAAGCCTTCTGGCGCTTTCACAAGCTCGGTGTTGTAGCGTTGATAAAAATGCTGAAGCTCAACTTCAAAATCAGAAAGTAACGCGTGGTTATCTAGATCTTCTGTTGAAATATGCTTACCTGAACGCAGCATACTGTCTAGCGCGGGGAACAGTGGGTTCGCTATCGCTTTTACCAGTTTCTCTGGCATGTAATCATCAGTACTTGTTAATGACATTTGCTTGTACCTTTGCACCGAAATCGTTGATTGCCTGCCAATCTGGCTGAATAGCCTGATAGTCAGACTCTGAGTAACCTAAGCGCACCGCTTGGTCGACAACAATTCTGGCTAAATCAAAATGGTGTGTGCGAGGGTGTGCAGCGAGGTAGTCGCGTAGCACAAGGCCAAGATCAATTGGCGAACCTTGCTGTTTGTGAGCTTTTAACATCTCTGCAATTCGGTCTGAAAGCAGATCATTCACTTGCTCAAATTCTTCGTATTCTACGTCGATTGGCGCTTGACCCATCACTTCGTCATCACGAAGCACGAGTGCTTCATCACGCAGATCGGTGAGCTTCTCAGCATCGGCGTAAGTCAATAACCACGGCGCATCAAAGTAGTCGGTCACCGACTGACGCAAGCGTTGGCTAAAGGCACGGTTTTTATCCATATCAATCGCGGTACGGATAAACTTGTGAACGTGGCGGTCGTAACCGATCCACAAGTCGATCGCTTGCTGACCCCAACTGGTGATTCGGTCAAGCTTCATCTGCAAACCGAATAGGGTTTCGCCAACGAACTCGAGTTCATCGTCACCGTAAACAATTTCTTGAATATCGAGGATCTGTGTTTGCAGTTCATCACCCGCTGCTTGCAAGGTGTCTTGCAATTCTTTTAGCGTGGACGAGGTTTCTGATAACAAGGTTTCACAGTTGTTAATCGCCTCTCGCCAATCTTTGTTTAAAAGGTCGGCAATTTGCTGCTTAACGGTTTGCTGCTGCTCATCCATAACACGTTGGTTAAGATCAATTTGATCGAAAATTTCACCAACAGAGTATTTGAGCACACCGTATACGTTCTTTCTCCAATGTCCTGGCGTTCCGCCTTTTTGTGCTGCTTCAATGGCTTTTGCCATCTCATCTGCAACCATAGAAAGCTGGATAGACAATTTTAATTTGGAGAACTGACGATGACGTAAGTAATAATCTGAGATACCAATCGCCAATGGTGATAGGCGATAAATACTCGTGCCATCAGTGATTTCGCTGGTAAAGCGGCTAATCAACTTCTGTTTAACCAACTCGTTGATGGCATTGTTGGCACGAAACGCCGACGCTTCGCCAGTATCTTCAAACAGTCGAGTGACAATGGCAAATGCATCGTGCAGTTCACCCTCGCCTAACTCTTCATCGAACCTTTCATTGCTTAGTACTGCGATAGCAATCAAAAATGCTAAGCGCTCTGGTGGCAAGTTTAATGAAAAATCATGCTGCTTGACCCAGCCCACCAACTCATCAATTGGCTGCTCTTCGGCAGTTTGAGTCATTTCACTCATTGTGGTTCCTGTTACTGTTCTTTGTCATATCGAACATGTTAGATATGACGCCTATTTCTTTATGACGCGGGCTTCTTACGATCGCATAGCGCATGTTGTGGCTTCTTTTACCACATTCACCGCTGTTATTGTGCAGGTTTTTGAGCCCAAACGTGAATATAACGGCCTAGCGACAGATATGGCTCCTGGCGACATAGCTGTTTTTCTAGTTCCAATACATCTTCAAATTGGTAATCGCCCATGTACTCCATATTACCTATGTAGTCACTAAAAGAGCGAATGCCAGATTTACCGCAGATTTCCAGACCGGCGTCTTCTATCCATTGATAAACCTCTTCAGGCTTCAAGCCTTTTTGTGGTTGCAGCTTAAACCGTTTTCGATGTGGCATCCCATTCAATACATGAGGAATGTTGCCACAAATCACATTTTTCAGGACTAATCCGTGGTGGTTGTAAAACATTATCGAGGCAACGCCACCCGGTTTTACTTGTTCTAACAATAAATCAAGCGCCTCTTTTGGGTCGGCTAGCCACTCCATGACCGCGTGAAACATCACAAAGTCGACTTTCTCATCGAGGTGTTCTGCCACTTTTTGTACCGGTGAATGAATAAATCGATACTGCTCTAACAAACCCGCTTCGCAGATACTTTCTTCTGCGAGTTTAAGCATCTCAGATGAGAGATCGCATAAAGACACGTGATGTCCAAGCGCGGCAATTTTTTGCGACACCTGTGCAAGTCCCCCTCCAGCATCAAGCACATGCAACGGTGAAGATGAATGCTCAAATTTGCTCAAAGCTTGCTCTAAATCTTCCCATACAATGACTTGACGGATCTCTCCTTTGTCAGAGCCGTAAATATTTTTTGCAAATTTGTGGGCAATATCGTCGAAATTACGGTCTTCAGTCACGGCTACTTGAGTTATTATGTCCTATCGTGCCTGCTATTCTGTCACAGGAATTTCAGGAATAAAGAGGCGATGTCTCTTTTTACTACTAAGTGATGTTTTTTCGGACTATTCGGATATGTTTGAGCTGAAAAAAGTAGTGTCTTCGTTACTGATGCCACTGCCAGCAATGTTAATTCTCGCCTTTCTGGGTTTAGCCCTAGTGATGTTTACTATCAACAGGAAGACGGGTTGCCTAATTACCCTTTCAGCCCTCTGTGGTATTTTCCTAATCGCTTTCCAGCCAGTTTCTAGCCAACTTTTAATGCCAATGGAAAGGCAACACACCGCTTTTTTACCCGTCGACGATACCGTCGATTACGTGATGGTGCTTGGAAGTGGTCACGTCGTAGACGACCAAATCCCGCCTACATCAGAGCTTAGCCGCACCGGTTTGATGCGTTTGAGTGAAGGAATTCGTATTCTACGTCTTTATCCTGGTGCCAAACTCATTTTGTCTGGCTACGGAGGAGGCACTGAAGTGAGCAATGCTAGAATGATGGCTAAGGTTGCCCTGGCCCTCGGCGTAGCAAAACCAGACATCATTTTGCTTGAGACAGCAAAAGATACCTGGGAAGAAGCCCGCCAAGCTGCTGCGTTTGTTAAACACAAGAGAATGGTATTGGTGACTTCTGCTAGTCATATGACTCGTGCATTGAATGAGTTCAATGCTGCAGGTATGGATCCATTACCTGCACCCACAAACTACCTTGCACAAGAAGGGATTGTTGAGCCTTGGAATAAGTATATGCCTAAGGCGCTCTACCTTGAGCAAACCGAGCGTTACTGGCACGAGACTATGGGATTGGTTTGGCAAAGCCTACGTGACTGGCTAGACACCAGTAGGGACATTTCAGAAGAACCGGTTGTTGTTCCTGAAGCTTCTAGCTTAGCTGAGGAAGACAGTGAAGTTTCTGCAGCACAATAAGCTCAGCTCAGCCTATTGAGCAGATAGAGCAGCAAAGAAATTTGTAGGTTCTTAGCTCGCTGGCAATAACCGTTAAGTAATAAAAAGCCGAGACATCAAATGATGTCTCGGCTTTTTTCCTTCAAATATCGTTACTAATGATAATTTCCCAAAGGGTATTAGTCACCAGCGAACATATAACCTTCACCGTGAACCGTCACAAAAATCTGTGGATTCTTAGGGTCGAACTCCATTTTGGCACGCATACGACGGATTAGTACGTCGATAGTACGGTCATTAGGCGCGTCCACTCGATGACTGATCATATTAAGAATACGTTCACGGCTTAACACTTGGTTAGGGTGGGAAGAGAGCGCTACTAGCAACTCATATTCCGCTTTAGTCAGTTTAACTGGATCACCGTTTTGGCTTAGTGCGCGACGAGGAATATCAAACGTCCACTCACCAAAACGAACCACAGATTCATTTTCTGTTTCTTCTACCATAGCGACCGCTATTTTACGAGCAGCAGCAATACGCCAAAGTAAGTTTTTAACTCGAACCAATAACTCGCGAAGTTCGAAAGGTTTAGTAACATAATCGTCTGCCCCCATTTCTAGGCCTACGATTTTGTCGATGCTATCCGTGCGTCCAGTAACTAAAATAATTCCAATGTCTGATTGACTGCGTAATTCGCGAGTTAGCATCAATCCATCTTCGCCTGGCAAGTTGATGTCCAGCATAATGAGGTCCACGTTGTTTTCTTCTAACACGCTTCTCATTTGAGCGCCACTTTCTGCTTCGCTCACTGTGTAACCTTCGTTCTGGAAGTATCCAACCAATTTACTGCGGGTTACCACATCATCTTCTACGACTAATACGTGATAGCTCATCTACACCACTTTTCTTATTTAATAGTTTCAATGACTATTCTATTCATAACTAGTAACAATTCTAGTGGTGCAGAAGATAAAAGCCATAAACATGGATTTTTTTTGATACAAGACAATCTTAAACCTTGCTATTTATCGTCCATAACAATTCAATATGGGCATTACCACTAACGAGTAGCTTTGCGCTGAGCAAATATCACGGTTAGTTAGACTGAATACCCCGGGTATACGAAAGACGATATTAGGATCAATCAAATGAAAGATACAAAAGCGTTCAACGAACAAAGAGCAGAAATCTACTGGTGGTTATCAAGCTTATTCGCCAAAGAACTCACTCAAGAAGAACTCGATCACTACCACTCTGTTGAGATTCGTTCTTTCTTGACTGGCTTAGGCGAAAATAAAACACTAGAACCTGCGATTAATAACTTAGTTGACGCACTAAACCGTCTGCAAACACGTGAAGACGCGCAACTGGAACTGTCTGCTGACTTTTGTGATCTTTTCTTAAAAACAGATAAACATGGCGCTCTTCCGTACGCTTCTATGTACATCGGCGAAACTGGACTATTGAACGATAAACCAGCAAAAGAGATGGAAGAGATCATGGCTAAACACAACTTAGTGGTTAACCAAGACCTGAAAGAGCCAGCGGACCACATTGCTATCGAACTCGATTTCCTTGGTAACTTGATCATTCGCTCTAACGAAACTGAGCTTGAAGAAGAGCTAGAAAAATCATTTTCTGTTCAACAACAGTTTATCGAGCAACAACTCCTTACTTGGGTACCCAAGTTCAACGTGAAATGTCATGACGTTGACGAATTCGGTTTCTACGCTTCAGTCTCATCTCTGTTACTCGCCTTCTGTAATTTAGACGCTCAATATCTAGCTGGTGACTAAACTTATTGCATGACTAGGTAAATAAATTCAATAGAATGTGACAATTCACCCGGATTTCAGGGTGAATTTTATTGCGAGTAACTTCTAGTCAGTCTAAAATTGTGACCGCAAACGATAAAATATGAAACATTCACGAAATGCTATGCTTATTTAAGTTCAGAGCATTTCGGTGTTAAGACAAGCCGCTCAATAGCGGTTTTTTGTTTTTTAGCACGTTAGTACCCAAAGAGCCCTACAAATTACAGCTCTTAGTTAGGTAGCTTAACGGCTACTTTATTCCGTACTTTGGGAAAGTAGCTTCTAATAGGATAAAACCATGGCCACGATAAAAGATGTCGCTCGCTTAGCCGGCGTATCGACAACCACCGTTTCTCACGTAATCAACAAAACACGTTTTGTTGCAGAAGCGACTCAAGAAAAAGTAAACAAAGCTGTAGACGAACTGAACTATGCACCAAGTGCTGTTGCTCGTAGCTTGAAGTGTAATACAACGCGCACTATCGGCATGCTTGTTACTCAATCAACCAACCTATTCTTCTCTGAAGTTATCGATGGTGTTGAGAGCTACTGCTACCGTCAAGGTTACACTTTGATCCTGTGTAACACAGGTGGTATCTATGAGAAGCAACGTGACTACATTCGAATGCTGGCAGAGAAACGTGTAGATGGCATCTTAGTTATGTGTTCAGACCTAACTGAAGAACTAAGAGTGATGTTAGACCGTCACGCTGACATCCCTAAAGTTATTATGGACTGGGGCCCAGAGAGCTCTCAAGCTGATAAGATCATTGATAACTCTGAAGAAGGTGGCTACCTAGCAACCAAGTACCTGATTGAACGCGGTCACTCTAAAATTGCCTGTTTAAGTGGCCACTTAGACAAAGCAGCCTGTGTTGAACGCATTGCCGGTTACAAGCGCGCACTCAACGAAGCTAAGATTTCTACCGATAACAACATGATCATCGAAGGCAACTTCGAGTGCGATACGGCAGTTCTTGCTGCAGAGCAAATCGTTGAGATGGAAGATCGCCCGACTGCTGTATTCTGCTTTAATGACACGATGGCACTAGGTCTAATGAGTCGCCTGCAACAGAAAGGTATTCGTATTCCTGAAGATATTTCGATCATTGGTTACGACAACATCGAGCTGGCTGAATACTTCTCCCCACCTTTAACAACGGTGCACCAGCCGAAACGTCGTGTTGGTAAAAATGCTTTCGAAATTTTATTAGAACGTATAAAAGACAAAGATCATGAAAAACGTGTCTTCGAAATGCACCCTGAAATCGTAGAGCGATGTACAGTTAAAACGTTAAATTAATTGATAAAATGAGTTTAATTTCATCAAGCGCACCTTTAGGTGCGCTTTTTTTATCAGCAACCAAAGTGAACCTAGATGCACAACACAAAGATCATTAATTGAAGCAATATCACATTTTGAAATAACAAGTGTGAGCCTCATTCAACAAAAACTTTATTCTATTCAATCAGTCACGCACAGGGCAAACCTCTTGAAAAAGTGGGACGCAAAGCTTCCGGCCTAAACCACTCGTTGGTATGGTAGCGGGGTTACCGATGGCAAAATGCAGTAACTACTAATCATTTAGTAATTTACGGCCTATTGACAATTTTATTGCAACATTTTGCTAATCTCTCGGACCTGCTTATTTGGTGGCGTAGTTCAAATACACCGAGATAAATAACATGGATAAACCGATACTAAAGGACTCAATGAAGTTATTTGAGCCCCTAGGAAAAATAAAATCACGCTCAATGTTTGGTGGATTCGGTCTTTTTGCTGATGACACAATGTTTGCTCTGGTTGTTAATGACCAACTGCACATACGAGCAGACAAATGCACAACAAAGCAATTCGAACAACAAGGGTTTCAACCATACGTCTACAAAAAGCGTGGCTTCCCTGTCGTTACTAAATATTTCGCTTTACCTGAAGGCTTATGGCAAGACCAAGAGCAAATTTTGCAGCTTGCAACCACGTCTCTGGGTTTTGCTAAAGAAGAAAAAGCTGAACAGTCTTCTGCTAAGCCGACCCGACTCAAAGATCTTCCGAATCTTCGACTCGCGACTGAACGTATGTTGAAAAAAGCAGGTATTGATTCCGTAGAACGTTTATATGAATCTGGCTCTGTAAACGCGTTTAACGCTATTAAAGAATCACATACATCCTCTGTCAGTATTGAACTACTTTGGGCGTTAGAAGGAGCAATTAATGGTACACATTGGTCCGTAATTCCACAGCAACGTCGTGAAGAACTTATAAATCGTGTTAACTAACGCTGTTAGCTTAAACCTATCGATACAACTAAGCCGCATTTCTTGCGGCTTTTTTTATATCTGCTGAAAGTTAATCTATGCTTTGCCTGTCTATCTATACTATCGGTATGCATTGAAAATTTAGAGGAAGTATCAATGAGTAAGAAAATGATATTGGGTATTGTGTTGGTCGTAACAATTGTCTTGTTAGGCATCAATTTCGGCCAGTACTTAACGCTTGAAAATGCTAAGACCCAACAAGCTGTTTTAAATGACTACATTGACAGCAACTTTATTTCAGCTGCCGCTATCTATTTTATTGCGTATGTAATGATTACTGCTTTCTCAATTCCTGGTGCCGCTGTTGTCACCCTGCTCGGAGCTGCTCTATTTGGTTTCTGGAATAGCTTGCTGCTGGTATCTTTCGCAAGTGCAATTGGCGCCACGCTTGCCTTTTTAAGTAGTCGCTATTTATTACGAGACTGGGTCCAAACTAAGTTTGGCGGAAAATTAACGACGATTAACAAGGGGGTCGAAAAAGACGGAGCATTCTACTTATTTTCCCTGCGTCTGATTCCTGTATTCCCATTTTTCCTTATCAACCTATTGATGGGCCTAACGCCAATGTCGGTCAGTCGTTACTACATTACAAGCCAAATAGGCATGCTACCAGGCACGGCGGTTTTCTTGAACGCCGGAACTCAACTTGCGGAGATTGACTCACTTTCAGGTATCATTTCCCCTTCAGTATTGTTGTCATTTGCTTTGCTCGGGGTGTTCCCAATTTTTGCTAAATGGCTAATGGGTAAATTTCGCTCAACACCGATAACTGATTAAGGTTCTATGTCATGAAAATCTTTGTTGCATCGAATCCGACAGAAGCCCACATCATATGTGGATTGCTAGAAAGTGAGAATATTGCATGTGAGGTCCGTGGTGAGGGGTTGTTTGGTTTAAAAGGGGAACTCCCATTTACAGAAGATACTGACCCGTACGTTTGGCTGTATGAACCAGAACTGGCCAACAAAGCTCTCACTATTGTAAATGATTACCAAAAGCAGCAAGATTCGATCATCTATGAAGAGTGGCGATGTAGTGAGTGTCACGAAGTCAACGAAGCACAATTTGGCTCTTGTTGGCAGTGTGGCGCAGCCTCACCTGAGTAATACGCCAAGACTGTGACAAGAGGCTCGGTTTGATACCTCCTCAAAATAAAAACGGGAAGCTAATCTAGCTTCCCGTTTTTATTTCAATTCTATCTAATCATCTACCCTGAGAATAAACCTAGAGAATTATTGAATTTGCTTTTGGATAAACTCGATAGAATGTTGATTGAATGCTTCAGGGTTTTCTACATTGCATACGTGACCGCAGTTAGCTATTTCAACCAGTTCACTCGACTCATGTGCTTGCACCATTTCCTTTACTGGCTTAATGAACATGTAATCACGCTCTCCCATTAAATAGAGAGTAGGAATGGGTAACTCTCTATCTTTGAAATACTTCATTAGGGGATTAACATCTGCGGTTAAGATGAACCAACGTTTAAACTCTTTTTGGCACAGTTTCTTTGCTTCTCGGATAAACAGATGACGGGACTCTTTTTGGCTTTTTTGTGGCATTACTACATACGCAAAAAGACTGTATAACCACATATAAGGAATAATGTGTTTACTTAAGTTACCTAATTTGATTAAAACTTGAGAACGCGTGTTTAGCTTAGTGACAGCGCCACCTAATACCATTGAACGCACACGCCCTGCAGCTAACTCCGCAACGTTACGTACTATGATCGTGCCTAAAGACATGCCAACAAAATGTGCAGAACGGATTTTAAGATGGTCTAACACTTTGAGAATATCAAGCGTCACTGATTTGAAGGTATAACGATTCGAAATCAGCCCTTTAAGTATATTGTCTGATTTACCATGCCCTCTCAAGTCAATGAGCAGCAAGTTGAAATGCTGTTTATACGCTTTGATCTGCTTGAACCAAATGGAGGAGCTGCCTCCAGCGCCATGCACAAATACAACCCACTCATCGCTCGTAGGGTGAGTAAATGTTTTATGAAATAGTAAACTCTCAGACATACCTATCGCTTTAATTATTGGAATGGAGCTATGCCTCTTCACGAGGCGATGACTAGGATATCACGCTATCAAGAACTTTAAGTGATAATAGTGTCAAACCTATCATTAGTCATGTGAATACCTACCCCACCTTTTCTACCTGACTAAAATGAGTTTGCAAGCTTGGTCTTCGTAAACGTGATGTGATCTGATCAGAAAACAAAAAGGCACTCTACCACCAGAGCGCCTTCTTTTATTAAGAACTGTTGTTGTCCGCCAGCTAATTTTAAAGCTGAATCAAAAAGTTAAAATGCCGAATGGTACATGGCAAGATATTCTTTAGCCGCCACTTCCCAATTAAAATCTTGTTGCATCGCATAAAGCTGAACGCGCTTAATTTCAGATGGATTTTGCGCATAAAGCAGCAATGAACGATGTAAGACTGCCAGTAACGCCTGCGGTGTTGGCTCCTCAAAAGCAAACCCTGTAGCTAACTCAGGGGCTTGGTCGTAATCATTCACGCTGTCTTTTAAACCACCCACAGAACGGACTATCGGTAAAGTCCCGTAAGCCATGCTGTAAATCTGGTTTAAACCACAAGGCTCGAATTCGGAAGGCATCAAGAAGAAATCAGAGCCCGCTTCAACTAAGTGCGCAAGTTCATTATTGTACGCTTCTACGAACGAGAACTTATCTGAGTGAAGTGCGGATAGCTCTTTCAACTGACTCGCCAACACTGGATCGCCTGTTCCTACAATCACGATCTGAAGCTCGTTCTTCAAAAACTGCTCGATGATGGGCAATAAATAATGCACGCCTTTTTGATGGGTCAGACGACAAACCATGCCATACACAGCGCAGTCGATAGCTGGCAAACCAACATTTTGTTGCAATTTTTGCTTACACGCCGATTTACCACGAACCATGCTGTGCTTGGTCGCTTTGTATTTGCGAGGCAAAAAATCATCCGTTTCAGGATTCCAAGCACCATAATCACAGCCATTCAAAATACCGAACAAGTCCGAAGCTCTGTGTTGGAACTCTGCTGCCATACCATGACTGCCAAGCTCAGTTTTGAGCTCTTCTGCATAGGTTGGGCTTACTGCATTCACTTTGTCTGCACACAAAACACCCGCTTTTAGCATGGTAACGTGAGTATCACTTACTGCAGCTTCAGGTACGCTATAGCTGTGCATTTCAGGCAGGCATTGCAACTCTTCGTAAGAAAAAACGCCTTTGAACACCGCGTTGTGAATTGATATAACACTGCGAGTGTTTTCGAAAAATTCGTGCTGGTGATAACGAAACTTAAGCAAGAAAGGAACAAAGCCCGTATGCCAGTCGTTTACATGGACGATATCAGGTTGGAAACCAAGCTTTGGCAACATATCCAAACACGCAGCGCTAAAAAACGAAAAACGTTCTCCATTGTCAGCGTAAGCTTGGTTGTTCTCTGCATACATTTCTGGGCGGTCGAAATACTGGGCACATTCGATGCCTAAAACTTGAACGCCTTCTACGGTCAGTTTCTTAACCTGATAAGCAGTATGAGGCCAATGATCGAGTTCAGTCGATAAAATAACGTCTGCTGAGTCAATGTTTGGAATATTTCTATATGCGGGAATAGTCACTCGAACGTCCTGGTCGAGAGCTTGCAAAGCCTTCGGCAGTGCCTTGGCTACATCAGCCAAGCCACCACTTTTAATCAAGCCTTCAACTTCAGACGCTACAAAAAGTACCGAGAGAGTCTTAGTAACCAACTCGTGCTCCTTTTTCAATAACTACGACACCATCATCAGATACGTGGTAATGCTTTTTGTCTTCTGTCAAATTTACACCAATCTGTGTACCCGGTGCGATGTCTGCATCTTTATCAATGATAACGCGGCGCAGGATACAACCCTCACCCACTTTTACATCACCGAGTAAGATACTTTCGCTAATATCACACGCTGATGCGATATTGCTACGGAATCCCAATACACTCTTTTCAATACGCGAACCACGTACATAACTACCGCTACACACAAGGCTATCAATGATCTGAATTCGACCATTTGCCGAATCAGTAAACGTAGCTGGTGGTAGTGGTGGGTAATAAGTGTGTAGAGGCCATTTGCGGTTGTATAGTGAGAATGGCGCATCTTTCTTGAGAAGGTCCATGTGCGCTTGCCAGTATGCGTCAATCGTACCTACATCGCGCCAGTAAACTTCTTCTTTCTCACCAGTAATACGGTTGGTGCTGAAATCATAAACAAACACGTCACCACGTGGGAACATGTTTGGAATAATGTCTTTGCCGAAATCGTGTGTCGAACCTTCTCTATCAGCATCTTCCGTTAGTTCAGCAAAAAGTTCTTTCGCTTCAAATACGTAGTTGCCCATTGAAACGAGCGCTGATTCTGGATCGCCCGGAATCGACTTCGGATTTGCAGGTTTCTCTTCAAAGCCAATCATACGACCGTCAGCATCAACCTCAATAACACCAAACTCAGAAGCTTCTGCAAGTGGCATACGTAACGCTGAAACCGTTAAAGCCGCTCTCTTTTCTTTATGGAAATCAAGCATCTGTTTGATATCCATTTTATAGATGTGGTCAGAACCGAAAATACAGACTTGATCTGGTTCTTCCAACTCCATGAAACCCATATTTTGGTAAATAGCATCTGCCGTACCTTCATACCAACGCTTTCCTTTACGCATTTGCGCTGGAATAGGGTCAATAAAACGATCTGTTATACCACTGATATTCCAACCTTTTTTCATATGATGAAACAAAGATTGTGACTTAAATTGTGTTAACACATAGATCTTCATAAGATCTGCATTGACGAAATTGTTTAAAGCGAAATCAATTAAGCGGTAGCTACCACCGAACGGAACCGAGGGTTTGCTGCGAGATTCTGTTAAAGGTCTCAAGCGCGAGCCTTCGCCACCAGCAAGAATCATTCCCAATACACCAGCCATTTTATTCTCCATATATCTATAGCTTGTCGATGTCAGTACTCGTAGAGGTATCTTCCTCTGGGGGATGAGCACTAACACTTATTCAGGGTACTTAGCGAATATCTATTCACATACAGTGACAATATCCTAAGCCAAACGTTATTATATGTGCATTATTATTTGCACTTAGTTTTATATACGTTATCGACTTTCCTGTCGATTTCAATTTTTAATACGCCATTCTGCGCTATGTAACCGATTGCTTTTTCTAAGACTTAAAGCAGCTCACACTACCCCCTCTCAGAGATACATTACATTAACACTCACCACACATTAGGTATACAACTAACCCCAAACTTGAGAGTTACAGTATTTTAATTGAGTTACAATACTGTTAAAACCACATAAAAAGATACGATTAATCATTTCCTTCATTTTCCTGTGGTCATTTAATAAAACTTCAGAACTAACAGGAGTCTACCATTTGCATAATTAGTCATATTTAGATCAAAAAAAAAGCAGCCGAATGGCTGCTTTTTCAATCAATAACGTTCAATCACTTTTCTTTGGGCTTTTTACGCTTATCCGTAACTTCCCATTTACCGTCGATGTACAACGCAGTCCAACCGGATGGTTTTCCATCGACTTCAGTACGCACGTAGTTTTCTTTAGTCTTACGACTAAAACGAACCACTGTCGGCTTACCATCAGGGTCAGCAACTGGTGCTGATGTTAGGTATTTGAATTTAGGTGAAATTCGGTCTTTAAAACGAACCAGCTCTTCTACTAATGGCGCACGTGTTTCACGCGATTTAGGGAAGTTACTCGCCGCCATAAACAAGCCAGAAGCACCATCACGAAGCACAAAGTACGCGTCTGAATTTTCACATGGAAGCTCAGGGAAGTGCACGGGATCTTCTTTAGGTGGCGCAACTTCACCATTCTTCAAAATCTTACGAGTGTTCTTACAATCTTCACTAGTACAGTCCATGTATTTTCCGAAACGACCGTTTTTCAAAACCATGTCAGAACCACACTTATCACATTCAACAAGCGGGCCATCGTAGCCTTTCACTTTAAATTCGCCGTACTCAACCACATAACCTTCACAGTTAGGGTTGTTACCACACACGTGCATCTTACGCTTATCATCAATCAGATAAGCATCCATTGCTGTTTCACAGATAGGACAACGTTTTTTGGCTCGAAGTGCTGCGGTTTCAACGTCCTCTTCAAGAACGTTAACAATGCCTTCTTCATCACCAAGGTTTATTGTCGTCTTACAACGCTCTTTTGGTGGAAGCGCATAACCAGAACAGCCAAGAAATACACCTGTCGAAGCGGTACGAATACCCATTTTACGGCTACAAGTCGGACACTCAATATCGGTTTCCACGATATGGTTTGGCTTCATGCCACCAGCGTCTTCGTCTAAATCCGCTTTTTCCAAATCGCCAGTAAAGTCTTCGAAGAAGTTATCTAGCACGCCTTTCCAGCTTGCTTCCCCTTCTGCGATCTGGTCTAACTTCTGCTCCATACGAGCAGTGAAATCGTAGTTCATTAGGTCATTGAAGCTGCCGTCTAGACGGTCAGTAACAATCTCACCCATCTTCTCTGCATAGAAACGGCGTTGTTCAACTTTCACGTAACCACGATCTTGAATCGTCGAGATGATCGATGCATAAGTTGAAGGACGACCAATACCACGCTTCTCAAGCTCTTTAACAAGTGCCGCTTCAGTGAAACGTGCCGGTGGCTTAGTGAAGTGCTGTTTAGGGTCTAACGCAATGAGATCGAGCTTATCGCCAATCTGCACTGCTGGAAGAATCGTGTCTTCGTTTTTACCCATTGGGCGTTGAACGCGTGTCCAACCATCAAATTTAAGGATACGACCTTTCGCTTTTAACGTGTACTCATCTGCTTTAACGCTTACTGTCGTTGAATCGTATTGAGCTGGTGTCATTTGACATGCTACGAATTGATTCCAAATCAGCGAGTAAAGCTTGTGTGCGTCTGCGTCTACGCCGTTTAGGTCTTCCGACTTAACATCTACACTTGAAGGACGAATCGCTTCGTGGGCTTCTTGAGCGCCCTCTTTGCTGCCGTATACAAGTGCTTTAGGTGGAAGGTATTTCGCGCCGTACTCAGAACCAATGTATTCACGAGCGGCTTCTACCGCTTCTGAACTCAAGTTGGTTGAGTCAGTACGCATATAAGTGATGTAACCCGCTTCATACAAGCGTTGAGCCAGCATCATGGTTTTCTTTACGCCGTAACCAAGACGCGTACTCGCCGCCTGTTGCAGCGTTGACGTGATGTAAGGTGCAGACGGCTTACTCTTCGTAGGGCGGTCTTCACGCTTACATACTTCGTATTGCGCTTTTTCTAAAACACTAACTGCAGCTTGAGTTTGCGCTTCGTTTTCAGGTTTAAACGCAACACCATCTTTCTGCGCAACTTGTAGCCTGAAATCTGTTTTATCTGTTGTTTTAGTGTCAGCATGTACATCCCAAAACTCTTCAGGGATGAAAGCGTTAATCTCACGCTCACGCTCAACCAACAGCTTAACGGCTACCGATTGAACACGACCAGCGGACAGGCCTCGAGCTACTTTCTTCCAAAGCAGAGGTGACACCATAAAGCCAACAACACGGTCCATAAAACGTCGTGCTTGTTGTGCGTTTACGCCATCAATGTTTAGCTCACCTGGAGTTTCGAAAGCTTGTTGAATAGCATTCTTGGTGATTTCGTTAAAGACCACTCGCTTGTATCGCGTTTCATCGCCACCGATGATCTCACGAAGGTGCCATGCGATAGCTTCTCCTTCGCGGTCCAAATCGGTTGCGAGATAAACGTGGTCTGCGTTCTCAGCCAGTTTTTGTAATTCAGCAACAACTTTTTCTTTGCCAGGTAAGATTTGGTAATTCGCTTCCCACTCTTTGTAAGGGTTGATGCCCATTTTTTTAATGAGTGCTTTGCGATCTTTTTCTTTTTTGATACGAGCTTTCTCTTCTGGGCTCATACCTTTTGTTGAAACTGCAGCAGCCTTTTTACCAGTACTTTGACCTGCCGTTGGTAAATCACGTACGTGACCTACACTCGACTTTACGACAAAGTCTTTGCCAAGGTATTTATTAATAGTTTTAGCCTTGGCTGGCGACTCCACTATAACGAGCGATTTACCCATATTGACTCTAACGTCCTTAATCACGATGCTTCAGCACCAACAATTTAACTTGCGGGCTTTTACGCATGATATTCTAAATTCATTGCTTCTTTTTTTACTATTGTGCGAGATTACTAGAAGATCAACCGCTTTTTTCAAAATTGGATCTGATCGCTCGACAATTCGACGACTCATAGATAAAGGGTCACAATATAAAGAAGCTATAAAGTACTCACGAAGAATACTTGCAAGAGCCTATTCATCAGGCATTACGTCTAAACGGGCTCATACTAAGCTTGTCCGCGAATCTAACGCGAGTTCCATTCAATTATTTTTGTCGTAAATCACAAAATAAATTGTGGATATTCGAAAAGACTCTCTTAAACGGTTGTGAAATCATTGAATTTCTAGTTCGACACCATAAACTCAACGTTATATTCAGTTATCAGAGATAAACTCATGACAAAGAAAGTAATCGCAGAATTTGATTTACTGCTTATCGCAAACCAAATTATCCAATCACATGATGACTACATTGAAGGCATGCGCGCAAACAGCGTAGTAGAACAAGACGATGTTCTCATTTTCAAAGGTGAATATTTCTTAGACAGCAATGGAATGCCAACAGAACATACAACCGGGGTATTTAACATGTTTAAATACTTAGCGCACCATCTTTCGAAAGAATTTACGCTTCAGCAATAATTCAAAAGCTTGCCATTTAGGCAAGCTTTTTACTTCCTCAACCTTTATATGCTTTGCATTTTTATAGACTTAGCATTTTCAGCTTATCGAAGTAGTCAGGGAATGTCTTTGAAGTACAACCTGGATCGTTGATGGTAACCGGCGTATCGCTCAAGGCGACTAACGAGAAACACATCGCCATACGGTGATCATCATAAGTATCAATCGCCGCGTGTGTCAGTTCAGCTACTGGGTTAACGATTAGGTAATCTTCTCCCTCTTCAACCTCAGCACCGACTTTACGTAATTCGGTTGCCATTGCAGCCAAACGATCCGTCTCTTTCACACGCCAATTGTAGACGTTACGGATAGCCGTTGTGCCTTTCGCAAACAGTGCCGTTGTCGCAATAGTCATCGCAGCATCAGGAATATGGTTATAGTCCATATCAATACCTTTCAGCTCGCCACAACGAGAGATAACGTAGTCGTCACCCCATTCGATTTCCGCACCCATTTTCTCAAGCGCATCAGCGAATTGGATATCACCTTGAATACTGTTTTTACCAATACCAGTGACCTTAATTTCACCACCTTTAATCGCAGCAGCTGCAAGGAAATAAGACGCTGATGATGCATCGCCTTCCACTAAGAAATCACCCGGCGTCGAGTAAGATTGCCCGGTAGGAATCACGAACTCTTGGTAATCGTTATTAACCACATCCACACCAAATTGTTTCATGATGTGTAGCGTGATATCGATATAAGGCTTAGAAACCAATTCACCGTCAATTTTGATGGTCACTTCGCCTTCAGCCAGAGGAGCAGCCATCAAAAATGCCGTCAAAAACTGACTAGAGATAGAGCCGTCGATTGAAACCGTCCCACTTTTAAGACCAGTACCTGTGATCTTCAGTGGTGGGAAGTTTTCGCTTTCTAGGTATTCGACTTCGGCGCCGGCTTCGCGTAGTGCTGTGACTAAGTGGCCAATCGGACGCTCTTTCATGCGTGGCTCGCCTGTCAGAACATACTCACCACGACCTAAACAAAGTGCTGCAGCAAGCGGTCGCATCGCCGTACCTGCGTTACCTAAGAAAAGTTCAAGAGCTTTATCGCTTGAGAATGCACCACCCACACCCGTTACTTCACAAACAGTTTTGTCAGCAGACAACTGATAATCGACACCTAGTTGAGTCAAGGCATTCAACATATGGCGAATGTCATCACTGTCTAGCAAGTTTGTTAGGCGAGTTGTTCCAGTTGAAAGTGCCGCCAAAAGAAGTGCACGGTTGGAAACACTTTTTGAGCCAGGTAGGTTTACTTCCCCACTCACTTTTTGAATTGGTTGTAACGTAAGGCTTTCCATTAAATCTTTTAGTCCTTGTACCACCCGAAGTCACTGGCGCGTATTTATTTTCGGGTGATGAATAATTCTTCGTACTCGCAGATTAACTAACTTTTCCAACGAACTCCAGAGCTAATCCCCTTGATAAAGGCGATTAATCAGTCAATCAATTGAACCAAGACACTAGTACACGACATCAACACGTACGCCATCAGAAAAATAGAGAATTCGCACATCATCACCTCGGTTAAACAACATCGAGTTATCGACATCTTGAATAATGTTAACCAACTTACCCTCTTTGGTTTTGACCAATAACTCGACAAGTTTGTACTCAACTTTGTACTGTGTATTGCCCCGGTTACGAGCTATTCCCGCACCAGCCACTGCGCCCACGGCCGTTGCGACTTCCTTACCAGTGCCACCACCAAATTGATTACCGATTAAGCCACCGATCGCAGCACCCAATAAGGTTTCCCAACCATTCGCTTTCGATTCAACGATCTCTTGTTGAGTGATGTATCTAACCGTATCGATCTCACCATAAACCACCTCATTCACTGGGCGAGCTTGGTTTCTGTTGTAAGCTGCATTTGCCAACATGGGCAAAACAAGTAAAATCCAAAGCAACTTCTTCATGGTAAAACTCCTAAAGACCTCTTGGTCAGTGATTAATCTGTAACGCGGTACTTATGACTATATACCTAACCGAACTTGATACTACTAGTATAGAGTTTCCTTCGCCCTTCGACGCGCTTGATGAACCCAACGGTCTGCTCGCCTTTGGTGGTGATTTATCACCAATGCGAATTTTGAACGCTTATAGCCAAGGTATATTTCCATGGTACGGCCCAGGTGAGCCTATACTTTGGTGGAGCCCTGCACCGCGAGCGATATTTAATCCTAAGACATTCAAACCATCAAAAAGTCTTAAAAAGTTTCAAAGAAAACATAATTATCGTGTCAGCATTAACCAAGCGACCGATAAAGTGATTGGTTACTGTTCGTCACTCAGGCCCGAAGAAGAAACGTGGCTAAACAGTGACATGCAATCAGCCTACTGTGAACTCGCTTCATTAGGCTTCTGTCATTCAGTAGAGGTTTGGCAAGGCGATGAACTGATCGGCGGACTTTACGGCTTGCAAAGAGGCCAAGTCTTTTGCGGTGAATCGATGTTTAGCTTGAAGACCAATGCCTCTAAGATCGCGCTGTGGTACTTTTGTGAACACTTTACACGATTCGGAGGAAAGCTCATCGATTGCCAAGTCATGAACCCTCATTTGGAATCCTTGGGCGCTATCGAAGTAGAAAGAGATGAGTTCCTTAGTGCTTTGAAAATACTTAACGAAAATCAACTTAACGATGGATGTTTTAAATCACAATGGCTAGAGGGAACGCCTTCATGAGTTCAGATTTACAACAAATCAGAATTGGATTGACCGATAACCATGCTTGCAGCTACCTGCCACATCTTCAAGAAAGAGTGGCGGTCACGCTTGATGAACACATGCACACTTCAGAGAATTATGAAGTTCTGCTCGCAAACGGGTTTCGTCGCAGTGGAGCTACCATTTACAAGCCACATTGCGACTATTGCTCAGCATGCCAGGCCATTCGTATTTCGATTCCAGAAGTTAAATTTTCCAAAAGCCAGCGACGGGTCCTCAACAAGGCGAAAATATTTCGCTGGGAACTCAAAGATACAATGGATGATAACTGGTTTGATTTATATAGCCGCTACATAACCGCTCGTCATCGCTCGGGAACCATGTACCCACCAAAGGAAGAAGAATTTTTACAATTCTCACAAAATGAGTGGCTTACAACAAAGTTCATGCATATCTACGACGAGAACAAGTTGATCGGAATTGCTGTTACCGATGTTATGGCTCATAGCACTAGCGCGTTTTATACCTTCTTCGATCCAGATATCGACATATCCATGGGAACACTTAGTGTTCTAATCCAAATCCAACATGCCCAGAAAGAGCATAAACAATGGCTATATTTGGGTTATCAAATCGATGAATGCCCTGCAATGAACTATAAAGTACGGTTTCAACGCCATCAAAGGCTAGTAAATCAACGGTGGCAAGGGTAGAATACGCGACAACTTTACATATTTTGATTTTAACGGCACAATCAAGCCGTTGAAAACCGCCAAATTTCGAAAGAGGATTAGATGGCTAAAGAAGACGTAATCGAGATGCAAGGCACTGTCCTTGATACTCTACCAAACACAATGTTCCGTGTTGAACTTGAAAATGGTCACGTAGTGACAGCACACATCTCTGGTAAAATGCGTAAGAACTACATCCGTATTCTTACTGGTGATAAAGTAACTGTTGAGATGACTCCATACGACCTTTCTAAAGGCCGCATCGTCTTCCGTGCTCGTTAATTTTTAATTATCGAATACGATAAGAAGCGGAGCTATATGCTCCGTTTTTTAACACCTAAAATTCCCCGTCTCCCAAAAATAAAAAACGCACAACCGAAATCATGCGTTTTATTTTAGCTATGTGTTCATTGAGGCCTAAGCTGCTAGAAAGTTAAACCATGAAGAAATAATGCTTAGTGCATAACTTCTTCTTTCGCCCCTACATAAACAAAGTCTAGATCGTCTTTTTTCAGGGACACCTTAACTGTACCGCCATCAACCAAGCTACCGAACAACAGCTCATTGGCAAGAGGCTTCTTAAGCTTATCTTGAATCACACGTCCCATAGGGCGAGCTCCCATCGTCTTATCGTAGCCTTTGTCTGCCAACCAGTGACGAGCATCTTCAGAAACCTCTAGAGATACGCCACGTGCGTCCAGTTGAACCTGAAGCTCAACAATAAACTTGTCGACTACTTGGCTAATCACGCTTGGATCCAAGCTGTTGAACCAGATGATGTTATCAAGGCGGTTACGGAATTCAGGAGTAAACACTTTCTTAATTTCACCCATCGCATCCGGTGCGTGATCTTGCTGGATGAGACCGATCGATTTCTTCTCAGTTTCAGCAACACCCGCGTTGGTTGTCATCACTAAGATAACGTTACGGAAATCCGCTTTGCGGCCGTTGTTATCAGTTAGTGTACCGTTATCCATCACCTGCAGTAACAGGTTAAAGATATCTGGGTGAGCCTTTTCGATCTCATCAAGTAACACAACAGAGTGTGGGTTCTTGATTACCGCGTCAGTCAGTAGACCACCTTGGTCATAACCAACGTAACCTGGAGGCGCACCAATCAAACGGCTCACCGAGTGACGCTCACCGTACTCAGACATATCAAAGCGCAGCAGTTCAATACCCATCAGTTTAGACAGTTGAACCGTAACCTCGGTTTTACCCACACCAGTAGGACCAGCAAATAGGAATGAACCAACCGGTTTATTGTCAGCACCTAGTCCTGCACGAGTTAGCTTGATCGCTTCGCTCAATACATCAATCGCTGGGTCTTGTCCGAATACCAACATTTTCATGCGTTGATCCAGTTTCTGCAGCGTATCTTTGTCTGAAGACGATACTGATTTCTCAGGAATACGCGCCATCTTCGCCACCATTGACTCAATATCCGCCACGCTTACCGTCTTCTTACGACGGCTTGCAGGAGCCAGACGGCTACGAGCGCCGGCTTCATCAATAACGTCAATCGCCTTATCAGGAAGGTGACGTTCATTAATGTATTTAGCTGACAACTCCACAGCGGCACGCAACGCTTTATTGGTATAGCGCACTTCGTGGTGAGCTTCGTATTTTGGCTTCAGGCCAATCAGAATCTTAGTCGTATCATCTAATGACGGTTCAACAATATCGATTTTCTGGAAACGACGAGATAGCGCACGCTCCTTCTCAAAAATACTGCTGTACTCTTGGTATGTTGTTGAGCCGATGCAACGTAACTTACCGCTGCTTAATAGCGGCTTAATTAGGTTTGCCGCATCAACTTGACCGCCAGATGCGGCACCCGCACCAATAATTGTGTGAATTTCATCGATAAACAGAATCGCGTCTTCTTCTTTTTCTAGTTGCTTAAGAATCGCTTTGAAGCGTTTCTCAAAATCACCACGATATTTAGTACCTGCTAGAAGTGAACCAATATCTAAAGAATAAATCACACTGCTCTGAATAATTTCAGGTACTTGTCCTTCAACAATACGCCATGCAAGACCTTCAGCAATGGCAGTTTTACCTACACCAGCTTCACCCACTAAAAGAGGGTTATTCTTGCGACGGCGACATAGTACTTGAATTGTACGTTCAAGCTCTTTATCACGCCCGATAAGTGGATCAATGTTACCTTGCTTCGCCACTTCGTTAAGGTTGGTGGCAAAGTTTTCTAGACGGTCTTCAGAATTCGCTTCTTCTGCACTCTCTGTACCACCAAATGAAGCAGACGATGATGAGCTGTCGCCTTCGTTATTGACCTTGGTAATACCATGAGAAATAAAATTAACAATATCTAAGCGACTAATGTCGTTTTTCTTAAGAAGATACGCCGCGTGAGATTCTTGCTCACTGAAAATAGCGACAAGTACATTAGCACCTGTTACTTCACTACGACCTGAAGATTGGACATGAAAAACAGCGCGTTGGAGCACTCGTTGAAAGCTCAGTGTAGGCTGCGTTTCACGAGTCTCATCGCTCTCTGGAATCAGTGGGGTTGTTTGATCGATAAAAATATCGAGCTCGTTGCGAAGAGCATCGAGATCAGCCTGACAAGCTTGTAGCGCTTCCTTGGCCGCATCATTTTCTAATAATGCTAGTAGGAGGTGTTCGACAGTCATAAATTCATGCCGCTTGTCTCGTGCACGAGCAAATGCACCATTTAAACTCGTCTCTAATTCTTTATTTAGCATAAGTACCTCCTAAGTGAACAACAATGTTGTTCGAGCAATTTATACTTGCTCCATTGTACATAGTAGCGGATGCTCATTTTCCTTTGAATACATCGTTACCTGAGCTACCTTTGTTTCCGCTATTTCAGCACTGAATGTGCCGCATATAGCTTTACCTTCATAATGAACCTTGAGCATCACTTCCGTTGCTTTTTCGATATCTAGTGAGAAAAATCGCTCTAGTATCTCGATTACAAAGTCCATAGGCGTGTAATCATCGTTATTCAATATAACGTTATACATTGCCGGTGGCTTTACTTTAGTTGTCTCTTTCTCCAGTAGATCTGAGCCTGGAGATGCCCATTCAAAGTTTCTGCTCATATCAGTTTTGCTAAGGGTTATTTTCCGGAAATCGTGAATGTTTAGCTCATTCAAATCTATCATATTCACGCTTTATGGTGTACTAAGAAACTGCACCAAGAAACAGGGCCAAAAAATATTCCTCTATACTGAGCCTAATCCACCATTTCCATAGCTGCAAATAAAAGATCTCGATTAACAGGATTAACATATGTGATTGATTAAAAAGACACCACAACTATTGACTCTGACAATAAAACCGCCACTAAGTTACTATTTAGTTAATAGTTTGCAGTTAATCTCGAATGTGATTTGTTATTAAAATTGATCAATTTTATACCAATTTGCTATTGACTGTGCTCAATCATTAGCTACATTGGAGCTAAAAGGTTTTTTAATACATTTTTGCAACATGATTTGAAATCAGCAACACGCTTTAAAAATTAACAATAAGGAATAGTTACGCAGGGTAGCGTTAATTTCCGTAAGCAATGTACGAGGTTCAAGCTATCAGCTGAAGTTTTTTCGCTGATAAGAATGATATCAATCTCACTTACAAAAATTGATATAACAACGTTAGTAATAAAATGCATGAGGGATGTATAGCATGGCTACAGGTACAGTAAAATGGTTTAACAACGCCAAGGGGTTTGGTTTTATTTGTCCAGAAGGTGAAGACGGCGATATTTTCGCGCACTACTCCACAATACAAATGGAAGGTTATCGAACCTTAAAGGCTGGTCAGCAGGTCGACTATGAAGTAGAAAGTGGACCTAAAGGATCGCATGCTAGCTCTGTTGTTCCTGTAGAAGGTAACGCCAGTAAATAGGTTCACTGCCAACACATGTTTACGTTCATTAGTCCTAGTTAAAGGCGACTAAGTTACACAGAAACCGCTCATTTAGCACTGTCATACAGTCTTAAATGGGCGTTTTTTTTTCGAACAATAGACATCAAGTAAAAAACGCTTTAACGGTTTCATTAAAGCGTCTTCAATTTTGGTTTAGCCAGTAAATACATTTCTTACCTGACTAAAAGGTAACTATCAAACCATGTTTATGACTTGATAGTTATGAGTACAATCACTATGCATCAATAAATGCGTTTAGCGTTGCACTTGGGCGCATTAGAGTTGAAACCAATGCGTCGTCAAGTAGGTAGTAACCACCTAAGTCACCAGCTACACCTTGAGCGTTGTTTAGCTCGGCAACAATCGCTTCTTCGTTTTCCGTCAGTTGATGCGCCACACTAGCAAACTCTGCTGCTAAATCAGCATCAACAGTTTGTTCAGCAAGTGCTTTAGCCCAGTATGCAGCTAGGTAGTAGTGGCTACCACGGTTATCAAGCTCTCCCACTTTACGTGAAGGTGACTTATTGTTATCTAGGAATTCGCCCGTCGCTTTATCAAGTGCATCAGCTAGAACTTGCGCTTTAGCATTTCCTGTCACTACGCTTAGGTGCTCTAGTGACGCCGCCAATGCTAAGAATTCACCGAGAGAATCCCAGCGCAGATGGTTTTCTTTCTCTACTTGCTGCACGTGCTTAGGAGCCGAGCCGCCAGCACCTGTTTCAAACAAACCACCACCGTTCATTAGCGGAACAATTGATAGCATCTTAGCTGATGTACCAAGCTCTAGAATTGGGAACAAGTCAGTTAGGTAATCGCGTAAAACGTTACCTGTAACTGAAATCGTATCTAGACCTTCTTTAATACGAGCCAATGAGTATTGAGTTGCTTCAAGTGGAGCAAGGATCTTAATTTCAAGACCATCAGTATCGTATTCAGAAAGGTACGTTTCAACTTTCTTAATAAGCTGAGCGTCGTGCGCGCGAGATTCATCTAGCCAGAATATCGCTGGAACACCCGAAGCTCGAGCACGAGTTACCGCCAGTTTAACCCAGTCTTGAATTGGCGCATCTTTAACCTGACACATACGGAAGATATCGCCTTCCTCGACATCTTGCTCCAAAAGCACTGAGCCTGAAGCGTCAACAACCTGAACCTGACCAGCAGATTCAAGAATGAAAGTTTTATCATGAGAACCATACTCTTCCGCTTTTTGAGCCATCAAACCAACGTTTGGTACGCTACCCATAGTCGTAGGATCAAAAGCGCCGTTCTCTTTACAGAAATCAATAACTGCTTGGTAGATACTCGCATAGCTACGATCTGGAATCATTGCTTTCGTATCTTTTTGCTTACCTTCTGGGTCCCACATTTGACCTGAAGAACGCAGCATTGCAGGCATAGACGCATCAACAATGATATCGCTTGGTACGTGTAGGTTAGTAATACCACGGTCCGAATCAACCATAGCTAGTGGAGGCTGAGTCTCGTATACCGCTTGTAAGTCAGCTTCTATTGCTTCTTTCTGCGCTTGGGGAAGCTCAGCAATTTTCGCATATACATCACCGATGCCGTTATTAACATCAACACCTAGCTCTTCAAATAGTTGGCCGTGCTTAGCGAATACGTCTTTGTAGTAAACCTTAACCGCGTGACCAAAAATCACTGGATCAGAGACTTTCATCATCGTCGCTTTCATGTGAAGAGAAAGCAGTACACCTTGCTCTTTAGCCGATACGATCTCTTTTTCAAAGAACGCAACCAAAGCAGCTTTGTTCATTACTGATGCATCGATGATCTCTTTATCTTGCAGTGCAAAAGCTGGCTTAAGCGTTTTCTTAGAACCGTCTTTACCAACAAACTCAATGCTTACTTGAGTAGCGCCTTCAATTGTCACTGACTTTTCACTACCGAAGAAGTCTTTGTCGTCCATGCTTGAAACATGTGACTTAGAGTCTGCAGACCAAGCGCCCATAGAGTGTGGGTTTTTCTTCGCGTAGTTCTTAACAGAAAGTGGAGCACGACGGTCAGAGTTACCTTCACGTAGTACTGGGTTTACTGCACTGCCTTTAATCTTGTCGTAAGTCGCTTTTACTGCTTTTTCTTCATCAGTATTCGCTTCCTCAGGGTAATTAGGAAGTGCGTAACCTTTTGACTGTAGCTCTTTGATCGTTGCTTGAAGTTGAGGTACAGATGCTGAAATATTTGGAAGCTTAATGATGTTCGCTTCTGGTGTCTTAGCCAGCTCACCTAGCTCGGCTAATGCATCACCTATACGCTGCTCTTCATTCAAGTAGTCAGGGAAGTTGGCAATAATGCGCCCTGCAAGTGAAATATCGCGAGTATCAACGTCAATACCAGAAGAAGCCGTAAAAGATTGAATGATTGGCAGCAGAGAGTAAGTTGCTAGTGCCGGAGCTTCGTCTGTGATGGTATAGATGATAGTTGGTTTTTCAGTAGGCATGAAATTTCCCTATAGTTCTTACAAGCTCACCTAAAGTAGTGAGCATGTTATAAATTGACCAATAAGCGACTCTGAGAGTAAAAACTGCTTACTTGGTAGTCGTACTCTATCTTATTCCTCATGCTATCTTGATGACAGCATGAACCAAATCCGTGAGTGCGTTGTTATAATAAAACACGAAGGTATAATTAAACAAATCAGGCTTAAGAGTCCATCAACTTGTTCTATTTTGTGTCTTTTAGGCGCGCAAATGATAGCTCAATTCCGTTTCAGTGAAAACTTTTCAGCACACTTCATTTACATTTTTGCAAGGTAGTTAACATGTCTACTCGCTCACGCAGCGCATCTCGCTCAGACAAACCAACTCGTTCTGGCGCAACATTAAAACAAAGCGGTAATAGGCAGAGCCGAAGCAGTGATAAACATAGCACTGGTAATTCACATAAAAAACCTCACTCAAGTAAACACCGTTACAAGAGTAAACCTATGAGTACCAAACCCAAGGTAACATTGGAAGAGCGAAAAGTGATTCTGTTCAATAAGCCTTTTGATACTCTCAGCCAGTTCACTGATGGTGAAGGCAGAAAAACATTGGCTGATTTTATACCAATTAAAGATGTTTATGCCGCAGGACGACTTGACCGCGACAGCGAAGGATTAATGGTCTTAACCAATGATGGCATCTTTCAAGCTAAACTAACTCAGCCCAACTCAAAGTCACCAAAGACTTATTGGGTGCAGGTTGAAGGAAGCCCCTCTGAGGAAGATTTAGATAAATTGAGAAAAGGTGTCGAACTAAAAGACGGTATGACACTGCCAGCAAGAGTAGAAATAATGCCAGAGCCAGAGGTTTGGGAAAGAACCCCTCCAGTTAGGTTTAGAGCTGCAATACCGACTACATGGATAGCGATGACTATCATTGAAGGACGTAACCGTCAGGTAAGGCGTATGACAGCCAATATCGGCTTCCCTACCCTGCGCCTCATTCGCTATTCGATGGGTAATATGAACGTCGGTGAGCTTCAGCCTGGTGAGTGGAGAGAGGTAGACCTTTAACCGCTTGAACGAATAGAGCCAGCAGCTAGTGCTCCTGGCTTCGCTTCCTAAAAACAGTCATCAACGTTGATTGAGTACAATTACTGCTGGTCAACCAACCATTTACGGAGTGATTTACGCTCAGTTGGCGACAATTTCAAATACGACATTTTTGCTTTTTGCATTTCTAGGCTATCTTGGCCTACAGACTTAGCTGCTTGTTGCTTACCGTTTACTAAACTTGCACCGGCAACAGGTGCAATGACATTACCCGCAAAGCTGATGCCATTGGCTGCGTTATAAATCGCAAGTTGTTCGTCAAGGTTTGAATATGGGAGCATGCCCTTTTTCCCCACCATTTTGATTTGGTCGTAATCTATATCGCTGCCATTGAGGCTCACATTCCAGTCAATCGTATCGCCTTCAAACACTTTTCTTGCTTGAAGTACGCCCTTCAGTTTCGGACCGTCGATGTCCAATTCGCCACCATTAACATCCAAGGTAAGAATATAAGGCGCTGAAGTGAAGTTGCCACGCTGCTCACCTCGCCCCAACATCGTATCAATGCGTAACACGATTTGATTCGATCCCGTGGTAAGCATAAACGGTTCATCCATCTGCTTTTGACTATTGATAAATAACACTTCAACCCCTTGAGCCGCATCTAGCTCGGTCGACGAATTGGTGTTTGCATATGCATTCGGGACACTCAACGCAGAAAGCGCCATTAAAATCGAAGTCCAAATAGTACGTTTCATGATTTAACCCTTTTTTATCATTAAGTCTTATACCCAAATAACCTCGAGGTCTCGCTAACACCATGCATAAAAATATAGCTTACTAGCCAGAGATTTAAGCTCAGTTGGGTATAACACTGACAGCTTTCCTATATAATCAAAAAGGCCGCATAATTGCGACCTTTGTTTACATTCAACTTGATATCAAGTGATTAGAATGTGTAGTACATACCAGCAACAACACCGTCACCTTCAACTTTGTTGTTGTTATCAGTTACATCTTCTGCATCAGTATATTCAACAAATGCTAAGATGTTGCTAGAAACTGAGTAATCAGCACCGATAGTGTAGTAGTTGATTTCTTCATCGTTATCACCGTCAGTGAAGCCGAATGACGTGTATAGACGTGCTTTTTCGATTTGGTAATCTAAAGCAGCAGAAATTGTGTCTAGATCTGAAGCACCATCGATGTCTTCAAAGATGTAGTTCACTGCCGCGCCGAAGTTACCTAGAGTAAGACCAGCTTTTGCACCCATGATGCTGTGGTCAGTACCATTTCCGCGGTTACCTTGATCTTGGTAAGTAGCGCCAAGAGTGAACATCTCATCGAAAGTGTATTCAGCAGATACACCGTATGCAGCATCTTCATTTTCATCTGAAGATAGGTAAGTATCAGCGATTAACTTAAGACCACCAGTTGTGTACTTAGCTGAAATTGCATGACCAGCAGACTCAAGAGAGCTAACAAAATCATCCATGTAACCTAAACCTTCGTTAGTGTTGTCTAGTGTTACTGCGTCTAGAGAGTCACCGAAGTCACCTACTTCACCAGCAGCAATACCGAAGTTTTCACCAATATTGAAACCGAAGTAAAGGTCATCAGTTTGCATTGAATTATCGTCGCTTACCTTACCTTTCCAACCATCAAAACCGTTACCGTTTTGGATTTCGAAAGAGCCGAATGCAGATACGCTATCGTTCAACTTATGCGTTGCATCGATTTGGATTTTTGCCCATAGATCCACGTCAATGTCAGACTTGGTTTTTGTCGCTGTACCACTAGCTGTTGTTGTTGATTCAGCAGTACTTAGGTAAGTATCGATTTCACCTTTAACGTTGAACGCTGTAGTGCCGTCGTCATAAATGTTGCCTGCTGCTAGCGTAGAAGTTGAGATACCCGCTAGTGCTAATGCGATTAGAGTCTTTTTCATAATAAATCCACTGCCTTTTCTAAGAATGGGAGATCCTTGCCCGGTTCCCTATTATTTTTGTGACTAGTAATTACCACTCTTTGTTGGCTAACCACTGTCACTAAATTTCGAGGTCTAGATTGCAAAAGATTATCCTGCGTGTCAAATAAACTAAAAAAACACTCAAAAAAAACATAAACAGCTAAAAATCAAACACTTACATTTTTTTTCATTGTTTTACGAGTAACTTATCCTTAGTTTCACTGGGAAATATAATAACTATAAAAATAAAAAATACAGCATTAAAAACCATAAAAGTATAAAAAAAACCACTGAATAAGAATTTTACACCTAATAGCCAGTCTTTTTTAATATTTATATTTCACAAGATAAATAAAATAGTTAAGTTCCTGATGGTTCAGTTTTTTTTTGTGAACGAGATCTACCTTTGATTCAAAAGCGAGCTATTTTGCCGTAAATGTACCGGCTAGTGATATGTGCTACTATCCTCGCTCCGTTACGTAGGTCACAGTATGCTAACTACTAAAATTCAAAACTCTATCCGCACCAGTTATCAAAACCTCCAATATCAGTTGGACAACTTTGTACCTCGACGTGCTCAAAATTACCTTGTTGCAGAAATAGCAAAGACACTTTGTGGGCAATACCACAAAAGTAATCGCATGATTGTTGCAGAGGCAGGAACGGGGATTGGCAAATCACTGGCTTATTTAATGGCGACGATTCCTGTTGCGGTACTCAACAATCGAAAAATCGTCATTTCAACGGCGACAGTTGCACTTCAAGAACAACTCGTCAATAAAGATCTCCCTCTATATAGAAGACTTACTGATAGAGAGTTCTCTTTTATACTCGCCAAAGGTAGACAGCGTTATTGCTGTGCCGAGAAGCTAGCCACAGCTTGTGGGGTTGATGGTGGTCAGATGGCTATGTTCGAATCCAAGCCAAAGCAAAAAGACATCGAACAATTACAGACCATGTACCGCAGTTTGACTCAAGGTAAATGGGATGGCGACCGTGATTCATGGCCGAAACCGATCGACAACATGATTTGGCAAATGATTGTCAGTGATAAGCACAGCTGTAATAACAGTATGCCTTCTCATAGAGACTGCCCTTTCCAAAAAGCACGCTCGGAGCTAGATAAAGCGGACGTGATTATTGCCAATCACAGCTTGGTGATGGCAGACGCTGACTTAGGTGGCGGGGTAATACTGCCAGAGCCAGAAAACAGCATCTATATATTCGATGAGGCTCATCACTTACCACACGTAGCAAGAGATCACTCTTCTGCTGCGGCAAGCTTAAAAGGTGCCGCATCTTGGTTAGAGCGCTTGAATCAATCCATCACCAAGCTTTCGGGCTTGGCGGATGAAAAGCGAGTGGGTCGTTTCAGAAATGAATTACAAGATTCCGTACAACAGCTGATTCCCACACTCACGCAGCTCAGCAAGCAGTTTGACGCCACCCATTTTGAAGATGGATTGTACCGTTTTGAACATGGTGACTTACCAGAATGGTTAGAGAACGAATCTAAAGACCTCAAACAATTGAGTCAAAAAGCGAGTCAGGCTGTCGCTAAGATTGCAGACCTTATTGCTGAGCGTGTTAAAGATGGAGAACTTTCAACGAAATTAGCTGAGCCCGCGCTTGCTGAAATCGGCTTCTATATACAAAGAACAGAAAACCTAGCGCAAGTTTGGCGCTTAATGGCCGAGCCGAAACGTGAAAAAGGCGCGCCTTTAGCTCGCTGGCTTGAACTCAATAAAGAGAATGAAGGCGATTTCGTTGTTAATGTTTCACCACTCGAAGTTGGCTGGCAACTTGACCAACAGATTTGGAGTCGTTGTGTCGGTGCAGTGCTTGTTTCTGCGACGATGAGAGCTCTCAACTCGTTCAGCTTTTTCTGTCACCAAGCGGGGATCAGTCAAAAAGAAGACGATGGCGTACAATTTCTGGCTTTGGCATCACCGTTTGATTATCAGAATCAAGCGGAGCTGATCGTTCCTGCCATGAAATACGAACCGCAAGCGCCTCAGTTTACCGACTATCTTATTGAAATTTTGCCTAAGGTAATAGAAAACAACAAAGCCAATCTCGTTCTATTCTCTTCTTACTGGCAAATGAATAAAGTTGCAGAAGCTTTGGCAACAGTTTTCGTTAAAAAGTCATGGGCTTTACAGGTTCAAGGTGACACTTCACGCACTGAAATCCTAAAAAAACATAAAAAGCTCATAGACCAAGGTAAAACAAGCGTTCTTTTTGGAACTGGAAGCTTTTCAGAAGGCCTTGATCTACCAGGAGAACTTCTTGAAAACCTAGTTATTACCAAGATTCCTTTTGGCGTTCCAACCTCCCCAGTAGAACAAGCACATTCAGAATATATTGAATCACGTGGCGGTAATCCCTTTATGCAGATTACGGTTCCAGATGCGAGTAAAAAGCTTATTCAATCTGTCGGTCGGCTACTGCGAAAAGAACGAGATTCTGGTAAAGTCACCATCCTTGATAGACGTATAGTGACGAAGCGATACGGGAAGTCCCTACTCGACTCGCTACCGCCTTTTAAAAGAACAATAAATTACTAATTTTCCTACCCTTAAGGTAGTTATGGGCCAGTTATCGCTAGGCCCTGCATTCACAACCCAACATGACTAATCCATCGATTATTCGTGTGGCTGTACGACCAGCCGACAACGAGAACACTAGCTATTTATGGAAATGATTGAACCAACCATGTTGGTTATTCTTGCTCTGGTTGCATTTGCAGCTGGCTTTATTGATGCTGTAGCAGGCGGTGGTGGGATGTTAACCGTCCCCGCTTTGTTATCACTTGGCCTACCACCACACATTGCGCTGGGTACCAATAAGCTCGCTGCGACGTTTGCATCATCGACAGCGGCTTTTACGTATTACCGTAAGAAATTATTTAAACCTGAGTGCTGGGTCAACGCATTCATAGCAACGCTAATAGGTGCGACTATTGGCACATTAACCGTTGATGCAATCAGTACTGAATGGTTAGAGAAAGTCTTACCGCTCATTATTTTAGCGGCGGCGGTCTATACCATTTTCCACAAGACTCCAGACGTGAGCCACGATGTGTCTCCTAAACCGTGTCCGGTACTTAAAAGAAAACAAAAGTACCAAGGGTTCATTCTTGGGTTTTACGATGGTGTTGCAGGCCCAGGAACCGGCGCATTTTGGACCGTAAGTTCTATGGCACTTTACCGCCTGAATATCTTACTTGCTTCTGGCCTAGCTAAAGCAATGAACTTTACCAGTAACTTCACTTCTTTGGTAACTTTCGCCATTTTGGGTCATATTGATTGGGTTCTTGGTTTAACCATGGGTGTTTGCTTAATGGCAGGGGCATTTGTTGGTGCACACTCTGCGATTCGTTTTGGTGCGACGTTTATACGACCTGTCTTTGTGACTGTGGTCAGTGTTCTTGCCATTAAACTGGCTTACGAAGCGTGGTTTGTAAACTTATAGCCACCAGCAAACAGGAAGCAACATGAATCAGTTTTCAAAACTAAAAAGTGTTATTGACACCTTGATTGGCCATTGCTCTCAGGTCGATAAATCTCGTGGTGCTTACCATCAAGCACTGTTTGATCGAGCCTTGTTTAAGTGTGGTTCCTCTATTCTGCTTCCCTATGCACTCGAAACTCAGGCGACTTATAACACAATCATTCGTGAACAGAGCACCAATCAACTCACTTCATCACGAGCGAATTATCTAACTGAAAAGCTGACCAACCAGATTGCTGCGATTCAACGAGAGTTAGCCAACCACGATTTGCGTCTAGATAGAAAAAGTAAATCAGGGAAAAGTTTAAACGATTTATACAATGAACTTGCACAGCATCAAGATTGGCAAAAGCGGCTAGTCGATTTAGTTCAAGCACGAAAGTTAGCGTTTGATTCTGCGCCTCGTCACAGTAAGAAAAAAGCGGAAGAGGCTTGGCAGTTAGCAAAAGAACGATTAGAGCGCTGTGAAGACTCAATGAAAAATATTGAGAGACTGATTAACTTAGAGAACCCTAAGCGAAATGAACACTGATAACACACCATCACCACTGGATAACGCACCAGAAGAAGTTAAGTTGGCTGTCGACCTGATCTATCTGCTCGAAAGCAACGAAATCGATCCAAAAGTAGCGTTAGAAGCAATCAAAATTGTCCAGCAAGATTTACAAGCCAAACTAGCATCTAGCATCTAGCATCTAGCATCTAGCATTAAAATATACAGGATTCACATGTACCAACTTAGCTTTTCTATGCCAGAATTTCTTGAAAATTACTGGCATAAAAAACCAACCATCTTAAAAGGTGGCTTCCAAAACTTCGTCGACCCCATTTCGCCGGAAGAACTTGCTGGTTTATCGATGGAAGAAGAAGTGGATTCTCGCTTTGTTTCTAACCTCGACAACCAATGGACAGCAGAACATGGCCCTTTTTCTGAAGAAAAGTTTGGTGAACTCACTGAAAGCCATTGGCAATTGATTGTTCAAGCGGCGAACCACTGGCATCAAGGTGCACATCAGCTGACTGAAGCGTTCCAACAATTACCAAACTGGTTGTTCGACGACCTCATGATCTGCTATTCAGCACCTGAAGGCGGTGTAGGCCCTCACATTGATCAATACGATGTATTCATCATCCAAGGTCAAGGTAAGCGTCAATGGAAGGTTGGTGCGAAGGATATAGGTCAGTACACAGAATCCGTTCAAGCCTCTGCACTTCGTCAAATAGAAGGCTTTGAGCCAATCATTGACGAAATCTTAGAACCTGGCGATATCCTTTATATCCCACCAGGTTTCCCGCATGAAGGGAACACGTTAGAGCCGTCAATGAGCTACTCTATTGGCTATCGCTCCCCTAAAGAACAAGAGCTGATCAGCAACTTTGCCGACTTTGTACTTGCTCATGATATGGGTGACGTTCACCTGCATGATCCAGAGTTCAAAACGCAAGAAGGCTACGGCAAGATTCGCTCATCAGACTTAGATAACCTGACTGATATGTTGAAGTCAGCCTTGGAAGAACCAGAAACGATCAGTGATTTCATGGGTTGCTTGCTAAGCCAGTCACGCCACCAGCTTGATATCGTTGCACCTGAGCCTTTGTGGACTCAAGAAGAGATCGCTCAGCACTTAGAGTCTGAGGGCGAGATTCATCGTGTATCAGGCTTAAAAGCGCTCTACCATGAAAATGAAAGCAACACGGCTTACATCAATGGTGAAGTGGTTAAGGTTGACGAAGCTGACTCATCACTACTCAACATACTTTGCGATGAGGCCGTGATTAATTCAGCTGCCACTCTATCTCCTTCGGGCGTAACGATTGTGACTGAGTTAGTGAACAAAGGTTACTGGTTTATTGAAGACTAACTTCGCTAGCAGAGGTTTCGGCGGAAATTACTGAATTTTAGAAGCTAGAACGTTAGAGCAAACCTCAGAAGAAAAAAAAGGACAAATGAAATCTTCATTTGTCCTTTTTTAATTCACCTTTTTAATCAGTTCTAAACCACTAGACCTTAAACTGATTAACTAATTTCTGTTGCTGTTGAGACAGCTGATCAATTTCACTTCCGACTTGTTCAGACGCCGCAGCTTGCTCTAAAATCTTAGCACTCAAATCACGTATGTTAACCACGCTTTGATTCACTTCACCAGAAACGGATTGCTGCTCTTCTGCCGCTCTGACGATCTGATTGTTCATGTCACTGATCGCTTCTATCGAGGTAAAGATCGAACCAAGATCTTCAACCGCTTTTTGAACATGTAACGCGGTATCATTGGCGAGAATATTACCTTCTTGTATCGCCTCAACAACATCTTGAGTACCTGCGTGAACCTTATCGATAACCGCTCTGATTTCACCAACCGATGAATGCGTGCGACTTGCTAGGTTTCTCACCTCATCCGCAACAACCGCAAAACCTCGACCTTGCTCACCGGCCCTCGCCGCTTCAATCGCCGCATTCAGTGCTAATAAGTTAGTTTGCTCAGAAATCCCTTCAATGACACTTAAGATCTCGGTGATGTTTCCATTATTCTTTGCTAGCTCTTCAACAATAGGCACCGCGCTCGACATACGCTCCACCAGCTTTCTCATTTCACCGGCAGAAAGCTCGATAACTTCTTGGCCTTGTTGAGCAGAACGGTTAGCTTCGCTAGCCGCATCAACGGCCACTTCTGCGTTTTGTACCACCAAACCTGCTGTTTGAGTCATCTCTTCTGCCGCTGTTGCAACTAAATCCACTTCTTTGAATTGAGATTCGCTGCTTTCACGAGTGCTTGATGCGGATGCTTTCGCTTGGCCTGTTGTGCTCGCCACTTGCTCTGTAGTTAAAACCACTTCTTTGATTGTGTGCTGAAGCTTATCTAGGAACAGATTAAAGCCTTTCGATAGCTGACCTATTTCATCTTGAGATTTCACTTCTAAACGCTGCGTTAAATCACCTTCACCAGAAGCAATATCATTCAACCTCTCAACCACCTGTCGAATTGGCTTAACAATGGACAGTGAAGCAAATGCAATAATGGCCAAGCCAAATAGAGTAAAGAGAGTGCCTGCGATAACTTCTGTTTTGATACCTTGACTTAACTTAGTACTAATGATGGAATCCAACTGGTTTGCATCAGCGACGACACTCTCTCTTGGGATCTCGAATAGAACTCCCCAAGTTTGGTTAGCCGCTATAACAGGAGCAAATGCGAGTAACCACTCGTCGTTTTTGCTCCATTGCGTTGTCACTTCGCCACCAAAGATAAAGTCGGTCATCAAATCACTGTTCGTGTGGTCACTCTGGAAAGTCGAACCAACAGCAATACTAGAATCATCAGAAGCAATAACCGAACCGTCCAAACTAACGACATAAATAGCACCAGCACCATCAAACAAACTTTGATCAGATTGAGTGACTACATCCACTAAGCCATCAAGCCTTAGGTCTATCCCTAAGAAACCAATGGCTACATCATCGACTAAAATAGGCACAGAAATTGAGGAAGTCAGTAAGGTTTTACCACCGCTGTTTACAACTTTTGGTGTACTAATACACGTTTGCCCTGATGACAAAGGACAATAAAAACGCTCACTATTGCTATCATCGCTCAATGTTGATTCTGAGATCACGTTCGGCAAAACATTCTCACCGTTATCAGCCACCTTCCAATAAGGTGCGAAACGGCCTTTTTCGTTAGAGCCGACATAATCTGCATTCACATAGTTCGCGTCTTCACTATCAAGCAAATCTGGCTTAAAGACTAAGTACGCCCCTTGAATCGAATCAAAATTTAAAACTGAACGACGCACCATTTCATCCAATGCAGTACGAAGTTCTTCACTTGGGGTAAAGTTTTCATCCGCATTATTCTTTAGAAACAGAGCACTCGCCGCTAGCATCTCGGCGCGGTAAATAGCTTCGTCGATATAACGTTGCGTTTCTTGAGCATTGAGCTGAGAAACTGACGCCAACAACTGCTGAGTTTTGTTGATAACCGATTCTGAGCTTTGAGATTTGATGACTTGTTGATTGCTCGTCGCGTTGTAGATCGAGAAACCAATAAGAGACAGTGAAGTAATGAGTAGGCAACAACCTGCTAAGAGGGTTATTTTCCACTGTACCGATAGAGAGCGCATTGAATATCCTTATTTAAGCCAAAAGACTTCCTTAACCCTAACTCTCACATTGATAACTACCTGCATACAATGCTAATGAGGTTAGACGAATAGCTTAGCGGATAATTACAGCACAATTTGCAGACATATAAAACGAAAGTTTACATAAATGTTAATAAGTCGTGTTTTTGTCTTTTGTTACTGTGATTTCAAGAGCTTTCAGCTTGTCACGCCAAGTTAAATGATTGAAGCGAAAATGCCCAACTAACGGTGTTCGCAACTAAGATAGACGCAACTAGAGAGACGTTTAACCTGTCATCATTAATGGGAATGCTGTTTTATCAAGGCAACCTTTTTTATTTTCTACATCGTCACTCTGATAAAAACGGTTATATTTCACTCGGCTACTGAAACCTTTCTCCTTAAACTTCTTTTCGTCTGCACTTCAGGTTATGAATATTATGAATACCTCAAGTAGGTCATCGTAATTGTGATATTTCAAGGAAACCTATTCACCCTTTTTATCGTTAAACCGCACTAATTTCGGATTAGTTTTTATAATCCAAGTTATAGATTTTTATCTTGTCCAACTTCACATTTTTTGATTGCTAAGTCGCCACTCAAGTTCTAATATCTCGCGCCTAGATTCCCTAATCACTTTACTTATTTGGCTCTCCTTAATGGAGCGCTAAGGCTTTTTACGTCCTATTTTTTGGAGAGATACGCAAATGTCCGCCTCGTTTCCATTAGCGAAACTTACCTTTTTAATCGCAATTCTGACTGCCGTAGGTCAAATGACTCAAACGATGTATGTGCCTTCTATCGGTCATATGGCGGGTGAGTTCTTAGTATCAGCGTCTTCACTTCAAGCGGTGATGGCGTGTTACCTGATCCCTTATGGCCTGTCGCAATTTGTCTACGGCCCGCTTTCTGATCGTCTAGGTCGTAAACCAATCATCGTTGCTGGGTTAATCATCTATATCATTGGTACTTTGATGGCATTATTCGCTCATGAATATGACTGGTTCTTAGCAGGTAGCTTTATCCAAGGGTTGGGAATCGGTTGTGGTGGGGCGATGTCTCGTACATTGACTCGTGACTGTTTTGAAGGCGCAGAGCTGCACCGTGCAAACAGTTTAATCAGCATGTGTGTGATTTTCTCACCATTGATGGCGCCTGTATTGGGTGGTTATCTAACAGAAGTTTTCGGTTGGCGTTCTAGCTATCTATTCCTTGCGCTGTTTGGCATAGCCGTTGTGATCACCATGATGACGAGCATGATGGAAACCCTACCAAAAGAGCGACGCAAACATGAATCGGTGGTCAATAGCTACAAATTCGTTCTGTCCGACAAACGCTTCCAAGGTTTCTTACTGATATTGGTCGCAACATTTGCTGGAGTAGCCGTATTTGAAGCTGCGGCAGGCGTACTGCTTGGCGGCGTACTAGGCTTACCAGCGACCACAGTAAGCTTGTTGTTTGTCTTACCCATTCCGGGTTACTTAGTCGGTGCTGGCTTATCGAGTTACATCGCACAACGTCGCTCTGAGCGCCGCTCACTGAATGTTGGTCTAGTGGCGATCTTAGTAGGCTCAACCGTGGTATTGATTCCGGGCCTGTTTGGTCAAACGACAGCATTAACTCTGATTGGCGGTGCAACTATTTACTTCTTGGGCGCTGGCATCCTATTCCCAGCCGCAACAACAGGGGCGCTTTCGCCATTCCCATACCATGCAGGCACGGGAGGTGCTATTTTAGGTGGCATGCAGAACTTAGGAGCTGGTATCGCAACACTATTGGCATCGTTCTTCCCCGCTCAAGACCAACTGCCACTCGGTTGTTTGATGATTGTAATGTCATTTATCGTGATGCTTGGTTTACGTTGGGTCAATCGTAAACATGATCACTCAAACGAAATGCCGTTGGTAATCTAAAACTCAACCCTGCCCAAACAACGAAGAGGGACATACTGAAGAGTATGTCCCTTTTTTCACATTTATTTTTTCCTCTCTCACGAATCAGCAATTTCATTCAACATTACTTTGATTTTTTGAAAACAATAACAGAGACTTACGTTAAAAATATAAATCCAGAATCCAATATAAACAACATCACTGGAAGAAAACCAAGGTAACTAGAAAAAGGATGCTGGCATTAAAACGAGTAAGGAACACAATAAGGATATACAGATGCGTTTAGCTTTAACCACATTAGCCATATCATCGGTCGCACTTGTCGCCGGATGCAGCAATCAAGGAATACCAACCATGAACCACTACTCTCAATCGCAACTCATCGCTCAGCAAACACAAGCTCCTGTTGCTAAGAAAGTCCCTCATGCAATGACGATTCATGGTGATACCCGAATCGATGATTACTACTGGATGCGTGACGACGAACGCCAAGATCCAGAGATCTTGCACCACCTCGAGCAAGAGAATCAGTACGCCAACACTGTGCTCAAACACACTGAAGCATTGCAAGAACAGCTATTTGAGGAGATCAAAGGACGAATCGCCAAAGACGACAATTCGGTACCAGTTCGCAAAGGCAGCTACTACTACTCGAATGAAGTTACAGGTGACAACGAATACCCAGTTCACTTGCGTGAAAAAGACTTTTTAGGCACAGACAAGCAAGTCATCTTAGACGTTAACGAACTAGCAAAAGAACACGAATTCTTCAGTATTGGTGGCCTAACAATCAGCCCAGACGAAAACTTGTTGGCCTATGGCGAAGATACTCTGAGTCGCCGCATTTACACCATCAAGATTAAAGACCTCACCACTGGTGAATACCTAAAAGACGAAATAGAAGGTGCTTCGAGTGCTATCGCGTGGCAAAACGATAACCAAGCCTTTTACTACATTAAGAAAGATCCACAAACGCTGCTAGGTTATCAAGTTTACCGCCACGTATTAGGCACACCTCAAACAAGCGATGAGCTAATCTACGAAGAAACCGACAGCGCTTACTACACCTCTTTAAGTAAAAGCAAAGATGGTGAACAGGTCTACATTTGGCACTCGAGCACAGAAACCAGTGGTGTGTCAGTCATCGATGCCAACAACCCGAAGGCTAAAGCTGAAGCTTTTTACCCACGAGAAACGGGTATTGAGTACAGCATCGCTAAGCTAGGTGATTGGTATTACATCTACACCAACTACCAAGCAGTCAACTTCCGTTTAATGAAAGTCACAGCCGAAGACATGCATGACCGCTCAAAATGGGTCGATGTCATCGCAGCAGACGACAACACTCAACTTGTTGATTTCGAGTTCTTTGATGACCATCTTGTTTACGAGCAACGCGCGGATGGCTTGTCTACAGTAAAAGTTCGCCAACTCTCAACAGGCAACGAGTTCCCACTTGAATTTAACGACACCGCTTTCGCCGCTTACTTAACGAGTAACTATGAATTAGATAACTCAAAAGTTCGTATCTATTACAGCAGCTTAACCACGCCAGGTACTTACTATGATTTTGACCTCAGCACGGGTGAGTCTGAAATCAAAAAGCAAACACCAGTATTAGGTGACTTTGAAGCGGATAACTACCAATCAGAGCGAATTATGGTTACGGCTCGCGATGGTAAGCAAGTCCCTGTCTCTTTGGTGTATCGTAAAGATTTGTTCAAAAAAGACGGCACTAACCCAATCTACCAATACGGCTATGGGTCTTACGGCTCCACCATTGAACCGACCTTCAGCTCAACTCGTCTCAGCCTGCTTGATAGAGGCTTCGTTTTTGCGATCGCTCACATCCGCGGTTCAGAAATGCTAGGACGTCCTTGGTATGAAGACGGTAAAAAGCTGACCAAACAAAACACGTTCAATGACTTTATCGATGTAACCAAAGAGCTTGTTGAAGAAGGTTACGGCGCTAAAGATAAAGTATTTGCGGTGGGCGGTTCTGCTGGCGGTCTACTAATGGGGGCAATCATCAACCAAGCGCCAGAACTGTACCGTGGTATTGGTGCACATGTTCCGTTTGTAGACATTGTGACAACCATGCTTGATGAATCGATCCCTCTAACCACCAACGAGTATGACGAATGGGGCAACCCAAACGATAAAACCTACTACGATTACATGTTGGGTTACTCACCATACGACAATGTAAAAGTGCAAAGCTACCCGAACATGTTGGTGACAACAGGTCTCCATGACTCACAGGTGCAATACTTTGAGCCAATGAAGTGGGTGGCGAAGCTGCGTGAAATGAAAACAGACAACAATGTACTGGTGTTCAAAACCGATATGGAAGCCGGTCACGGCGGCGCTTCTGGTCGATTTAAGCGATTAAAAGAAAATGCTCTTGAATACGCCTTCTTTTTAGACTTACTAAAAACTCAGTAGACTCAGCGTAACTCTAGGTATTCACACAATTTAACGTCGCCATTTAGTCTCGACAAAATGGCGACAGAAATTATTAAGCATGGTTAAATACGATGAACCATGAAATCCACCAAATCAAAAATCTTTGAAAACTCGCAGTGACAAAGGTTTACGAGAGGTATAAAAACAAATGAAAGTAATTAGCTTCAACATCAACGGCCTAAGAGCCCGACTTCATCAACTGCAAGCTGTTATCGACAAACACCAACCGGACGTAATTGGTCTGCAAGAGATAAAAGTGCACGATGAAGCTTTCCCTATTGCTGATGTTGAAGCAATGGGCTACAAGGTTTACTTCCACGGTCAAAAAGCACACTACGGTGTGGCTATGTTGTGTAAGCAAGAGCCTATCTCTGTGCAGAAGGGGTTTCCAACAGACAATGAAGACCATCAAAAGCGCATGATCATGGCGACGTTTGAAGATGAAAATGGTGAAAAGGTTACTGTGCTAAATGGCTACTTCCCTCAAGGTGATAACATCAAGCACGAAACCAAATACCCGTACAAGCGTCAATTCTACAAAGATTTGATGACTTACCTAAACGATTACCACAACAAAGATGAACAAGTGATTGTGATGGGCGACATTAATATCAGCCCTATCGACGCTGATATCGGTATTGGTGAACCTAATGCGAAGCGTTGGCTGAAAACCGGTAAGTGTTCTTTCCAACCAGAAGAACGTGAATGGTTGAAAACATTGATGGATTGGGGTTTTGTGGATAGCTTCCGTTTATTGCACCCTGAAGTAAACGATCAATACTCGTGGTTCGATTACCGCTCGAAAGGTTTCGTAGACAACCGTGGCCTACGTATTGATGTAGTCCTAGCCACACAGAAACTTATAGATAAATGTACTGAAGCAGGCATCGACTACGAGCTGCGTGGTATTGAAAAACCGTCTGATCACGCACCAATTTGGTCGACGTTTAAATAGCTCAACGCAAACGAGTTTATCCATAAAAAAACGGCGCTATGAAAGCGCCGTTTGTTCAACTGAAATTATTGCTGTCTGCTTATTAGCTAAGCGGTCTTAGGTAAGCTAAGAAACGTTTTTCTGCGAATTTAAAAATCGCAATAATGATAAACGTCAACGCCATGTAGAAAAGACCCGCTGTTAGGAAAGACTCGAACGGAGCGTAGTAACGTGAGTTAACCAAACGCGCAGCACCCGTAAGATCCATAATCGTTACGATACCGGCTACCGCTGAACCGTGAAGCATGAAGATAACTTCGTTACTGTAAGCCGGTAGTGCGCGGCGTAGAGCGCTTGGCAGAATAATACGTCTATAAGTCTTCGCTGTACTCATGCCGTATGCTTTTGCCGCTTCAACTTCACCTTTTGGTAAGCCATTAATAGCACCGCGAATGATCTCTGCTGTATATGCTGATGTGTTAAGAATGAATGCCACCAGAGCACAGAACCAAGCGTTTTCCCACAATGTGTCTTTTACTGGGAAGAACTGGTCCATACCGTAGTAAATAAGATACAACTGCACCAATAACGGCGTACCACGAAAGAAATAGATGAATGACCAAGCAGGGGCATTAATCAGCATATTTGGGCTGTTGCGAGAGATAGCTAATGGTATGGCGACAAATAAGCCAATGATCAAAGCTAAGCAAACCATCCAAGCCGTTGTCCATAAACCACTAAGGTAAATCGGCAGGCTTTCAATTATCAATGAAAAGTCCATAACTACCTCGCGTGGATACTGAATTTACGTTCAACCAGCTTTAGCAAGCCCGTCGAAACACTGGTGAAGAATAGGAAGATAAGCGCCACTGTCATATAGAAGGTAAATGGCATTTTGGTTGAACCCGCGGCTAATGCGCTAACACGCACCATATCTTCTAAGCCGATAATGGAAACTAACGCGGTGGTTTTAAGTAATACCAACCAGTTGTTGCCAAAACCCGGTAAGGCGTGACGAATCATTTGTGGCAATAGAATACGACGGAATGCCAGTACAGGGCTCATGCCGTAAGCTTTCGCCGCTTCCATTTCACCGCTATCCACCGCCATGATCGCGCCACGGAATGTTTCTGCCATGTAAGCGCCAAAGATGAAGCCTATCGTTAAAACACCAGCAATAAATGGGCTGACATCAATATAATCGGGTAAGTAAGCGGTCCATTCATGGTTAGGATCACTTGATGTGAACCACTCATTGAGCCACTCATTGATGGAGTACAAACTGTTATTTAAAAGGATTTGTCCACCAAAGAAAATCAGCATCATCAATACGAGATCTGGAATGCCTCGAATGACGGTTGTGTAGAGGGTTGCGATGGCGCGAGCCCAACGATAGGGTGCAAGCTTTGCCAAAGCGCCTAGCATGCCAAGCGCCATAGCTAAAATCAGCGACAATAAAGCAACTTCGATTGTAAGCACCGCCCCTTTTAGGATCGACGCTTCATATCCTTGTAAATCAAACATAATGAATTCCAACAGAACTGCGAAAAGTTGGTAAGACAGGGAGAGGAGAACCTCTCCCTTAAGAAATGACGCTAGAGATTACTGACCGTATACGTCGTAGTTGAAGTATTTAGCCGCGATATCTTGATAGATGCCTTTTTCACGTAGTGAAAGGATTGCCGCATCTAATTGCTTAGTCAGATCTTTGTCTTGCTTACGTAAAGCAATACCAAAACCTTCGCCGAACCACTTAGGATCAGTTAGTGATGGACCAACGAATTCGTAGTCTTCACCACCCGCTTTGTTCAGCACGCCTTCTTCTAGAGCAGATGCATCACCGAGTACAGCAGCAACACGACCGTTTGCTAGATCAAGGTAAGCTTCGTCGAATGAACCGTAGCGAACGATCTCTACTGTGTCGCCATAGTTGTCTGTTAGGTATTTATCGTGAGTTGTTGCACGTTGAACGGCAATCTTTTGACCACTTAGATCATCAAAGTTAAGGCCTGCACCTTTTTTAGCGATGAACTTGTTTGGGATAAGTGCGTATTTACCAGTGAAGTCGATTTTTTTCTTACGTTCTTCCGTGATAGACATTGCGGCGATGATCGCATCATATTTACGAGCAAGTAGAGAAGGAATGATGCCATCCCAGTCTTGTGCAACGATCTTACACTGCACCTGCATTTCAGTACAAAGCGCGTTAGCCATATCGACATCGAAGCCTTTCAGTGAACCGTCAGCTTCTGTCCAGCTAAATGGAGGGTAAGCACCTTCAATACCAAAGCGTACTGTTTTCCATTCTTTTGCTTGAGCTACGCCCGTTGCAGCAGTTGCAGCAAGTGCCGCGACTAATAACCACTTTTTCATATCCCTACTCCTGTGATTTAGGTTTTTATGTTTTGCTAGTTTTAATATTGTGTTTGTTGTTGCTTATTAACTTACGTGTTGTGTTTCATTGTTCACACCGTTGCTATTTACCTTGGCAACGGTATTTCAATTCTGATTAGTAAATCGACGAGATAAATTGTTGTAAACGCTCAGATTCAGGCTCCGTAAACAGTTTTGCTGGATCGCCCTGTTCTTCCACTAGCCCTTGATGCAAAAACATTACGTGGTTTGATACATCACGAGCAAAAGCCATTTCATGTGTTACCACAAGCATGGTTCTTCCTTCTTCAGCCAAATCACGCATTACGCCAAGAACTTCACCAACTAACTCAGGATCGAGTGCCGATGTTGGTTCATCAAACAACATCACTTCGGGGTCGACCGCTAACGCTCGTGCAATCGCAGCGCGCTGTTGTTGCCCGCCGGATAAGTGTCCTGGGTAGTAGTCTTTACGCTCATACAGCCCTACTTTCTTCAATAGTAACTCTGCATTTTCAATCGCTTGTGCTTTAGGCACACCTAATACGTGAACAGGTGCTTCAATAACATTCTCGAGAACGGTCAGGTGAGACCATAGATTAAAACCTTGAAAAACCATTGCCAAACGAGAACGGATTCGCTGAACTTGTTTTTCATTGGTAGGAACAGAAACACCTTGACGATTATTTTTCATTTGAATTAATTCGCCATTAACCCAAATTTCGCCGGCGGTAGGTGTCTCTAAAAGATTGATACATCTAAGGAAAGTACTTTTACCCGATCCTGAAGATCCGATAATTGATACCACGTCGCCTTTATGCGCTGAAAGTGAAATTCCCTTTAAAACTTCATTTTGACCAAACGTTTTGTGTAGATCCTTTATGTCCAGCGCTGGTACATCTTTCATGCGCTTTCTCTCCCAAGTTTGTGAAAATGCAAGGTACTCCGACCTTTTCATGCGATACAAATTAGCACCACACGGATCAACATGCAACAAATTATTAACCTGGCAAATTCAGAATAAATAGCACTTCACACTGATTTATTATGCACTATGTAGCGTTTTACCCTCAATTTAATGAATGAGTTATATCAATAACTCGTAATGCCCTCTCTTACATTGTTTAAATAAAGTTAACCAAAATGAGATTGTCGTAACCTTATACTCGGTAAGGAAAACAAGTTATGTGACTAAGATGCTTTATTGCCGACAACATATAGCGCACACATAAATACACAAGTCATTACATAAATCACAATTATTATAAAGGGACTAGATTGTAAGAGTTTCGCTAATAAGCAGGACAAGCAGGTAGTAATTAAACAATCTAGTAAGTTTTAGGCACATCAACGAACGCTGTGGCAACAGAGTTTAAAGAAGATAGTAAACGTTAACTTGTGAAAACAAATTACATGATTCATCAATGGTACGTTAATGAATCGCTTCATTTTGTAGCTTTATTTCACATACACTCTTAAAGTGATCAAGATCAATCACCCTAAAGAGTAAGCTTGTTAAACTCCTCGACACACAATAAGGCATAAAAAAATGCCAAATGTTTCTTTTAACTTCACAGCATAATGCACATTAAAACTGCGCAACATAGTGCTAACAAGTTAAAACTAAGAAATAACGCAATTATGCGAAATTATAGAATTCAATCTTAGAATTACTAACACAAAAATATGAGGAATCTATGTCAGACGTTGTCAATAATGCGAACTCTGAAGTAGAAGAGAAAAGCTATAAAGAGCTACACCGACCTTCTTCTGAATTTGAGAGCCGCTCAGATTACCTAGACCACGAACTTCAAATCATGAAGCCTCGTCGTTTTGGCCTAAACCTTCCAGGCCGTGATTTCCGCTTTGAACTTGAAGACCTTGTTCCTGCACTTGCTGGCACCATTGGTATCATCGCAATGTACTCTGCAGTAATGATGTCTTGGGCTGATGGCCTCACTCAAGCTTGGGATCACGTAAACCTTGGTAAAGAATTTGCGATTGAAGTCGCTCGTGTAGAAATGCTTATCCCTGCACTGCTGTTCTGTATCCTTGCCTCTGGTTTCTTTAATCCAAAAGCCAACCTTGCCGGTAACCACGGCCCAATGATCCCTCTTATTGGTACCATCGCTCTAGCTGGTGCTCACCCTCTTGCATTGGCTATCCTTATCGGTATTTTCGGTCTAATCCTAAGCTTCCTAAAAGGCGGCTCCAAGCTCGTTAACCTGACTTCAGAAGGTACTGCTGGTGGCTTGCTCATTTTCTTAGGTCTAACCGGTACTATGAGCCAAATCAACTCAATTCAAGCATGGGCGGTTGGTCTTCAATCTTCTACTGTTGAAGCGGGTAGCATGGGTTACGTGGGTCTTATCGTTCTTGCTATTACTATTGCTATTTACGCTTTCCTAGCAAAAGTGAACAAGCGTTGGTTAGCTATCCCAGTCTGTGCGTTTACAGGCCTTGCTATTGCATTAGCACTAGGCGCTGGTTTCGATATCGTGTTCGAAACTGAAATGGGTATTCCAAACCTAAACCCAATTTACTGGTGGGGTTCGACTTCTGAAGGTTGGATGCTTGGCTTGCCAAACATTGAACACTTTATCGCTTCTTTACCGTTCGCAATTCTTGCAGTAGCAATGTGGTCACCTGATTTCTTAGGCCACCGTATCTTCCAAGAGTTGAACTACCCTAAACGTTCTGAAAAAGTTCTGATGGACGTAGATGACACAATGACTATGTGTTCAGTTCGTCAAATGGTTGGTACTGCAGTAGGTGGTGGTAACATCACTTCTTCTTGGGGTACTTATATGATCCCAGCTGCAATCGCTAAACGTCCCATTCCTGGTGGCGCAATCTTACTTGGTTCGCTATGTATTATTGTTGCGATTCTTGGTTTCCCGATGGATGTTGCGGTATGGCCACCTGTGATGCGTGTTGCGCTACTCGTCGGTGTATCTCTACCTCTACTGGAAGCGGGTATGCAAATGGTTAAAGATTCGAAAGATTCTCAAGCCGCTGGTATCTGTATCTTTGGTTCTGCAGTTGTTAACCCAGTATTAGCTTGGGCGTTAACTATGCTTCTTGATAACAACGGCCTAATTGGTGATAAAGAGCGTGCGAAGCGTCTATCATTTGTAGACAAAATTGTTATCCCAGTTGGCGTTTTAGTTATCTGTCTAGTAGCAATGCTTGCAGTTGGTATGCTAGAGAGTCAGTATGGCCTAACATCTTGGCTATAACCTCTTTTACTACACAAAAGTAGTATTAAGATTAAAAAAAAGTTTGGGTAGCAACCCCTGCTACTCAAATTTTTTCAACTTTTGTTGGTATTTATTGATTTAGTTTAAGGTTTACAGAAATTTTTTAGCGTAGTCTTGATTACATAGAGTTAAAGACAACATATAAAGAGTAGTGACAATATATATAATCATATGAAGCGAATATGCTCATACATATTGTTATTAATAAGAGTGTACTACCCTTACCAGGGGCACTGGCTCAACAGTGTTAATGTACGTGTTTTTTCTACTAAAAAGGTAGGTATGTCATGGCAGAGCAATTTGCTAAAGCTTGGGAAGATTTTGCTGCAGGTGAGTGGCAAAGCGAAGTAAACGTTCGTGATTTCATTCAAAAGAACTACACGCCGTATGAAGGCGACGAGTCTTTCCTAGTTTCTGAGGGTACTGAAGCAACTAACAAGCTTTGGTCTTCGGTAATGGAAGGTATCAAACAGGAAAACGCAACTAAGGCACCTGTAGATTTCGATACTTCTGTTATCTCTACCATCACTGCTCACGATGCAGGTTACATTGAGAAAGATCTTGAAACTATCGTTGGTCTACAAACTGAGAAACCACTAAAACGTGCCATCATCCCTAACGGTGGTGTACGTATGGTTGAAGGTTCTTGTAAAGCATACGGTGAAACTCTTGACCCAATGGTTTCAAAAATCTACTCAGAATACCGCAAAACACACAATGCTGGCGTTTTCGATATCTACACGCCTGATATCCTAAAATGTCGTAAGTCTGGTGTTCTGACTGGTCTTCCTGATGCATACGGCCGTGGTCGTATCATTGGTGACTACCGTCGCGTAGCTCTATACGGTATCGACTTCCTAATGAAAGACAAGCAAGCTCAATTTGCTTCTCTTCAAGAGCAATTCGAAAACGGCGAAAACCTAGCAGAAACAATGCAACTGCGTGAAGAAATCTCTGAGCAACATCGTGCTCTAGGTCAAATCAAGCAAATGGCAGCTAAATACGGTTTCGATATCTCTGAGCCAGCTCAAACTGCTCAAGAGGCTATCCAGTGGACTTACTTTGGCTACCTAGCTGCTGTTAAGTCTCAAAACGGTGCTGCAATGTCTCTAGGTCGTACTTCGACTTTCCTAGACATCTATATCGAGCGTGATATCGCTGCTGGCAAAATCACAGAAGACCAAGCTCAAGAAATGATCGACCACTTCGTAATGAAGCTACGTATGGTTCGTTTCCTACGTACTCCTGAGTACGATGAGCTATTCTCTGGCGACCCTATCTGGGCAACAGAGTCTATGGGTGGTATGGGCATCGACGGTCGTACGCTAGTAACGCGTTCGAACTTCCGTTTCCTTAACTCTCTATACACTATGGGTCCTTCTCCAGAGCCAAACATCACTGTTCTTTGGTCTGAGCAACTGCCTGACGGCTTCAAACGTTTCTGTGCGAAGGTATCTATCGATACTTCTTCTATCCAGTACGAAAATGATGACCTAATGCGTCCTGACCTTGATTCTGATGATTACGCAATCGCTTGTTGTGTATCTCCAATGATCGTTGGTAAGCAAATGCAGTTCTTCGGTGCTCGTGCTAACCTTGCGAAAACAATGCTTTACGCAATCAACGGCGGTATGGACGAAAAACTTAAGATGCAAGTTGGTCCTAAAGAAGCTCCAATGACTGACGCTGTTCTTGATTACGATAAAGTAATGGACCGTCTAGATCACTTCATGGACTGGTTAGCGAAGCAATACGTGACTGCACTAAACAGCATTCACTACATGCACGACAAGTACAGCTACGAAGCGTCTCTAATGGCTCTTCATGACCGTGACGTTCGTCGTACTATGGCTTGTGGTATTGCTGGTCTATCTGTTGCAGCTGACTCACTGTCTGCAATCAAATTCGCGACTGTTAAACCAATCCGCGACGAAGATGGCATCGCAACTGACTTTGAAATCGAAGGCGATTACCCTAAATACGGTAACAACGACTCTCGTGTAGATGACATTGCTTGTGAACTCGTTTCTACGTTCATGAACAAGATCCGTAAGCTTAAGACTTACCGTAACTCTATCCCTACACAGTCAGTTCTTACTATCACGTCTAACGTGGTATACGGTAAGAAAACAGGTAACACTCCAGACGGTCGTCGTGCTGGCGCTCCTTTCGCTCCTGGTGCTAACCCAATGCACGGTCGTGATGAGAAAGGCGCTGTAGCTTCACTAACGTCTGTCGGTAAACTACCGTTTGCTGACGCACAAGATGGTATCTCTTACACGTTCTCTATCGTGCCAAACGCACTAGGTAAAGAACAAGACAGCCAACGTGCTAACCTTGCAGGCCTAATGGATGGTTACTTCCACCACGAAGCTGGCATTGAAGGTGGTCAACACCTTAACGTTAACGTTCTTAACCGCGAAACTCTTGAAGACGCAGTTAAGCACCCTGAGAAATACCCTCAGCTAACGATTCGTGTTTCTGGTTACGCTGTACGCTTCAACTCTCTGACTACAGAGCAGCAAGCTGACGTAATCGCACGTACATTTACTGAGTCTCTATAAACATCAACGTTTAAACTGACCATTCAGTAATAATGAGCCTCGCCAATGTGCGAGGCTTTTTTTATATTCGATATAAATAGTACTGACCTCACCAATATCTCAAAGTGTTAGATTGAGCAGAAATCTCCCTTTCTATTCACTTTTTTTTCTATAGATTAACTCAAACTACGGTACTATCTTGGCTCATAATTTTAGAGTAACTGCTACATGAATTACCTTCGTTGTTTACCATTGATTCTTCTCTCTTTTGCATCATTAGCATCTGAACGTTCTACATTAACTTTCGCTTTAGACAATGATGGTATCTTTGGTGTCGACCAAGACTACACCAACGGCTTATTTCTGGGTTACACATCATCAAGTATTACTCCGTACAATTGGGTGAAACCATTAAGTCTTTCTTATTGGGGCGCAAACTCTCTAGATAAGTGGGAGATCACCATTGGCCACAAAATGTATACCCCTTCTGATATTGAATTGGAAACACCATCAGCCAATGATCGCCCATATGCCGGTTTCCTACACACAGAATTCAACTACATTAGCTTGAATCCGCAGCAAGCCCAACGCTTTAACATCACGTTTGGTACAACGGGTGAACGTGCACTTTCTGAAGACGCTCAAAAGCTAGTCCACTCGATCACGAAATCAGACGAACCTATGGGTTGGGAATATCAAGTTGATAATGAGTACGCCGGTAGTGTGGGGTATCTGAGTCATTTCAACCTAATGCGCAATCAAGCGTTAGTAAACACTGACTTCGAAATCTCTAACGTTTCAGAAATCAACGTGGGTAACTTTAGAAGTAATATTTCAACAGGCTTCATGTTCCGTTGGGGTACAGACTTAGGTGGCAACTTTGGCGCAGCAAACATCAGCACAGAAAACCCATTTAAGGCAGGTATGATCGGCGCGTCAAACACGGGTTGGTTTACCTATGCTGGCCTTGAAGGTCGTTACCGATTTAACGACCTGACTATCGAAGGTGATCGTTCAGGTGTGGACGAGTATGCGAATAAAAACAACGAAGATCCTGCTATTTACGATGTTACATTAGAGAACATACAAGCGACAGCCGTTCTGGGTTTTGCTTGGTATAACCAACACGTTGGTGCATCCTTGGCGCTAACGGCAAAAACGCCTGATTACAAAGAAGCGAAAGAGTCAGTGTACACCACGGGTGGCATCACCATGTTTGCTTTCTTCTAGGCACCATAAGGCCTTTTGTCCTTTACTTTTCCAGTTTAAGAAAGACAATCATCTTCATCGATGGTTGCCTTTACTTTTAAAGACCTCGTTACCATTTGACCCTATTTTATGTACCGTTTTTGTAATAAAATAAGGGGCATAAATTCCTCTACGAGAATAGCTCATGTCTACAACTGGTCGTATTCACTCATTCGAATCTTGTGGTACTGTCGATGGCCCTGGTATCCGCTTTATTGTGTTTCTTCAGGGCTGCTTAATGCGTTGTATGTACTGCCATAATCGCGACACATGGGATCTTCATGATGGAAAGGAAGTAACGGTCGAAGAGATCATCAACGAAGCAAAATCGTACCGTCATTTCATGAAAGCCTCTGGTGGTGGTATAACCTGTTCAGGTGGTGAGGCAATGTTGCAACCTGAGTTTGTCCGTGACTTTTTCCGCGCTGCTCAGGCTGAAGGCATTCACACTTGTCTCGATACTAATGGCTACATTCGCAAGCACACTGAAGTGATCGATGAAGTTCTAGAAGCCTCAGATTTAGTGATGCTGGATATTAAGCATATGCGAGATGAGATTCACCACGACTTCATTGGTGTATCGAATAGACGTACGCTTGATTTTGCACGCTACCTACACAAGATCGGAAAAACCACTTGGATTCGTTACGTGATTGTTCCGGGTTACACCGATACTCCAGAAGATGCTCACCTTTTAGGTGAATTCATTAAAGACATGGACAACATTGAAAAAATAGAACTACTTCCATATCACAAGCTTGGTGCTCACAAGTGGGAAGCACTCGGCCATGACTACCCTCTTGAAGGTATACAACCTCCAAGTAAAGAGAAAATGGACGAGATTGTAGCCGTACTTAGTCAGTATCATCCAAACGTCAAATACTAGTCTAAGCTTACGTTGATAGTGATTTCAAACGCCTCAATTTCGATTGGGGCGTTTTCTTTTTCGAGCCAAACAATCCTTTCACTTTTCTTTACAACTTTTGTTTATCAATTCAAAAATCATATTAAATCCGTGTTGAGATCATGTTTCCACTCGTAGGAATGCTGTTACTCTTACTGCAACAAAAGAATACAACATTTAGTTTTTAGTGAGGCTCCTCCCATGGAAATGACCAATGCTCAGCGTCTAATTCTATCGAATCAATACTACCTAATGTCTCAAATGGATCCTGAGAATTCAGCTAAATACCAACGTCTACAAACGATTGTAGAGCGCGGTTACGAACTCCAAATGCAAGAGCTTAACAAAGAATTTGGTTGTTTAACTGAAGCTGAGTGTCGTGAAATTATCGACATCATGGAAATGTACCATGCAATGCAAGAATCACACAAAATGCTAGAAAATCAAGAACGTACTGAGGTTGACCAACGTCGTCTACAGTTTCTCGGTTTTGATATCTCTTCTGAAGTGCAGAGAACACACTACGTACGCTTCCTAGTGGGCTCTGAAGGGCTTTACCCTCAATTCGACAAAGCTGACCACCATTTTAATAGCCAAATGCCAATGTTAGAGAAATACCGTCGCATGTTAATGACATGGCGCAATTGCCCTCGTCAGTACCACCTATGTGCGACAGAGCTATCTCAAATCTTTAATGCTTAAGCTTAATAAACAACACTAGATTGCAGCGACACCAACTGATTTACAACATTGATATATACAAAGAAGGGTTACTCAACTGAGTAGCCCTTTTTATTACTTGAATCTTAAATACTAGGCTTGAATCCACTATTGCTTACAGCCCTACTCATATAATTATTTGAGAATGGATTCCACACTGACGTTTCTCGCGCCTTCCACTTTTCATGTGTTGTCACTGCCATTTATATGGTTGTCCCACATCGGCTGTTTTAACGAAGGATTTTTTCACTGATTCGACCTATTCAGCCATCAATTTATGATAACGCAGCGCACGATAAAGAGGCTCATTCGAAAAAGAAACATCAAGCTCGATTATACGTCTAATACACATAAATCCAGTTCAAGAATTGGAAAGCTGCCTAAAATCATAAAACAAACGGCTAGCCCCTCTCGAATGCAAAATAATTTGATTTTGCTCGCTTCAAGTTACCTATTGCTTTCGCCGAGCTTTTCACACGCAAAATTGTAAATAAATACATAATTGTTAAGCAAAATTGTGGAAGCGGGTCTAACCTTAAAATGTAGGAAGAGCCTATTTTTCAATCGCTCGTCAGTTTTGACTGGTTAACAAGGGGAATGTGACTATGAGTATTTTTGACCACTATCAATCACGTTATGAAGCGGCCAAGGAAGAAGAGCTGACATTGCAAGAATTCTTGGGGCTGTGTAGAGACGATAAGAGTGCTTATGCTAACGCTGCTGAGCGCTTACTGCTAGCTATTGGCGAACCGGAGGTGATTGACACAGCTCAAGATCCTCATCTAAGTCGTATTTTCTCCAACAGAGTGATAGCACGTTACCGTGAATTTGAAGATTTTTATGGGATGGAAGACGCGATTGAGCAGATTGTTTCTTACCTAAAGCATGCCGCACAAGGCCTAGAAGAACGTAAACAAATCCTTTACCTACTTGGCCCCGTGGGTGGTGGTAAATCTTCTCTTGCCGAAAAGCTCAAAGCACTAATGCAAAAGCTACCCATCTATGTGCTGTCTGCCAACGGTGAACGAAGCCCTGTGAATGATCACCCCTTCTGCCTATTTGATGTAAACGAAGATGGTGACTTACTGAAGAACGAATACGGCATTGAGCAGCGCTACCTCCGTTCTATTATGTCTCCGTGGGCAGCAAAACGTCTGCACGATTTTGGCGGTGATATTTCCAAATTCAAGGTCATCAAACTACGCCCTTCGATTCTCGATCAAGTAGCGATCGCGAAGACAGAACCAGGAGATGAAAATAATCAAGATATCTCATCTCTTGTTGGTAAAGTTGATATTCGCAAGCTTGAGCACTTCTCTCAAGATGATCCTGATGCCTACAGCTACTCTGGTGCGCTGTGTAAAGCAAACCAAGGTTTAATGGAATTCGTAGAGATGTTTAAGGCGCCTATTAAAGTCCTACATCCTCTCTTAACGGCAACACAAGAAGGTAACTTTAACGGTACCGAAGGACTTTCTGCATTACCGTTCGATGGCATGATCTTAGCTCACTCGAATGAGTCAGAATGGCAAACTTTCCGCAACAACAAAAACAACGAAGCTTTCCTAGACCGTGTGTACATTGTAAAAGTACCTTACTGTCTACGTGTTTCTGAAGAAGTGAAGATCTATCAGAAACTGCTTGAGCACAGTGAATTGTCTAAAGCACCTTGCTCACCTAGTACACTAGAACTGCTATCACAATTCAGTATTTTGTCTCGACTCAAAGAGCCAGAAAACTCATCACTGTTCTCCAAAATGCGTGTCTACGACGGCGAAACACTGAAAGATACCGATCCAAAAGCGAAGAGTTACCAAGAGTACCGAGACTATGCCGGTGTTGACGAAGGCATGTCAGGGCTTTCGACGCGCTTCGCCTTTAAGATCCTTTCTCGTGTGTTCAACTTCGACCAAGCAGAGGTAGCAGCTAACCCTGTTCACCTATTCTACGTCATCGAACAGCAAATCGAGCGTGAGCAATTCCCTCAAGAAACCGCCGAGAAGTACCTCGAGTTCTTGAAAGGGTATCTAGTGCCTCGATACGTAGAATTCATCGGTAAAGAGATTCAAACCGCATATCTAGAGTCTTACTCTGAGTACGGTCAGAATATTTTCGACCGCTATGTCATCTATGCTGACTTCTGGATTCAAGACCAAGAGTACCGTGATCCAGAAACAGGACAGCTATTTGATCGCGCTTCTCTGAATGCTGAGCTAGAAAAAATCGAAAAAACAGCTGGAATCAGTAACCCTAAAGACTTCCGAAATGAGATTGTGAACTTTGTGCTTCGTGCCAAAGCCAATAATAACGGGCAAAACCCCGTTTGGACAAGCTACGAAAAACTGCGCACTGTGATTGAGAAAAAAATGTTCTCTAACACAGAGGAACTACTTCCTGTTATTTCGTTCAATGCTAAAACCTCTACGGATGATCAGAAAAAACACGACGACTTCGTTGCTCGTATGATGGAGAAAGGCTACACCGAAAAACAAGTTAGGCTACTATCTGAGTGGTACCTAAGAGTTCGCAAATCCTCATAACTAAACTGTACAGAGCAGTTCAAGTGAACCGCTCGTACAACCTAAATAAAAGTAGGATCGCGACATCAGCTGAGAGGGAGTTCTTATGGCACAATTTATCGATCGGAGGCTCAATGGCAAAAATAAGAGCGCTGTAAACAGGCAGCGCTTCTTAAGACGCCATAAAGAGCAAATCAAAGAATCTGTGGCCGATGCAGTCAACCGACGCTCAATCACCAATACTGAAACTGGTGAAGACGTCACTATTCCTCATAAAGACATCAAAGAGCCAAGCTTTCATCAAGGTCAAGGCGGCGTAAGAGAACGCGTACATCCAGGTAATGACCAGTTCATTACTGGCGATAAAATTGAGCGCCCTAAAGGTGGGGGCCAAGGTGGTGGTTCGGGGCAAGGGGACGCGAGCCCTGATGGCGAAGGCCAAGATGAATTTACCTTCCAAATTTCAAAAGATGAATATCTTGATATTCTATTTGAAGATTTAGCCCTGCCTAATCTAGAAAAGAATCAAGTCAATAAAATCACCGAATGGAAAACACACCGCTCTGGTTACCAAAGCGCGGGGATTCCATCCAACATCGCTATCGTGCGTTCACTGCAGCAGTCTCTAGCTCGAAGAACCGCGATGACAGCTAGTAAAAAACGCGAGCTTAACCTACTGATGGAGCAACTTGACCAAGTTAAAATGACGGAACCGGCACAACCCTTCGAAGAAAATCGCTTAAAAGAAGAGATCGCCGAGCTACGCAAAAAAATTGAAAACGTGCCCTTCATTGACACCTTCGACTTACGTTTTAAAAACTATGAGAAGCGCCCTATTCCATCTAGCCAAGCGGTGATGTTCTGTTTGATGGATGTGTCGGGCTCAATGGATCAAGCCACCAAAGACATCGCAAAACGTTTCTACGTACTGCTGTACCTGTTCCTCAATCGCACTTATGAAAATGTCGATGTGGTGTTTATTCGTCACCATACTCAGGCGAAAGAAGTCGACGAACATGAGTTCTTCTACTCGCAAGAAACGGGTGGCACTATCGTTTCCAGCGCACTAAAATTAATGAAAGAAATTGTAGCTGACCGTTACCCAGCGAGTGAATGGAATATCTACGCCGCTCAAGCCTCTGACGGCGATAACTGGGCTGATGACTCCCCTCGCTGTAAAGAACTGCTGGTGAATAAGCTTCTGCCTATCTGCCAATATTACTCATACATCGAAATAACACGCCGCTCTCATCAAACCCTTTGGCACGAATACGAAAAACTCGAAAACAGCTTTGACAACTTTGCGATGAAAAATATTAGAACAGTGGATGATATTTTTCCTGTGTTTAGAGAGCTATTCCAAAAAGAAACAGCGTAAGGGGGCTTGCCATGACAGCGAAATCAAACGTTGCAGAAAAGAACGAAGCTACGCAGAAGAAAAACGAGAAGATGCTACCTGACGGACCCGATTGGACGTTCAACCTATTAGAGCAATATCACGTTGAAATTAAGCGTGTGGCGCAGCATTACCGTTTAGATACTTACCCGAACCAAATTGAAGTGATTACCTCAGAACAGATGATGGACGCTTATTCCAGCATTGGTATGCCCATCAATTACAACCACTGGTCTTTTGGTAAAAAATTCATTCAAACCGAACAAAACTACAAACACGGCCAAATGGGCTTAGCATACGAAATTGTCATCAATTCAGACCCTTGTATCGCTTATCTGATGGAAGAGAACACCGTCACTATGCAGGCACTCGTTATGGCTCATGCTTGTTACGGCCATAACTCTTTCTTTAAAGGCAACTATCTGTTCCAAACATGGACCGATGCCAGTTCCATCATCGACTACCTATTGTTCGCTAAAAAATACATTACTGAGTGCGAAGAAAAATACGGCGTTGCAGAAGTCGAGCAACTTCTCGATTCTTGTCACGCACTGATGAACTACGGCGTAGATAGATACAAACGTCCAGAGAAGATTTCAATCGCAGAAGAAACCGCAAGACAGGAAGAGCGAGAGGCTTACCTGCAATCTCAAGTCAATGAGTTATGGAGAACGGTGCCTAAAAGTCAAGACAAAGAAGAAAAGGAAACGATTCGTTTTCCTAGCGAACCTCAAGAGAACATTCTCTACTTCATCGAAAAAAACGCTCCACTGCTTGAACCTTGGCAACGTGAATGTGTCCGTATCGTCCGTAAAGTCAGCCAGTATTTCTACCCACAGAAACAAACCCAAGTAATGAATGAGGGTTGGGCAACCTTCTGGCACTACACCATCCTTAACCACCTTTACGATGAAGGCTTAGTCAGTGATAAGTTCATCTTAGAATTTTTACACAGCCATACTAGCGTGGTCGCACAACCGGCTTACAACAGCCCTTACTTCAATGGCATAAATCCTTATGCGCTTGGTTTTGCGATGTTTAGAGACATCCGACGCATCTGTGAAGAACCAACCGATGAAGACAAAGAGTGGTTCCCTGAGTTAGCCGGAAGTGATTGGTTAGAAGCCGTGCATTTTGCTATGCATAACTTCAAAGATGAAAGCTTTATCAGCCAGTATCTTTCTCCAAAAATCATTAGGGACTTTAAGCTGTTCTCTGTGCTCGACGATGACCATAAGAACACGATTGAAGTCAGCGCTATCCATGATGATCCAGGCTACAGTTTGATTCGAGAGAAGCTCGCTGCACAATATAACTTAAGTAACCTTGAACCTAATAGTAGATGTCCGTGGTGATCGCTCGATGACACTGCAATATAGGCCTCACGACCGGATTCCTCTTGATAAAGGCTATGATGAAGTCATGAAACATCTATACCGCTTATGGGGTTTTGATGTCATTTTGGAAGAGCTCAACGATACGGGTCATAGAGAGATCCTGACCACTTGTCCAAAACGTAATGATTATGGAACCAAGATTTAACGCTTAACTCGCTAACGTTGATACTCTATATGTAAAAAGACATTCAGGAATGGTGCTGGAAAAGGCTTGAAAACCAAGCAGAATTTTTCGATAAGTAGTTACTCTACAATCAAATATTCTAGTGAAGTTATCGAGCCTTTTAACAAGCTAAGACGAGCAATTATTTACTACAATTGGTATAAATTTAAACAATCGGTTTTTGACCGCGTTCGATCAGCTTCATCAGCACCCTGTCTGCTGATTTACCTGCAACGCCCGCTAGCTTGTCTGATAGTTTTTTCTTCTGTACGTAGTGAATCGCTAGAACCGTCTTGTCTTTACATGCTGCTACGACTAAATCATCAGAAGTGCTGATCTCATCCACCAGCCCAAGTTCATGAGCTTGTGTACCGAACCAGTGTTCGCCCGTTGCAACCTTATCAAGGTCTAGCGCTGGACGGTGGTCACGAATAAAGTCTTTGAATAAGCCGTGTGTCTCTTCTAGCTCTTCTTTAAACTTCTCACGTGCTTTATCGCTGTTCTCACCAAACATAGTTAGCGTGCGTTTGTACTCACCCGCCGTTAACTGTTCGAACTCAATATCATGCTTTTTAAGCAATTTATTGAAGTTAGGCAACTGAGCGATAACGCCAATAGAACCAACAATAGCAAAAGGTGCAGATACGATTTTGTCTGCAATACATGCCATCATGTAACCGCCACTTGCTGCGACTTTATCTACCGAGATAGTCAGAGGTAGGCCTGCCGCTTTAATACGATCAAGTTGAGAAGAGGCCAAACCATAGCCGTGAACCATGCCACCGCCAGATTCAAGCTTAAGTAATACTTCATCACCTTCACGAGCCACAGCTAGAACCGCCGTTACTTCTTCACGTAATGAAGCCACTTCTTTCGCATCAATGCTGCCGTTAAAATCAAGAACGAATAGATGTGGTTCACGCTTGCTATCAAGCTCCCCCTCTTTCGCTGCTTTCTTCACTTCTTTACTGCGTGACTTTACTTTCTCTTTTTCTGCTTTCTTTTCTGCTTTATCACGTGCTTTGATGAAAGTATCATCATGCAAATGGTGCTCTAATTGTTCAATAGTCTGTTTATGATGTTCCGATAGGTTAGTGATTTCCAGCTCACCTTTAATTGCGCTTGATTTACCACCCACCGATTTAGCAATCACTAAAATGGCAATGATGGCGATTACAACGGTCGCAATCTTGGCTAAAAACAAGCCGTAGTCCAACAAAAATTCCAATGTCATATCCCCTATTGTATGAATTAGTGTATTGTAACCATCTTGTCACGATTACCAAGAATTTCTCATCATTCCTGCGGTTATCTGTGTAATTAAACATCAATGGAATGACGAACATAATAAAAGAAAGAAGGATAAGCACAGTGGATTACCCAATCTCTACAGATGCCCTCAAAGATAAAGTAATTTTGGTTACAGGTGCCGGTGCTGGCATTGGTCGCCAAGCCGCACTAAGCTTCGCTCAACATGGCGCAACTGTCATTCTGTTAGGCCGCAATGTTAAAAACCTTGAATTGATTTACGACGAAATCGAAAGCGCAGGTTACCCACAACCTGCGATTATCCCATTGGATTTAAAAGGCGCGACAAAACAGAACTACGTTGATATGGCTGAAACCATTGAATCACAGTTTGGTCGTTTAGACGGCCTACTGCATAACGCAGGTGTGCTTGGCACGTTAAGTCCATTTGATCAAATCGATGAAGAGACCTTTGATGGCGTCATGCAAATCAACGTTAAAGCTGAGTTTCTAATGACTCAAGCACTCCTGCCTGTCATTAAGAAAGCGGAAGCGGGTCGTATTGTCTTTACCTCTTCAACGGTGGGTCATTCTGGCCGTGCGTTCTGGGGCACTTACGCGATTTCTAAGTTTGCTACCGAAGGTATGATGCAGATCTTAGCGGATGAGCTTGAAGACACAAACATCCGTGTTAACGCGATTAATCCGGGCGGCACTCAAACACGTATGCGTGCAAAAGCGTACCCAGGTGAAGATGCGAACAAGCTAAAAACGCCATTAGACATCATCCCGCTGTACCTACACTTAATGAACCCAAGTGTGACAGACATTAATGGCCAATGTATAGATGCTCAACCTAAGTAGTTGATATTATAACCAATAGCAAGAAGCCGCCTTAATCGCGGCTTTTTTTGTATCTAAATCAAGTATCTAACAGTTAGTTCATCTGATTTTCGTCATTTTGCTTTGCATCTTTTTCATTGTTAAATATACTGTATAGATATACAGGTATTTGATTATGCATGAACTCATAAAAAACTTACAAGACCGCCAGTTAATCTGGAAAGGATTACAACCAACAACGCAAGGAAGTACCACTTCGACAGGCTACCCTCAATTGGATAAACAGCTTGATGGAGGCTTTCCGATGCACGGCGTTATTGAGGTGGAATCACAACAAGGGATCGGCGAACTTCGTCTACTCACGCCTTATTTAGCTCAACAAAACTCACAGAAACTGGCCATTTTCATCAACCCACCAGGGAAGATCTGTGCCGAGTTTTTCAACGACCAAGATATTCCATTAGAGAACATCCTAGTCATCCAACCTCAGCGTGCTCTCGATGCACTATGGGCTGCTGAACAATGCCTCAAGAGTGGTGCTTGTCATTCTGTATTGCTATGGGGAGCCGATCTCGAAATCCACCAAACCAAGCGCCTGCAAGCAGCAAGCGAAACGGGTAAGTGCCTGCAATTTCACTTTAAAGCCACCAGCCATAATCCGTTGTCCCTACCCGTTTCTTTAAGCATGAAACTCTCTTCTCACGCGCAGGGGTTAAAGGTTGAGGTCACGAAAAGAAAAGGCAGCTGGTCGTATGGCAGCTTTATTCTCGACATGAGCCAAAATTGGCCGTTACTCACAGAAAAAGTCATCAATCAAAACAGTTCGACTCACGCTTTGTCTAGTAATACGGTGCCGGCTTTCCCTATTGCGAAGCAAGGCTAACGTATGTTGTGGCTTTATCTACACTTTCCATCTCTGCAGTTAGATACCTTGTTTAACTCTAATGAGTTGGGTTTGAACGAAACATCACACGAGAAACCTATTATCATCGTGGATGAAAAAGATCACCGTGTGCTGCAAGCTAACCCAGCCGCACTGCAATCAGGCATCACACTAAGCATGGGACTCGGGTCTGCGGCGGCACTTTGCCACAACTTACACGTTCACCCTTACAGTATTGAGCTAGAGAAAAATAAACTGAAAGAGATCGCTCAATGGGCATATTTAGTTACATCAGATATGGCGTTACTGCCGCCCAATGGTTTATTAATTAAAGCCTCTAACATGCTGTCGCTTTACAACGGGCTAGACAATTACTGGCTCGAACTCAAAAGCCATTTAGAGTCACTCAACATCCAGTTCAGCTTTGCCACAGGTTATTCGCCGCTTTCTGCAATCCTTTTAGGCAAGCAATCCATCAACCAAACAACAAACAATGTTGAGCAAATGAAAGCTTGGGTAAGTCAGCAGGCGCTAAGTTCAAGCGAATTACCAGCTAAGCAAATTGAGCGCCTGAACCGTGTTGGTATCAATGTCGTTGAAGACCTATTAAAGCTGCCTTTGCAAGAAGTCGCACGTCGCTTTGATATCGACTTAGTGAATTATGTTGGTCGCCTTAACGGACAGTTCAAGCACCCGATTGATTTCTACCATCCACCGGAGAATTTTCAGCAATATCTCGAGCTATTGTTTGATATTGAAAACATCCTGTTTATCGAAAAGCCGTTACTGAAATTATTAAATCAACTCGAGTGTTTTTTGAAGCTACGTGACCGAGTGGCTTTCGAGTTGACGCTGACTTTGCATCTAAGGGATAAAAACGACCACCATGTCTCTTTTTATTCAGCACAGGGCGATTATCTTGCAAGCAAATGGGCGAACCTTACCCATCTCGCCTTAGAGTCTCTAAAGCTCACGGCACCCGTTCAAGGGCTAACTCTCTCCTTGATTCGTCATGGATCCCCCCAAATGACCTACCATGATCTTTTTGATGGCAATACCGGAACACTTGCTGCGCTAGACCTACTTTCACTGTTACAGGCGAAGCTTGGGCAAGCCTGTATTCAAACTCCGAAAATACAACAGGATCCTAGGCCAGAAAAAAACAATCAATATTCACTACCAACACTAAGTCATGTGGCAAAAAAGGCTCTGACTCCCCAAAAGGCCAACCAACAAACCACAACAGCTATCAGTATTAATCAACAGCGACTCAGGCCGAGTATTCTGCTGCCTGAGCCTGAAGTATTAACAGAGAGCGTCACCTTGTCTCAAGGCCCTGAACGCATTGTGTCTGGGTGGTGGGACGGAGAGAAAATCATTCGTGACTACTTTATTGCTTACAGCAAAAACGGGCGGTGGTTATGGGTATTTAGAACACCAGATAAACAGTGGTTCTTGCACGGTTTGTTCAGCTAGTCAGTAAGACAGTTTGGTAAGTCGTTCTTGCCACTTGTTCCATTTAAACGCCTCTTTTCAATCATGTTCACTCGCAATGATTAAGTGAGATTACGCTATGTCTCAGCAATACTCAGAGCTTTTCTGCCAAAGTAATTACTCCTTCCTTGAGGGAGCTTCGCACGCAGAAGAACTTGTTTTACAAGCCGATTTCTTACGTTACAAAGCACTCGCGGTCACCGATGAGTGCTCGGTAGCGGGCATCGTGAAGGTTCACTCTGCAATCAAGCAACATAAACTGTCGCTCAAGCAAATCGTCGGGAGCATGTTTTGGTTAAATGACGAATGCCAAGTTGTCTTGTTATGCCCAAATAGAACGGCCTATGCCGAGCTATGCCGCATTATTACCAACGCGAGACGTCGTAGCAGCAAAGGACATTATCAGCTCTCTGAATGGGATATCATGTCGGCTAAGCATTGCTTCATTCTTTGGCTGCCTCAACAGAAAAGTGAAGATTCACATTGGGGACAATGGCTTTCTCAGCATCACTCCGGCCGGCTGTGGATTGGCCTACAACGACACCTAAAACAAACCGACCAGCAGTACATGGATTACTGTGTTGAGCTGTCACAACATCACCAACTACCCATTACGGCTTGTGGTGGTGTATTGATGCACAACACTAATCGCTTGCCCTTACAGCACTCACTCACCGCGATTAAGTACCAAAAGCCAATTACAGAAGTAGGCTGCCATTTACTGGCGAATGCTGAGCGCTGTTTGCGAAGTCTTGATAAGCTCTCTCATATCTTCAAAACTGAGTGGCTAGAAGAGAGTAACCGTATCTCTAAGCTGTGCGAATTTGATTTAGACAGCTTACGTTACGAATACCCAAGTGAACTTATTCCTCAAGGTGAGACGCCCATGAGCTATCTGCGAATGTTGGTCGAGAAAGGAAAACAGGCTCGCTTCCCACAAGGTGTGCCTAACGACATCCAGCAGATCATAGATAAAGAACTCGGGCTGATTAACGAGCTCGACTACCCTTTCTTCTTTCTCACGATCCACGACATCATCATGTTTGCCAAAAGCCAAGGGATTCTTTACCAAGGTCGAGGTTCAGCGGCCAATTCCGTGGTCTGTTACTGCTTAGAGATCACCTCTGTCGATCCAAGACAGATCTCAGTGCTATTTGAACGCTTCATCAGTAAAGAGCGCGACGAACCGCCTGATATTGATGTCGATTTTGAGCATGAACGCCGTGAAGAAGTCATCCAATACATCTACAAGAAATACGGTAGAGAACGCGCAGCACTTGCCGCCACTGTCATTTCATATCGCTTTAAAAGTGCGGTAAGGGATGTCGGCAAAGCATTAGGGCTACAAGAAACCCAGCTTGATTACTTCATTAAAAACACGAATCGCAGAGATAAAAGCTTAGGTTGGCAAGCACAATTAACTCAATTAGGACTACAACCTGATTCTTTAAAGGGTCAGCAATTTATCCATTTAGTTAATGACATTATTGGCTTTCCACGTCACCTGTCTCAGCACGTCGGCGGCTTTGTGATCTCTTCAGGGCCTCTGTATGAACTGGTTCCTGTCGAGAATGCGGCAATGCACGATCGCACCATTATCCAATGGGATAAGGATGATCTAGAAACCTTGGGGCTGCTGAAAGTCGATGTACTCGCATTGGGTATGCTCTCTGCGATTCGTAAATGTTTCGACCAGATCAAGAATATCCATGGTCGCTCCCTTACGATCGCTGAGATCACTCGTCTTAAGGACGATCCTCAGGTTTACGGCATGATTCAACAAGCCGATACCGTCGGGATATTCCAAATTGAGTCACGAGCGCAAATGAGTATGCTGCCAAGGCTTAAACCGAAAACTTATTACGACTTGGTGATTCAAATCGCTATCGTGCGCCCAGGGCCAATTCAGGGCGATATGGTACATCCATTTCTAAAACGTCGAGATGGCATTGAGCCCATAAGTTACCCATCCAAAGAGGTGGAATCGGTACTATCACGCACCTTAGGTGTACCTATCTTTCAAGAACAAGTGATTAAACTCGCGATGGTAGCTGCAGGGTTCACTGGCGGAGAAGCGGATCAACTCAGGCGCGCGATGGCCGCTTGGAAGAAAAACGGTAACGTGTTTAAGTTTAAAAACAAACTCATCGAAGGCATGCAAAAACGCGGCTACAAAACCGAGTTTGCCGAACAGATATTTAAACAGATATGCGGTTTTGGCGAGTACGGTTTTCCGGAAAGCCATTCCGCTTCGTTTGCGGTATTAGCCTATTGTTCAGCTTGGTTGAAATGTTACTACCCAGAATGTTTCTACGCTTCTTTACTGAATAGCCAACCCATGGGTTTTTATAGCCCGTCGCAGTTGGTACAAGATGCACAGAGGCACAATCTGGTGATTTTGCCGATATGTGTGAATACCTCTCAAGAGAATCACACGGTTGTTTCTCATCAGAATGGTCTAGCGATTCGATTAGGGCTGCGACAAATCAAAGGCTTGAGCGAACACGGTATCCAGAGCGTACTCGCCAATCGTCCGCATTCCGGTTATCGTCACCCTAGCCAGGTGAAGCAACTATCAATGAGTAAAACAGACATTGAATTACTCGCCTCGGCTAATGCGCTGCACAACGTTTCTGGTGACCGCTTTCAGACACGCTGGGCAATTATGGATTCCGCTTCTGACCTGCCTCTATTTAGCCAAGTCTATGACGATACTAAGGATGAGGATGGCGAACACACATTGCACAAACCCAATGAGATGCAAGATCTACTTGAAGATTTTACCAGTATCGGGATTTCATTAAACAAACACCCTATCACTTTGTTAGAAGAAGCGAACCGACTCGGTCGATTCACTCATATGAAAGACCTAATACAACAAAGACACAAATCCATGGTCACTGTTGTCGGATTAGTCACTGGTAAGCAATCACCTGGTACCGCAACAGGCGTCACCTTTGTCACTCTGGAAGACAGCACTGGCAACATTAATGTTGTGGTATGGGGAGCTACCGCACGAGCTCAACAGAAAGCCTACCTCACAGCCAAAGCATTAAAAGTACAAGGAATATTAGAAAAGGAAGGCGAAGTAATGCATGTGATTGCTGGGAAGCTCATCGATATTACCGATGAAATTGTTGGTTTGAAAACCAAATCACGGGATTTCCATTAGCGACTCAGATAGCCGTTTCATAAACGCTAAAAGCGAAAAAGGGAAGCATCTGCTTCCCTTCAGTTCAGTTCAGTTCAGTTCAGTTCAAATTATTGAATGATACCTCAACGCTATCCGCCGTAAGCCTTTTCTTAAAGGCTCTATAAACCATTAGCAGTATTACTTACAAAATCTGGCGCATTCGTTCTTGAGTCACTTCAACTAATAGGTCTGGCTGGAATTTAGAAATGAAGCGATTACACCCTACTTTCTCAACCATTGCTTCATTGAAACTACCACTTAATGAAGTATTTAGCGTAATGAATAAGTCACGCATTCTTGGATCACTACGAACCTCATGAGTCAGTTTATAGCCGTCCATTTCAGGCATTTCAGCATCGGTAATCATCAACAATATTTCCTGATTAATGTCTTTACCTTCGTCACACCATCCCTTAAGCAGATTCAAAGCTTCTAAGCCATCGCAACATTCAATAATATTCAGGCCGAGTTGTGACAAAGTGCCTTTAATCTGGTTACGTGCTGTTGAAGAGTCATCAACAATAAGAACGTTACGTCCAACCATCTCATTGGCGAGCTGCTCGTCTAAAACCCCTTCAGAGATAGAAACATCGTAATCAATGATCTCAGCTAGTACCTTTTCAACATCGATGATCTCAACAATTTTATGTTGATCTTCTTCTTGAATATGCGTAATCGCTGTTAGGTAGTTTGCACGCCCTGCTGTCTTGGGTGGTGGCTGGATTTCAGTCCACATCGTATTCACAATATTACGAACTTGCCCAACCAAAAAACCTTGAACGGTTCGGTTGTACTCCGTAATAATCAAATTACTTTCTTGAGAATCGGCACGTGATGGCGGAAAGCCTATCGCACTACGTAAATCAATTACAGGGACGGATTCACCGCGCAAAGAAGCAACGCCGGTAATATTATGATGGGAGCCTGGAAAGCGAGTGAGTACTGGCAATTTTAGGACTTCTTTCACTTTAAACACGTTAATCGCAAAGAGTTGACGACTATTTAAACTGAATAATAAGAGTTCCAGACGGTTTTCACCTACCAGTTTGGTTCTTTGATCAACCGAATTTAAAACTCCAGACATACAACACCTTAGTGACAAATAATAAATTTGGCTACAATAGCCTACTTCAATAGGATAACACAAAGCGCCAATCACAGAATACTTAAACTAAGCACCAAAAATACTGCAATACGAAGCTTAGGTGTATGGTTGGAGTAGACTATAACAGTAGTAAAGAAGCTAACCTTCAATAACTTTCATCAATAGCTGACCATCGTACAAAGCCTGCTTGATAAGCGCAGCACCCGGCATGGTCGCCTGCTTATAAAAACGAGACTCCACCAACTCTAAGTCTTGATGGTAAACCGATAAACTCTGCTCTTCGATACACTTTTGAATTTCAGGGTATAGGACACTTTTTGCTTGGTTAATAACACCGCCAACCAATATTTTCTCTGGGTTGAATAGGTTAATCACAATCGCAATAGCCGCACCTAGGTAGCGACCTAACTGCTCAATCACTTCGACGGCTAACTCATCTCCATTTGCTGCTGCCGCGCAGATTTGCTCAATGGTGACATCTTCAAACACAGACAAGGTTGATGCTTCACCATTTGCGAGTCTTGCTTTCACTTGGTCACGTATCGCTTGTGAACTCGCTACCGTTTCTAAACAGCCTCGGTTACCACAATGACAAAGCTTGCCTTCTTTATCGATCTGGATATGCCCCAGTTCACCGATATTGCCATGACGCCCTTGCAAAACACGACCATCAAGAATAATCCCGGCACCTAAACCATGGTGAATCGAGATAAGAACAGAGTTGTCGTTGTCTTGTGAATTACCAAACAGCTTCTCTGCCAATGCCCATGCTCGGGTGTCATTGGCAATAAAGACTGGCAAGCCCGTTTCTTTATAGATCTCCGGCCCTAACGCTAAATTTTCAACATTATAGTGTGGCATCTGCAACACTATACCTTGCTCAGAATTCACAAGGCCAGGTAGCGTAACCGCAATGCTGGTTACCCTATCGAGTTGTTCAGCATAGGTTTGGAAGAATTCATCAATCTCATGCAATAAGCGAGCAAGCACATCGTCTTGGTCACGTTCATGAATATCGATTTTGGTATCGATAAGAACATCACCACCCAATTCATGCAGAGCAATTGTCAAGTATCCACGACCAAGACGCATCGACAGAAACTGCCAACCTTCGTTATTGGTTTGCAGACCGACAGCCGGACGCCCACGAGTGGTGGCTTCTTGAACCGTCGTTTCATGAATAAGGTGAGCTTCAATGAGTTCACGGGTAATTTTAGTAATACTCGCCGGAGCCAACTCACTTTGCTTGGACAAATCGATACGAGAAATAGGACCTTTAAGGTCAATTAGTTTATATACACGACCAGCATTGACCTGTTTGATATGATCAATATGGCCCGGTTGAGCCATGTACATTTTACGCTCCAAAAATCATCAACTGGATAATTTTTTTACTTTGCGAAGTAATTGTGAAGTCACTTGGTATATCGCCGTGACCAGTATCACGTATATACATGAATCTTTGTGTATCGAGTCAAATAGTTCGAGAAGAATTATCATCCAAATTGAGAAATTAAGACTTAATTTTCGAAAAAAAACATCACGACTGAGGCTTGAATTCAATCATTGTGGATAATTGGAGAAATACCTTCCTAGCTCCCAATAAATTATCAATTAATGCATATACTTAATTCAGCCTTAAATCAGATTACAGTCCTCACTCTAGGAGTATTCATGACAGCCGCATTAAGAAAAACGAAAATCGTCACCACGCTAGGCCCTTCAACAGATAAAGGTAATGTGCTTGAAGCTATCATCAAAGCCGGTGCCAATATCGTCCGTATGAACTTCTCTCACGGCAGCAGCGACGATCACATCCAACGCGCAGAACAAGTTCGAGCGATCGCTAAACGGCTCGGCACTCAAGTCGCCATTCTAGGAGATTTGCAAGGTCCGAAGATTCGTGTGTCGACATTCAAAGATGGCAAGATCCAATTAGCCGTGGGGAACCGGTTCACTCTAGACAGTAACCTAGGTTTAGGTGAAGGCAACCAACAAGCCGTTGGCCTCGATTACAAAGAGCTGCCAAACGACGTATCAACTAACGACATCTTATTACTCGACGATGGTCGTGTTCAATTAAAAGTGACCAGTGTCGAAGGGTGCAAAGTCCACACTGAAGTGCTCATCGGAGGCCCTCTCTCCAACAACAAGGGTATTAATAAAAAAGGGGGGGGCTTATCCGCAGAAGCGCTGACAGAAAAAGACAAGCGCGATATCGTAACAGCAGCACAAATCAAAGTAGATTACCTAGCGGTGTCTTTCCCTCGCAATGGCGAAGATATGCATTACGCGCGTCGACTCGCACATGAAGCCGGCTTAGAAGCGCATCTTGTGGCTAAAGTGGAACGAGCAGAGACGGTAGCCACTATTGAGAACATGGATGACATCATAATGGCCTCAGATGTGGTCATGGTGGCCCGTGGTGACCTAGGAGTAGAGATTGGTGACCCAGAGTTGGTTGGAGTACAAAAACAGCTTATACGTCGTGCAGGGGCGCTTAATCGAACAGTGATCACCGCGACTCAGATGATGGAGTCGATGATCTCCGCTCCAATGCCAACTCGGGCAGAAGTCATGGATGTAGCGAATGCCGTACTTGATGGGACGGATGCCGTAATGCTTTCCGGTGAAACAGCAGCAGGCGATTACCCAGTCGAAACGGTGAAATCAATGGCAGAAGTCTGTATTGGCGCTGAAAAGATGGCGGGTATTAACAACCACTCTAATTACCGTCTTGATCGTACCTTTGTAACAGCGGAAGAAACCGTTTCGATGGCGACTATTTATTCTGCGAACCATATGGAAGGAATTAAGGGCGTGGTCACTCTCACTGAGTCCGGACGCACAGCACTGATGATGTCACGCCTCAGCGCCGATATGCCTATCTACGCACTATCTCGTAACGAAAGCACACTTAACCGGTGCACATTGTACAGAGGGGTTACCCCAATCTACTTTGAAACAGAAGCCAAAGACAGCCTTGATATTGCGCTCTCTACGCTCGCCTGCTTGAAAGAAAAAGGATATCTCACATGTGGCGATCTAGTGATCATCACGCAAGGGGACATTATGGATGTCGCCGGATCGACAAACTGTATGAGAATTCTGCCTGTAACCTAACTCTAAAATCTTCAAGTTTGTTCAATCATCTAAAGCCCGAAGGCTAACTATTCAGTGTTTAAAGTTTTGGTTTTCGAGAGCAAATAAAAAAGAAAGGGTTATCGGACCAAGTTCAATAACCCTTTTCATTTCAAAAACTTTTCTACAAGTATTATTTTCCGGCAGCACCGGTTACCAAATGTGGCGTATGTGAGCTACGAGCGTTGTCAGTGGAAGAATAAGTTTCAACAAAACGATATCCAGCTTCTAACCCCAATTCGTAATCATGCAGTAAATCATCTTTATGACTCATTAATGAGCTCGATTTAAGCGTTTGACTAGGTGCTATCTGAACCACAAAAGTATCATCGGGAGGTGAGTTAAGGAAGTTCTGAGTCAGCGAGTAAGTCTGGTAATGAACCATCAACATATCAGCTAATCCTGAATCAAATTTATCACCAATCAAATGACTTAAACGATAGATATCATCAGCACCAAATAACCATCGACCGCCATTTAGAAGGTCTAAATGTACCCTATCTCTCTTTTGTTCTTTTGAGCTCAAGATTTGTTGTTGAAAAAACGATGTCCAATCGGTTTTCCATTGGTCCACTTTTTGTTGCCAATGACCGTGAACGTTATTAAACGGACCGCGAAACCATTCAAGTTCTTCTAAAGATAGTAGCGCCTTATTTTTTACAGGTAAAATTGGCTTGCTATGGACCGGATTTAGTTCAAACGCAGGCTCAGTTCTAATTACGACGATAGAACGAGCATTGCGGCGCCAAGCTTCTTGTACAGGAATAGATGCTGACACACCACCATCCACATAAGAACCATTGCCAATACGTATTTCATCGTTATATAGGCGTGGAATGGCGCACGTGGCAACCATTACCTTGTACCAGTCTTCACTTAATACAGGAAAATAGTAATCTTGAAGATCTTTCGAATCGGTGACCGCGGCAAAGAGTTGACGATCACCCAACGTTTGTCTTCCCAAATCAAGGTCGAGCTTATATGGATAGGCCATGATTTTCTCTAAGGCCCACTCTAACCCCAACTTTTTTCGATGTCGTATATAAGAAAATAGGTTAAAGAACTCTGGAGAAGTAGTGAGTTCGAGGACAAAAGAACGACTTAAGCCTTTATTGCGACATAGGTAAGCGCATAAATTGAGAGCGCCAGCAGAAGTGCCAAAAAACTCATCGAAAGGGTCAAAGTTAGAGATCAGGAACGCATCCAGTACCCCTGAGGTGAAAATGCCTCTCTGCCCGCCCCCTTGAGCAACCAGTGCAGTTTTTCCAGCAATAAACTTAGCGTAGTAATCCAAATCTATTGCTGTATCAATATTGGTTATAATACCACTATTCATTTATTCCCTGAGTATAAAACCCGGCCTCTCCACAAATAGTATTAACTACCAATTGCGATAAAGCCGAATGAAAGAATGATTGTGTAAATTAACACTGTTATTTGTAGGGCGTTTTTCAGATTATGGTCCATAGACACCTCTGGCTTATTATTAATTTGTCGAGTCACTGTTTAATTATTATCAGGTGTGTGAAGTATCTTCAAGAATCGTCGAAATTAGTCGCACAATATTGATGTAACCATCACAATTAGTAAGTGTATGGATAAGGATATACTCATGAATAACAAAGCAAATATGATGGCGCTTATTGCGCTTTTCTCCGTATCGAGTGTGTATGCTTCGCCGGAGATCATCATTACCCCGATGGTGGGTTATACCGGTGGTGGTAGTGTCGAAGACCAGGATGGTAAAACCTACGACATGAAACCGTCTGAAAACTACACCTTTGCGATTGAAACGCCACTTGATAAAGGTCGCATCGGCTTTTTCTATTCTAACCAGAGCTCAGAGCTAGAAAAACTCAACCTAAGCTCCTCAATTCAATACCTACACTTTCAAAGCAGTATTTACTACCCTGCTTCTCCGGTGTTGTCTGGGTACCTAGGTTTGGGGATTGGTGCATCTTACGTGGATGTAGACTGGGCGAAAGATAAATTTGGATTCTCAACCTCTATCTTTGGTGGCTTAGAGTACAAATTTAGTGACCGCTTAGCACTTAACACTCAAGTGCGTTGGCTAGGTACTGTGGTCGACAACGACACGTCTGGAGTTTGTAACGTACCCAGCACGGGGCAAGACTGTATTATCCGATTTGATACCGATTGGATGAACCAATTCCAAGCCAATGTCGGACTGAGCTTTACTTTCTAAACCAAACCGTTTTAAGCCACGCTTTCTAGGCTACTCAGTTCGCATGAGGCATAAAGACCTAACAAAACAAAAAAGCCAACTTCATGCGATGCTGGCTTTTTTACTATAAAAACAGTTTAAGTTCACTTTAGAACTTATAGGTGACACCCAGAGCACCGCCGACTTGCAACTCGACGCCTTTGTACATGTCTAGCTCAGGATGAACTTGTGCGTAAGCATTCCAACCTTCGTAAAAATTAACTTTCACTCCTAACGGTACTCTTAAACCAAAATCGTCATTCCATTCAGCCCAAGCACCTGCACCTACGTACCAATTTAACGGAACTTCCGTTTTAAACTGACCACGTTTCCAAATGTAGTCGAATGCCGCGCCGTCGTTACCAACGGTTGCACGGTACTTCTGATCAAACTCAACAACGACACTCAGGTCTTGGTCAATGGCGAGACCAACTTCTAAATCTGGAGCTTCAGAAGCATGAGCAAACGAGGCTCCGCTGCAGCACATAAGGCCGAACAAGTAACGATGTTTCATAATATTCTCAGAATGTGTTTAAAAACGGTAGATTACTTAAATCAAAACGGATGTTGTCATCATAAAGTTAAAGATAAGAGGTACCCAAAGCGGGTAATCGAGCATCAGAACATCGAGCTGAACGATAACCGATTGAGTGGAAAAGAATAAGTGCAGGAAGAGCTTTCATAAGGCGGAAAACAAAAAAGGAGGCCTCTCGGCCTCCTTTTAATTTATTGAATCAGTGAATTAACCGTTGTTACGGATCCACTCATCCATGTCTGTCTTAAGATTGTCAGACTTAGTACCGAAGATAGCTTGAACGCCACCAGAAACTACAACAACACCTGCAGCGCCTAGTTTCTTCAGTTTGTCTTGGTCAACAACTGCTGTATCAGCAACTGCAACACGTAGACGAGTAATACAAGCGTCAAGACCCGTGATGTTCGCTTTACCACCGAAGGCAGCAACTAGCTCACCAGCAAGTTCAGAACCAGTCGCAACTGACTCTTCTTCAGACTCGTCTTCACGACCTGGAGTTTTAAGGTCTAGAGCTTTAATCACGGTGCGGAATACAATGTAGTAAACAACCGCATAAACAAGGCCAAGCCCAACAAGAAGAAGCATATTCTCAGCGCGTGGAGATTGAACGACAAAATCAATGAAACCGTTTGAGAATGTGTGGCCGTGAACAACACCTAGTGCGTTAGTTAGCATGTATGCAACACCAGCAAGTACAGCGTGGATAGCATAAAGCACTGGAGCAACAAATAGGAATGCAAATTCAATCGGTTCTGTGATACCAGTAAGGAATGAAGTTAACGCAGCAGAAGCCATGATACCCATTACTTTAGCGCGGTTTTCAGGTTTTGCTGCATGTGCAATTGCAACTGCAGCAGCAGGAAGACCGAACATTTTGAATAAGTAACCACCAGCTAGTTGACCGAAACCATTACCAGCAGCGCGAGATGCGTCATCAGCAGTAAGGAAACAAGTCATGATACCATTTACCTGCTCACCAGCGTTGTTCACACAAGAACCCGCTTCGTAGAAGAATGGTACGTTCCAGATATGGTGAAGACCAAAAGGAATAAGAGAACGTTCGATTACACCGTAGATACCAAATGCCATTACTGGGTTTTGGTTTGCAGCCCAATCAGAGAATGTCGCAATTGCGCCACCGATTGGAGGCCAAATTACAGAAAGAACTAAACCTAGAGCGATAGATACAAAACCAGTAACGATTGGCACTGCACGCTTACCAGCGAAGAAGCCTAGGTATTCTGGAAGTTGAATACGGTAGAACTTGTTGAAAGCCCAACCTGCAACACCACCAGCAAGGATACCACCAAGTACACCAGTCTCAATGCCATCAACACCCATTACCGTTGCCATTACTTTTAATGTAGCAACCATAATGCCGTAACCAACAACAGCGGCAAGGCCTGCTACACCGTCATTGTTTGTAAAACCAAGTGCAGTACCAACAGCAAATAGCAGAGCCATTTGACCAAAGACTGAACCACCCGCTTGTTCCATTAAGTGAGAAAGCACTTCTGGAAGAAAACTAAAGTTTGCTGCGCCGACACCTAGCAAAATACCCGCAACCGGAAGAACTGATACTGGTAGCATCAGAGCCTTACCGACTTTTTGCAAGTTGGCAAAAAGGTTCTTAAACATGTTTATGCTCCTGATAAAGATAAAATAATTATATGGGTTCTAACGGCACACCCCCGTAGCCTATATGTTAGCACCCCGCGAAAATGTAACCATGTATTGCATTATATTTTCTGCCGCTAAATATATATTGATGGGTAACTAACTTTCTAGTCACTTACGAAATTTAGTTTCAAAACACGTCTTGGATCACATGTCAAATCTAGAAATGAAATGCTTTTCAACTATACAAGCAATTGAAATATAAGAATTTATTTTAACACCCCTATTATTTTACTAAGTGAATAAAATAAAGGTAAATGTTATTTTTAGTAACAAAATTACAAATACTATAAATAACGCTCTCAAGTTCAACATAATTAGTAAACATTAAAAAAAAACGCACTTTTGGTGATCAAAAACACAAAAAGGGAGCTTTTGCTCCCTTTTATTTACTGACCTAGTTTTTTATCGCAAAAAAAGTTTCTGGTAATTTTTGGTTGTTTGTTCAGCAACCTCTTTCATCGATAAACCTTTCAACTGCGCAATATAGGCAGCCACTTCTACGACATATGCGGGCTGATTCTGTTTGCCACGATATGGAATGGGTGCCAAGTATGGAGAATCCGTCTCGATCAGTAACCTGTCTAGTGGTAGGTTCTTAACAACTTCTTTAAGTTCTGTAGCCTGCTTAAAGGTCACAATACCTGAAATTGAGATATAGAAGCCTAACTCCATTGCCGCTTCAGCGAACGCTTGATCTTCGGTAAAGCAGTGAATCACACCACCACACTTCTCTGCGCCACCATCACGTAAAATAGCAAGAGTATCTTCACGCGCGTTACGTGTATGGATGATCAAAGGCTTATTAAGCTCTACGGCCAACGCAACATGCTGTTTAAATCTCAGCTGTTGTAACTCAGCCGTCTCAGGTTGATAGTGGTAATCTAGGCCTGTCTCACCAATCGCTACTACTTTTGGGTTGCTCGCGTATTCACGCATTCTCTCGAAACAGAAATCACTCTCTACATCGAGAGGATGAACGCCACAAGAGGCTTTAACGTTATCAAACGGCGAGATCATCTCGAGCATATTTTCAAACGAGTCCAGTGTCACACCAACAGACAACAGCTGGTCTACATTTGCTGCCTTCGCCTTGTTCACAACGTCTTCTACACTTGTGTGTAAATCTTGATAATCCAGTTTGTCTAAATGACAGTGGGAATCTACGAACATGTTTCCTCGCAAGTGGCTATCAGCCAATTCATTATGAGTAGCTCCATATTGAGCCCAGGGTGTTGCTTTAACTGCTCAATCAATATAAGCAGTTTATTCGATGCAGCGTAAGCACTTTGGTAAGACATCACTTCAACCAGTGCTTTCGCGCTAGGTGTCACGGCTTGATTGACCAAGCCAAAGTGAAGCTTCTGTACATCCGACAGTAGATGCCATAGCCAACCCAATTGAATCAAAGGATCTTTGCTAAGCTCTGTAGAGAACTTTAACATGTCAGGTTGAATTCCCTTGATGACATTTACAAAGCCATCGAGCACTTTTGTTGAGGCTTCAACGCCACCTTGCTCAAACATCGCTTTTGCTTTTAAAGGTGCATTGCCATTAAGAGCTAAAATATACTGCGGAACCGCTTTACCGACTTCACCATCTAACCACGCCGATCCTACCTCCAATTGTGGGCTAACAACATTAAACTGTTGGCAACGGCTTAAGATGGTAGGCATTAAACGATTACTACTACGCGTTGAAAGAATAAAAATACAATTACTCGAAGGTTCTTCTAATGTTTTCAAAAGCGCGTTCGACGCAGATTCGTTCATTGATTCAGCGGGATTAAGCAAGATGACTCGTAAACCACCCAACTGAGAAGACTCTTGGGCCCAGCGGTTACTCGCACGCACTTGGTCAACTGTTATCGACTTACCTTCTTTCTCAGGCGCAATCACGTGGAAATCAGGATGACTTCCCGATTTCATCAGTTCACAACTATGACAAAACCCGCAAGACTCACTTTCGTAGTTAGTACACATTAATGCCGCGGTAAGCTGTTCAATCAACGCATCAACGCCAAGCCCTTCTGGTGAATTAACAATCACCGAATTAGGAAAACGCTCAGCATCGAGACTTTTTTTCCACTCACTCCATACGGGAGTGAGCCAAGAATACACTTCAGCCATGACCACCTACTGTTTGTCGAGCCAAGCACTAAGCGCTTGTTTAATATCGTCAGCCACTTGCTCTATCTCTTGTTGTGCATTAATAACAAGAACCGTTTCGTCTTGCGCTGCAATCTCTAGGTAACGCTCACGAGTACGGTCGAAGAATGAGATATCCATCTTTTCGATTCTATCTAGCTCACCACGACCTCGAGCACGCTCAAGTCCTACTCGAGGGTCTAAGTCCAAGTATAAGGTGAGATCTGGCTTAAAGCCGCCCAGCGTGGTTGCTTTCAGTGATTCCATAGTAGTGCGTGCTATCTGACGACCACCACCTTGGTAAGCCTGAGAAGACATATCGTGGCGATCACCCAATACCCATTGACCACTGTCGAGTGCTGGCTTGATAACGTTCTCTACTAATTGAACGCGTGCTGCGTACATCAGCAGTAATTCAGTCATATCTTGAAGCTTCTCGCCTTCGTGTTCTTCTTTCACTAATGAACGCATTTTTTCAGCTAAGACTGTTCCACCCGGCTCCCGAGTATTAACAATGTCTTCGACACCAGATGCTTTTAATGTTTCAACGATGGCTTTAATTGCTGTACTTTTACCTGCGCCTTCAAGGCCTTCAACCACGATAAATTTCGACTGATTCATAATTTTTCTTTATTTATTTTTTCTTAATTGTTTTAAGTAAGCTCGCACGGCACGGTTATGCTCTGTCAAACTCTTTGAAAATACGTGACCACCCGTTCCACTCGCAACAAAATACAGGTAGTTGCTCTTCTCTGGATTCAGAGCTGCATGAATAGATGCTTGGCCCGCCATGGCGATAGGCGTTGGTGGCAAACCACTCATTGTATAAGTGTTGTACGGCGTTGGAGTCCGTAAATCTTTCTTACGAATATTACCTTTGTAGCTATCGCCCATACCGTAAATAACCGTAGGATCTGTTTGTAGACGCATACGCTTGTTCAAACGGTTAATAAAAACAGAAGAAACACGCTCACGCTCCGAAGCAACAGCGGTCTCTTTCTCAATGATAGACGCAAGAATCAAAGCTTCATAAGGTGACTTAAGAGGCAGTTTTTCGGCTCTGTTTTCCCACTCGTCATTCACCACGTTCATGAGGTCGCGATGAGCACGCTTCAGCAAATCTAAATCGGTCGTACCGTAGGTATAATGATAAGTCTCCGCTAAGAAAAGGCCTTCTAGCTTTTCATTTTCAACGCCCAGCTTTTCAGCAATCTCTTTTTCAGAAACACCACCTAGCGTCTGTTGAATGAATTCATTGTCTTTTAGCTGCACAAGCCATTCATCAAAGCGACTGCCTTCAACGAAGGTAATCGTGAATTGGTGCTCTTTACCCTCAACAAGCACTTGTAGCGCCTGCTCTAGAGTCAACCCCGGTTCTAGCAGAAATGTACCCGCTTTTACGTCAACCAGCTCAGGATGTAACTTACGGATTAATTTCTCGTAAGGAGAAGCCTCAAATAGCCCCTCATTTATCAACTGTGCCAGAACACGATTAAAGCTGCTGCCTGAAGCAACGGTTACGACCTGTGGTTTTCCTAATTGGATGACTTGTTTCAGGTTATCTTGCGCTTGGTTATAAACATAAAACCCAGCAGCGCCCGCTGCGATTAGGCACAAGATAGTAAAAATAAATAACTTTTTGATCACGAGTTTAGTTGTCCTTGAAGGCTACGAGTAACGGTTCCAATGTTAAATTGGGTTTCACTAATACGGGTAACGGGGGCAATCCCTAAAATGGAGTTGGTCATGAAAACCTCATCAGCTTTCATGAGTTGAGATAAGCAGTAGTCACTCATAGTAACGGAAAGTGCAGCTTGATTCAGCGCGGTTAACACTTGCTTACGCATAACACCAGCGACGCCACTTTGCGTTAGTTGAGGTGTGTGAATCGTCTGCCCTTTCCGCCAAAACAGGTTAGCCACGGTGGTTTCAATGACATTGCCAGAGATATCAAGCACCACACCATCGACTTCATTAGCTTGATCCATTTCATCTTTCATCAAGATCTGCTCGAGGCGATTATTGTGTTTATGTCCAGCAAGCAGTGGGCTCAAACCCAACGCTTGTTGGCAGACACCGAGTTCAACACCAGAGTCTTGCCACGTTGAGTAATGGCTTGGGAAATCAAACGTACTAATGGTGACCGTAGGTTTAGCGATATTCTTCGCGCTATAGCCCCTGCCACCAGAGCCGCGACTAACGTGCAGCTTTATCCCTGCTTTGTCCCTATGAGACTTGTTTGTATTATGGAGGTTCTTTGTTCCATGGGTACCGTTGTGTTGGATGTATTGAAGTGCACTATTGATCCAAACATTAACCACATCCCAATCAAGAGTAGAAATGCGTAACACTTTCAGGCATTCATCGACACGACGTTGATGATCGTGAAAATGTTGAATTTGACCACCTAGGACAAGCATTGTCGTAAAACAGCCGTCTCCGTACTGAAACGAGCGATCCAAAATATCGATAGTTTGCTGGCTTTGTCCATCAACCCAAAACATGTTTTTCCCCATAAAAAGAAACGGCTCAATGCTAAAGCATCAAGCCGTTTAAAAACAAGTCTAATTGTGACTATCTACGAGTGTTTATGTCTTTAATAAGATGATTAAATCTTTTTGAAGATCAAACAGCCGTTTGTACCACCAAACCCGAATGAGTTACATGCAGCATATTCCATGCCGCTCACTTTACGCGCAGTGTGAGGTACTAAGTCAATATCTAAACCTTCTTCAGGATCATCTAGGTTTATTGTTGGTGGAACAATTTGATCAATTAGAGACATCGCTGTGATGATAGCTTCAGCAGAGCCTGCAGCACCTAAAAGGTGGCCTGTCATTGATTTCGTAGAAGAAACCAAGACTTGCTTACTACCTGCTTCGCCTAAAGCACGCTTGATGCCCTTCACTTCCGCTACGTCACCGGCAGGAGTCGAGGTACCGTGAGCATTTACATAACCGATTTGTTCACCAGTAATGCCTGCATCACGCATAGCCGCTTCCATTGCTAGTGCACCACCAGAGCCATCTTCACTTGGAGATGTCATGTGGTAAGCGTCACCCGACATACCGAAGCCAACTAGCTCACAGTAAATCTTAGCACCACGAGCTTTCGCATGTTCGTACTCTTCAAGAACCATCATGCCAGCACCGTCACCAAGAACGAAGCCATCACGGCCTTTGTCCCACGGACGAGAAGCTTTTTGAGGCTCATCGTTACGAGTAGACAGTGCTTTAGCCGCACCAAAACCGCCCATACCTAACGGTGTCGACGCTTTTTCAGCACCACCTGCTAGCATTGCGTCAGCATCGCCGTATGCAATCATACGAGCCGCGTGACCAATGTTATGTAGGCCAGTCGTACATGCAGTAGAGATCGCGATGTTTGGACCGCGTAGGCCACGCATGATAGACATGTGACCTGCAATCATATTCACGATCGTCGACGGAACGAAAAACGGACTGATTTTACGAGGGCCTTTTTCAGTGAGAGCTTGGTGACCGGCTTCGATCAAACCAAGACCACCAATACCAGAACCGATTGCAACGCCAACACGTGGAGCGTTTTCTTCAGTAATAGTTAGGGCTGAATCATCTAAAGCTTGAATACCTGCTGCGACGCCGTACTGGATGAACAAGTCCATCTTACGAGCATCTTTTTTAGTCATATACTCTTCGCAGTTAAAGTCTTTAACTAGACCTGCAAAACGAGTTGAGAAATTGGTTGCATCAAAATGGTCGATATTAACGATACCACTTTGACCAGCGAGCAGGGCTTTCCAAGAAGATTCTACAGTGTTGCCTACCGGTGACAACATACCCATGCCAGTGACAACTACACGACGCTTGGACACGATTTTACACTCCGGAGATTGAGGTGATTTAAGATGAGGATAGATGAGTTAGATAAAACACAGGCGGTCGAGGTGACCGCCTGGGAGAGATTATTACTGAGCGCTAGTTACGTAATCGATAGCTGCTTGAACAGTAGTAATTTTCTCAGCTTCTTCATCTGGGATTTCAGTGTCGAATTCTTCTTCTAAAGCCATTACTAGCTCAACTGTGTCTAGAGAATCTGCACCTAGGTCATCAACGAAAGAAGCTTCGTTTTTAACTTCAGCTTCGTCTACACCTAGCTGTTCAACAATGATTTTCTTTACGCGTTCTTCGAGGTTGCTCATTTTTTCTTTTCCTTTACAGAGTTCGCTTTATGCGATGTTTTCCGTAGTTTATTCAATCTATTGAAAGTTGCAAGGTCAACTTTTCTGGTCAAACCACAATTTTCACGATTTTAACCGAAATTACGTATGATCTTGACTTAAATCATGCACAAATGTTGCACATAATTTACACCATGTACATACCGCCATTGACGTGAAGTGTTTCACCTGTGATATAAGCTGCCGCAGGTGACGCCAAAAATACCACAGCTTCAGCGATTTCGCGAGGGTCACCTAGTCGACCTGCTGGTACATTCGCCAAAGTTGCTGCACGTTGGTCATCATTTAGCGCTTTAGTCATATCCGTTTCGATGAAACCAGGAGCAACAGTATTCACTGTAACGCCACGAGATGCGACTTCACGAGCCATTGATTTAGTAAAACCAATTACGCCAGCTTTAGCCGCGGCGTAATTAGCTTGACCAGCGTTACCCATAGTACCTACTACAGAACCAACGTTAACGATACGGCCTTGACGCTTCTTCATCATGCCACGCAATACAGCTTTAGACATGCGGAAGATAGGCGTTAGGTTAGTATCGATGATGTCATTCCATTCATCGTCTTTCATACGCATAAGAAGGTTATCACGAGTAATACCTGCGTTGTTAACGAGAATATCAATCGCACCGAATTCATCGTTGATGGTTTTCAGTGTAGCAGCAATTGAGTCAACATCAGTAACATTAAGAGCAAGACCTTTACCGTTCTCACCAAGGTACTCGCTGATTGCAGCAGCGCCGCCTTCAGAAGTAGCCGTACCGATAACTTTAGCACCACGCTCAACTAAAAGTTCAGCGATTGCACGACCGATACCACGGCTTGCGCCTGTAACGAGTGCAACTTTGCCTTCTAAATTCATCATAACTTCTCTATTAAGTGGTTAATTACTTAGCAGCTTCTAGTGATGCAGTATCATTAACTGCAGCAGCTGTCATAGTTTTTACGATTCGTTTTGTTAGACCAGTAAGAACTTTACCTGGGCCTAATTCTAGTAGCTTCTCAACGCCTTGCTCGTTCATTGCTTGTACGCCTTCAGTCCAACGAACTGGGTTGTATAGCTGACGAACAAGTGCATCTTTGATTTTTGCAGGGTCTGTTTCAGCAATAACATCAACGTTATTGATAACAGGCAGTGCAGGCGCATTGAATTCTAGAGCTTCTAGAGCAACCGCTAGCTTGTCTGCTGCAGGTTTCATCAGTGCACAGTGAGACGGCACAGAAACAGGTAAAGGAAGTGCACGCTTAGCGCCCGCTTCTTTACATAGTGCACCAGCACGCTCTACTGCTGCTTTGTTACCTGCGATAACAACTTGGCCAGGAGAGTTAAAGTTAACTGGCGACACAACTTCGTCTTGCGCAGCGTCTTCACACGCTTTAGCAATCGCTTCATCATCTAGACCGATGATTGCGTACATTGCGCCAACACCCGCAGGAACGGCTTCTTGCATCAGTTGACCACGTAGTTCAACCAGCTTGATCGCTTCTTTAAAGTCGATAACGCCAGCACATACGAGTGCAGAGTATTCGCCTAGGCTGTGGCCTGCTAGGTTTACAGGTTGCTCTAAACCAAGCTCTTGCCATACACGCCAAATTGCAACAGACGCTGTTAGTAGAGCCGGTTGAGTACGGAAAGTTTCATTTAGATTTTCTACTGGACCATCTTGGACCAATGCCCATAGATCGTAACCAAGTGCTTCTGAAGCTTCAGAAAATGTCTGTTTAACAACATCATACTGTTCGCCCAGGTCAGCAAGCATACCAATAGCTTGAGAGCCTTGGCCTGGGAATACGATAGCAAACTTGCTCATTGTAATTTTCCTTTAAGCAAAGCAAAAATTGAATAAGGCACATTAGTTATGTGCCTTTTTGTTGATTATCGCTTGGGGTTAGAATTTAACTAACGCAGAACCCCAAGTGAAGCCGCCGCCAAATGCTTCAAGCAAAAGCGTTTGGCCACGTTTAATTCGCCCATCGCGAACAGCCTCATCTAGGGCCGTTGGCACGGTAGCTGCTGACGTGTTGCCGTGCTTATCAAGAGTAATCACTACTTGATCAAGCGACATCGTCAGCTTTTTAGCGGTTGCTGAGATAATACGGTAATTCGCTTGGTGTGGAACTAACCAATCAAGCTCTGACTTATCCATATTATTCGCCGCTAATGTGTCTTTAACTAGCTTAGAAAGCTGAGTTACCGCCACTTTGAATACTTCGTTGCCCGCCATGTGCAGCCATTTGTCTGCATCACCGCCACGCTCTGGTACTTCTAAACTTAGAAGCTCACCGTATTTACCATCAGAGTAAATGTGAGTAGACAAAATACCTGGCTCTTCGCTTGCGCCTGCAACCACCGCGCCTGCTGCATCACCGAATAGGATGATGGTAGAGCGGTCAGTCGGATCACAGGTTTTTGACAGTGCATCCGCACCAATTACCAAAACGTTCTTGCACATGCCAGTCTTGATATGTTGATCAGCAACAGACAATGCATAGACAAAGCCAGAGCATGCCGCAGCCAAATCAAACGCAGGGCAGCCTTTAATACCAAGCTTACCTTGTACCTGACATGCCGAAGACGGGAATGTGTGGCTACTGCTGGTTGTCGCAACGATGATTAAATCAATATCTTCTTTGTCGATACCCGCCATATCAATGGCATTCTCAGCAGCGTAGAACGCCATATCCGCAACGGTTTCATTTTCCGCTGAAATACGACGCTCTTTAATACCTGTTCTAGCAACGATCCACTCATCGCTAGTCTCTACCATTTTCTCTAAGTCTGCGTTAGTACGCACCTGAGATGGCAAGTAGCTGCCAGTACCTAAAATTTTGCTATACATGAAGACTAATAATGCCTCTCGAGTAAAACCGCTTCCAAACGATCGCTAATGCGGCTGGGGACTTGTCGTTTGACCTCGTGTACTGCTTCACCAATCGCGTTGACGACTGCAGACACATCAGCACTTCCATGACTTTTAATGACAATGCCGCGCAATCCTAACAAACTTGCGCCGTTATACTGGTCGGGGTTCAAGGTTTTTAATTCAGTAAATAGCTCAGAAAACAGCATTCTGGCAATCCAACCCTTTATTGTTGAAGCCATCATGCGCGTTTTTAGCTTATCAATAAAGAGCTGAGCCGTACCTTCGCACGTTTTTAAGCAGACATTGCCCACAAAACCATCACATACGACGACATCAGCAGAATCTTGAAGTAATTGATTACCTTCAATATAGCCTATGAAGTTCACGGATTGAGTATTAGCCAACATTTCGGCGCATCGTTTTACAAGGTCGTTGCCTTTAATTTCTTCTGCACCAATATTCAAAATAGCGACGCGTGGCGCGCGACCTAAATGTTGTTCTGCTAATGCACTGCCCATGACAGCAAACTGAAACAGTGAATCCGCATCACTAGATACGTTCGCTCCTAAGTCAAGCATCCAGGTCCGGTTACCAGAGGCAGTAGGCAGAGCGGAAACCAATGCAGGCCTATCAATACCGGGCAGAAGTTTGAGTCGAAAACGAGACAAAGCCATCAGTGCGCCAGTGTTACCACCACTCACACAAGCATCAGCCTGTGATTCGGCAACCAGATCGATAGCGGCACGCATAGAACTGCCCTGACTATTACGTAAGGCTAGTGAAGGTTTTTCAGAATTGGAAATAACTCGGTCACAATGCTGGATACTCAAGCGAGAATCAGGCATTCGACCTAATGAAGATAATTGAGATGTGATCGCGTTTCGATCACCTATGAGAATGACTTTTAGCTCTGGGAAATACGACAGTGCCTGCACGGCGGCAGGCACTGTTACACGAGGACCGAAGTCCCCGCCCATTGCATCAAGCGCAACGGTTAGATTTTGCAAAGGTCAACCTTACTTGTTGATAACCTTTTTGCCGCGGTAGAAACCTTCGGCAGTCACGTTGTGACGTAGGTGAGTTTCACCTGAAGTTGCGTCTACAGAAAGTGCAGCTGTAGTTAGTGCATCGTGTGAACGACGCATGCCACGCATTGAACGTGATTTCTTGCTCTTTTGTACGGCCATTGACCCTACTCCTATGTAAATTCTTAAAGAAGCTGTTACTTCTTCAAGCTTTTTAAAACATCAAATGGATTCGGCTTTTTATCTTCCTCAATTTCTTCAGGAAGTTCGCCAAATACCAAATTATTTGAGTTAACGCTACATTTCGCATCGTCGTGCATTGCTATTTGTGGCAATCCAAGGATGAACTCGTCTTCAACTAATTGAATCAGGTCTAACTCACCGTACTCGTTCAGATCTACCAAATCGTACTCTTCCGGTGCTTCCTCTTCACTTTTCTCACTGTAAACAGGAGTATAAGTAAATTGGACATCGCACTCATGTGCGAAAACCTCATTACAACGTTGACACTCTAAATCGACTTCGACGTTAGCTTTACCAGAGATAACGACTAATCGTTGTTCATCAAGCCCAAATGACATTGAGACTTGCGCGTCACGTTTTACGCCTTCAGTTGCTTCAGTTAAACGCTTTAAAAGACTGACTTGAATGATGCCATTCATATCCAGTCGTTTTTGAGCCGTTCTTGCCGGATCAACTGTACGCGGTATTTTTTCCTTTTGCATAGGGCGCGAATCTTATCTTCCAAATCATGTTTAGTCAAAGGAAATGGCAAAAAAAATGTACTTTCCTGCCTTTCCTATTCAGAGCATTATGAATAGCAGGACAAGTTACGTTATCCTGAGATAAATGCTTCCTTGAATTGTAAATTAAAATGAGAAATTACCAACTAGTTTTAGCCTCTACATCACCATTTAGGCAAGAGATCCTCAAAAAACTACAGTTAAGCTTCATTACTGCTAAACCAGACTGCGATGAAACGCCGCTTTCAAATGAGACACCTCAACAGTTAGTTATGCGCCTTGCCGAGACAAAAGCTAAGTCCTGCGTGGTAGAACAACCAAGCTTAGTGATTGGTTCTGATCAGGTCTGTGTGATTGATGGAGAGATCATTGGTAAGCCACACACTCGTGAAAAAGCAATTGAGCAGTTATCTCGTCAAAGCGGTAAAAGCATCACTTTCTATACTGGTCTTTCGGTTTGGAACAGCGAGACCAACAAAGCTGACACGCGTCTCGACACCTTCATCGTGCATTTCCGTGATTTAACCAAGCAACAGATCATCTCTTACGTTGAGAAAGAACAGCCTTATTACTGCGCGGGCAGTTTTATGTGTGAAGGGTTAGGTATTGCTTTGTTCAAGCAAATGGAAGGCAAAGATCCGAACACGCTTATTGGTTTGCCTCTTATCGACTTAGTCGATATGCTTGAGGCACAAGGGATGAGCGTGCTTTAACGGGTATCAACCACCTCGACTGGAAGCTCCCTACTCCTTCCTTCGTCAGTTGAAAGACTAGCGAGTTGGGGAGAGCTTTTGCAACAGCACAAACAAAAAAGGTTGACGATATTCGTCAACCTTTATCATTATCAGATAACTAATACTAAACCCTGAAAGAGTGCTCTCCTTTCATATCTCATATTTTCTTAGAGCTTACGCAAACCAGTCAGTGCTTTTTCCAATCTCACTTCCATTGGCGCTGAAATATCCATCTTTTCCTCACTACCTGGGTGAATGAACTTAATGTTTGCTGCGTGTAAGAACAAACGATCCAGACCAACCTTACCCGTGTAAGCATCAAAGCGACGATCACCGTAACGATCATCCCAAGCAATTGGGTGGCCAGTATATTGAGTATGCACACGGATTTGGTGTGTACGCCCCGTAATTGGACTTGCTTGAACTAACGTCGCATCTTTGAATTTCTCTAACACCCTAAAACGCGTCTCAGATGCCTTACCATTCGGGTTCACACGAACAATGCTGTTCACTTCATTTTTCAACAAGGGTGCGTTCACAACCTTACAGCTGTTCTTCCATTCGCCCATCACTAAAGCGAAGTAATATTTTTGAACTGTTTTTTCACGGAACTGTGCTTGAAGGTGTCTTAGCGCCGAACGCTTCTTAGCAATTAGCAAGATACCAGACGTATCTCTATCAATACGGTGCACTAATTCGAGAAAACGAGCATCAGGGCGAAGGGCACGTAATGCTTCAATTGCGCCAAACTTAAGCCCACTGCCACCATGGACCGCTGTACCCGACGGTTTATTAAGAATCAGCATGTGGTCATCTTCATAGATGATGCACTGTTCTAATTCTGAAACCTTGTTGAGTTTCGTGCTTGGCACGTTCTCTTCCGTTTTCTCTTCAATCGTTACAGGTGGAATACGAACTAAATCACCCGCTTTTAGTTTGTACTCTGCCTTGATGCGTTTTTTATTTACGCGGACTTCGCCTTTACGAACGATTCGGTAAATCATGCTTTTCGGGATGTTTTTTAATTGGTTGCGTAAGAAATTATCAATACGCTGACCAGCCATATCTTCGTCAATGTCGACAAATTGGACTTGGGTTCTAATTTCGCTCATCTGGATATTGTATCACTGTCACTTTTGATTATTGAGATTTTCTTAAGCCTATTCCAAACTTATTTATCCAGATTACCTACCGTTCACTCCTCAAATAGTGGTCAAAGTTTGATATTTCTTTGATTCTTCGAACAAAAAAGCACCAGGATTCGTGCAAATTGAAATATCAGTAGATAAATTATTTATAGACAGTGAGTTAGAGCTATCAAAACCCAAACAAAAACTGTTTTTTTTACCGCATTACTACAAAGCAGATTGCTGTGTTTACCGACCACTGCTATAGTTCACAGCTGCTATCAATGGTTTGATTAATATTTAAACAGCTAACCATTCATAAGCAAGTAAATGAGTAGATAACTCAGATTAGACAGTGCTGCAACCGGCGTAAGACACGGTCAACTGAGCTCCTTATCGCTCTACTCACGTAAACTCATGTTGAGTATTCACCGCCACATCGCGGATCATAGGCTAACTCCCTATGATGACTGACGTGCCCCAGAGCATCCCTCTCCAGCCGGGAGGCTGCACCGATAAAGCCATGGGATCTGGCACCATGAGAAACGAAATAAAGCGATAAGAACAATGATGAAAATAAGAAAAGACAATGAGAATTTCTAAATGAAAAGAATGTTAATTAACGCAACTCAAAAAGAAGAGTTGCGTGTCGCTTTGGTTGATGGCCAGCGACTGTTCGATCTCGATATCGAAAGTCCAGGTCACGAGTCAAAAAAAGCGAATATCTACAAAGGACGTATTACCCGTATTGAGCCAAGCCTAGAAGCGGCATTTGTTGATTACGGCGCAGAACGTCACGGTTTCCTCCCTCTTAAAGAAATTGCCCGCGAATACTTCCCTGAAGGTTATACATATCAAGGCCGTCCTAGCATTAAAGAAGTGCTAAAAGAAGGCCAAGAAGTAATCGTACAAGTAGAGAAAGAAGAACGTGGTAGCAAAGGTGCTGCACTGACAACTTTCATCTCTTTGGCAGGTAGTTACTTAGTTCTTATGCCTAATAACCCTCGTGCTGGCGGTATTTCTCGTCGTATCGAAGGTGATGAACGCACTCAACTGAAAGCAGCATTAAGCACTCTTGAACTTCCTCAAGGTATGGGTTTAATCGTGCGTACAGCTGGTGTTGGCAAAAGTGCGGAAGAGTTAGAGTGGGATCTTAATGTGCTATTGAATCACTGGGGCGCTATCAAGCAAGCTTCTGATTCAAATGCAGCTCCTTTCCTAATCCACCAAGAAAGTAACGTTATTGTTCGCGCGATTCGTGACTACCTACGTCGTGATATTGGCGAGATTCTAATCGATAGCAATACAATTTTTGAACGTGCACAAGCGCACATTCAATTAATACGCCCAGATTTCATGAATCGCGTTAAGAAATACGATGGTGAAGTTCCACTATTCAGCCATTACCAGATTGAAAGCCAGATCGAATCTGCTTTCCAACGTGAAGTTCGCCTTCCATCTGGTGGTTCTATCGTAATCGACCCAACAGAAGCTCTAACTTCTATCGATATTAACTCTGCTCGTGCAACAAAGGGCGGCGATATCGAAGAAACAGCGCTAAACACTAACCTAGAAGCGGCCGATGAAATTGCACGTCAATTACGTCTACGTGACCTAGGTGGTCTTGTTGTAATCGACTTTATCGATATGACTCCGGTTCGCCACCAACGCGAAGTAGAAAGCCGTCTACGTGATGCCGTTCGTTTAGATCGCGCACGTGTTCAGATTGGTCGTATTTCTCGCTTTGGTCTTCTAGAGATGTCTCGCCAACGTTTGAGCCCATCACTAGCAGAAGCAAGCCACCACATTTGTCCTCGTTGTACAGGTACTGGTGTTGTTCGTGATAACGAATCTCTAGCACTGTCTGTTCTACGTCTGATTGAAGAAGAAGCGCTAAAAGACAACACTGCGCAAGTTCTTGCTGTAGTCCCTGTTCCTATCGCTTCTTACCTATTGAACGAGAAACGTCGCTCAGTAAATCACATCGAGAAGAACCAAGAAGTTAAGATCACTGTTGTACCTAACTCTGACATGGAAACACCGCATTTTGAGGTTATCCGTGTACGTGAAGGTGAAGAGTTTGATCTACTGTCTTACCTACTGCCTAACAAGCTAGAAGCTCTAAAAGAAGCGGAAAGCAAAGAACCAGCAGAACAGACTGTTCGTCCTAAAAAACTTGAAGAGCCAGCTCTGAAAGGTTTTGCAGCTCCAGCTCAATCAGCACCATCTCCATCTTCGGATCCAGCACCTAAAGCGGTAGAGAAGAAGAAAGCTGAGCCGGCAACGACTCAAGAGCCAGGCCTGATTGGTCGTTTCTTCAAAGCTATCGGTAGTTTCCTCTTTAGCTCTGCAGATCAAGAAGAGAAGCAAGAAGCACAAGAAGAGAAAAAAGAAGAAGAAAAACCTAAAAACAATCGAAACAACGGCAATCGTCAGCGCCGTGATCGTAACGATAACCGTCGTCGTAACCAACGTGGTGAACGTAGCGAGCGCGGTGACAATCGTAACGAAAACCGTGACAACAAACGTCGTCGTAAGCCAGCTCGTGACGAGAAGCCTGAAGAGCAGAAAGAAGCAGCTCCACAGCAAAATCGTCAGCCTCGTAAGCCTAAGCAAGATCGTCGTAACAAACCACGCGATGAGCATAAGCAACGCGATGAGCAAGCGCCATCTAAATTAGCAGAAGAAGGTCTACAGCTAGCGGCAGAAGCTCAAGCTGATAAACCAGAAGCGCCTAAGGCTAAGCCTGAAGCAAAAGCAGCTAAGATTAAAGAACGTCGTCAGCGTCGTAAACTGAACAAACAAGTTCGTGTTAAAGACCAACAAGCTCAAGCTGAAGCGACAGAAAACGCTTCAAAAGAACAAGCTGTTGCAAAAGAGCAATCTGTTTCGAAAGAGCAATCAGTCGTTCAAGAGCAAAAAGTTGCAGAGCAAGTAGAAGCAACTCAAGCAAATGCTGAGCAAACTGAACAGGAAGAACCGAAGCAACGTCGTAACCGTCGTTCTCCACGTCACCTACGTGCAAGTGGTCAACGTCGTCGTCGCGGTCGTGATCGTCGCCCTAACCCATTCCGCCTACGTAAAGGTGGTGTAGCTTCTCCAGAGATGGCTATGGGTAAAGTGATGCCTCGCTTCATTCCAAAACCTCACCACAAACAGGCAAAACCTGAAGTGGCTGAAGTTCAAGTGGCTGTTGAAGAGCAAACATCTATTCAAGAACAGCATGCCGCTCTAGAAACTGCATCACAAAGCAACGCAGCAATGGCAGGCGGCTTTGCATGCCCTGAACTGGCTATGGGCAAAGTGATTATCCGTCGCGAAGAAGCTGCTGTTGAAGCTCAAGTAGCTGAGACTCCTGCTGTAGTTGAAGAAGCTCCAGTTGTTGAAGCACAAAAAGTTGAAACGCTTAAAGCTGAAAGTGTGGAAGTTGAACAAGCTCCGGTTGAAACTGTGAAAGCAGAAGAAGTCGTAGTTGAAGCACCAGTTGTTGAAACTGCTGTCGTTGAACCAACAAAAGCAGTTGAAGCGCCTAAAGCTGAAAGTGTGAAAGTTGAAGAAGCTCCTGTGGTAGAAGCACCAGCTTCAGAAGCAACACCAAAAGTGGCAGCTGCTAAGAAACAAGCGGGTTCGCCAATGACTAAAGCTCCTGGTCCTCAAGAGATCAAAGAGATTGAAGTTGTTGCTGCTCCATTCCGTACTGAGCGCTTTGTACCGAAAGGTGCAGGCAGTCAGGTAGCGTCGAACAAAGCTGGCGCAGGCATGACTAAGCCACACTACTAGCGTTTACTGCTAAGTAATCACTAGAAAATCGAATCAAAGGCTGCTTATTAAAGCAGCCTTTTTCATATCTTCTAATTGAATAAAAATTAATAGATATATTACTCAAAGTTAGGTTCAACCTTGAACTTAATCACATTTTTGGGTAGCATTCGCGCACTTATCTTTTCGACACTTCGCTATTGCCGCTCTTTTCCATCACTGTTTGGCTACGCAATACACTCGTGTCGGGTACATCCATCTTAAGCATAGCTGAGCAAACATGTTCGAATTCCCACAATTTTCAAAGCACTCTGTAAAGAATGATGTGCTTTCAGGTCTTACAGTAGCCCTAGCTCTGGTACCTGAAGCCGTAGCATTCGCCTTTGTTGCAGGCGTTGACCCAATGGTTGGTCTATACGCTGCATTCATCGTAGGTTTAATTACTTCTGTCTTCGGCGGTCGTCCAGGTATGATTTCTGGTGCAACTGGCGCAATGGCTGTTGTAATGGTGAGCCTAGTAGCAACCCATGGCGTTCAATACCTATTTGCGGCAGTTATGCTAGCCGGCCTTCTGCAAATTGCAGCGGGTGTATTTAAGCTAGGTAAATTCATCCGTATCGTTCCGCACCCAGTAATGATTGGTTTCGTGAACGGCTTAGCGATCGTTATCTTCCTAGCGCAGCTTGGACAATTTAAGGCACCAGACGTAACAGGTGCACTAACTTGGTTACCAAGTGGTCAAATGACACTGATGTTAGGCCTTGTTGCACTGACTATGGCTATCATCCACTTTCTACCTAAACTAACAACAGCGGTACCATCGTCATTGGTTGCTATTGTGACGGTAACCGCTTTGGTTGTTGGCCTTGACCTAGAAACTCGTACTGTTGTTGATTTCTTACGCACTATGTCTGGTGACGAAGCAGCAACACTAGCGGGCTCTCTACCAACATTCTCGATTCCAGCAGTACCGTTTAGCCTAGAAACGCTATACATCATCCTACCATACGCCGTGATTCTTGCTGCGATTGGTCTAATTGAATCACTACTGACGCTAACCGTACTAGACGAAATGACAAACACTCGTGGTCAATCTAACCGTGAATGTGTTGGTCAAGGTATGGCTAACGTGACGTGTTCAGTATTTGGCGCGATGGGTGGTTGTGCGATGATCGGTCAATCGATGATCAACGTAAACTCAGGTGGTCGTGGTCGTCTTTCTGGTATCGTTGCTGCCGTTGCACTACTGATGTTCATCCTATTCGGCTCTGCGCTTATCGAAATGATCCCTCTAGCAGCGCTAGTGGGTGTCATGTTTATGGTTGTTATCGGTACATTCGAATGGGCAACCTTCAAGCTTGCACGTCGCGTACCTAAGCAAGACTTCTTCGTTATCGTTCTTGTTACGGTTGTAACTGTAATGACGGATCTTGCGGTTGCTGTATTTGTGGGTGTTATTGCCTCAGCACTGATGTTTGCATGGCAACATGCTAAGCATATCTACGCAGACACATCGGTAAACGGCAAAGGCTCTAAAGAGTACAAAGTTAATGGCCCAATCTTCTTTGGTTCAACGGCTAACTTCCTTGAGTTATTTGACGCATACAACGATCCACAAGATGTTATCGTTGATTTCGCAAACTCACGCGTTACTGACCACTCTGCTATTGAAGCGATTGATACGATTGCTGAGCGTTACGCAGCACAAGGTAAAACGCTTCACCTTCGCCACCTAAGCCAAGACTGCGTCACTATGCTACACAAAGCAGGTAGCTTGGTTGAAGCAAACGTTGCAGAAGACCCAATCTACAAAGTAATGTCTAAGTAATCTTAGCCATAGCTTAAAGCTAGATTTAAGAAGGCCGACATTGAATTGAATGCCGGCCTTTTTTATATCTGTGAGTTACTGTTCACTCAGATGCTGAACATAACTTCGACATTAAATCGAACGCAGAATCGCTTCACTGGACTCTTCAATTAAATCCAAAACCAACTCAAAACCATTCCCTTCGCCATAATACGGATCGGGTACCTCTTGATACTGCGACTCGCCAAAACTCAAAAACAGCGCAATCTTGTATTGCAGATGAGCCGGACACTGGCTCATTAAGTCATCTAAATTCGCCTTATCAGCCGCGAGTATTAGATCAAACTCTTCAAAGTCATTCATCATGACTTTGCGTGACGTAATACCTTCGAAACTGTAGCCTCGCTTCTCGCCTGCCGCTTTGGAGCGTGAGTCTGGCGGGTTTCCTTGATGAAAACCAATCGTCCCCGCAGAGTCGACCGCAACATCAATATTAAGCTGTTGTGCTCTCTTTCTGAGTACCGCCTCACCAGTTGGCGAGCGACAAATATTCCCCATGCAAACCACGAGTATCTTTTTCATCCGTAATCACCTGTTCTTCCGATGGTTTTTGCTATCGTTAAGTTAGGCTATGATAGGCGTAATCACAACTTAAAAGGATTTGTTATGTCGACCGAAGACAACAAAGAACAACGCCATAAAGCAAGACAACAAAAAGTAAAAGAACAAGTCGATGCACGTGTCGCTGCAGCACAAGAAGTTAAAGGCCTATTATTGGTGATCACTGGCAACGGTAAAGGCAAGTCAACATCAGGCTTCGGCACCATTACTCGCGCAGTGGGTCACGGTAAGAAGTGTGCCGTTGCTCAGTTTGTTAAAGGCACTTGGGATAACGGCGAAAAGAACGTTCTGCAAAAACTCGATGTAGAGTTCCAAGTCATGGGCACCGGTTTTACGTGGGAAACTCAAAACAAAGCTCAAGATATTGAAGCCGCACAGCGCGTATGGAAAGAGTGTCAACGCATGCTGGCTGACGAGTCGATTGATGTAATTCTGTTTGATGAGTTAACCTACATGGTAAGTTATGGCTACATCGAACTGGATGAAGTGGTTGAAGCGTTGAATAACCGTCCGAAGATGCAGTCTGTAATCATTACAGGCCGTGGTGCTCACCGTACTCTAACAGAGATGGCAGATACGGTATCTGAAGTTCGTAACGTGAAGCACGCTTTCGAATCTGGAGTTAAAGCGCTACAAGGCGTCGACTGGTAATCGCATTCAACCGTCATCCTCGACTCGGTCATTCGCCCCTCTCGAGGATGACGGTTGTCCTCAATTATCTAGGAGTGACAACCACACTGTCGTCACTTCCTAGGACTAGAGACGAGTGTCACAGGAAGTCTCTTGATTATTGCCAACGCGAGAACAAAAAAGCGCCATTCCTACAACAGGAATGACGCTTTATTCGTTTTCAAATGAGATAAAGATTAGTTAAACAAACCTTTCAACAAACCATCTACCGCTTCTTTGGTTTTTTTATCTTTAATCTTATCTGTTAGCTTTTCTACACCACGGTCAACTTCTTTTTGTGCTTTTTGTTTCAGTACATCATCAAAAACAAGCGCGAATTTCGGATCAGCCCACTGGCCAGTCACCTTTATTGGGATAGTGACATCTTTCAGATCATCAATACTCTTACCGCCCTGACCTTCAAGCGAACCCACTATCGATGTACGAACGAGAAAGTCGACCGTTTCATTAATGAAGTTCGCTTTACCTTGGCCAGTAACGCGCAGTAGTGGCGACTGTGCCGACAAGTCGTTCGTTGAAACCCAACCTTTGTCGACCTTCAGCGTCGCTTTCATTGCACTGAAATCCGTTTTCTGAGCCTCTCCTTTGCTTTCGACTTTTTCGCCTTTGATCTTAGCGTAGTTTTCTCGAATCAGTTGAGCAACGTTGATGCCATTTACCGCACCATCTTCAAAATTAATCACGATTGTGCCAACTAAGTTTTTCTTAATACCAGTCGGAGTCAGGCTTTTACCTTTAACGTTAACATCAATATTACCGGTACCTTCCAGCATATCGTTGTTCGCAACGTCCACCAGTAAAGGCTGAACCTTCACGCCTTTAATTTTCTTGTTAGCCGTGTAAGTCGCCGGTGTTTTACGTGCGTCTAACTTAGCTGTCGCAGAAATAGAGCCTTGGTAAAGGTTTGATGTGAATGAGGTTAGCTCTGCGATACCACGGTTAACCGAAAATGCTGTTTTAACATTCTGCATTTTCGCATTGCTCGCCTTGAACTTATCAATCGTGATATCACCTTTCACGTCTAACGTTTTCAACGCAGACAGATCAGGTTCCACTTCTTTCGCAGGCGCTGATCTACCTGGTTTTGGAGTTGAACCAGCAGCAGAACCAGAAGGAGCCGTGCTCTCCGTTTCTGGCGTATTACCTAAGCCCAAGAACTCATCAAGGTCGATGTTCGGGCTATGAAGAGAGAAACGAATCTTTGGAACTTCAGACAGGGTTACGTCTGCTTTACCGTCTAACGCGATAGCGTTAGCTTGTAGCTTCTCTAACACGAAGCTCAAATGACTCTTAGTTAGGTCAAAGCTCAAATCAGACAACATATCGACTTTCATTGGTGACTGAGGAAGCGTGTCACCTTTGAATGTTGAGTCTAGCGTTAGCTTATTCAGTGCCACTGTTGAAATCGCGCTATCGACGGTTAGTTCACCGCTACCTTTCAGGTCGAGATCAAGACCAGCCGCTTTACCTACCACCGCGTAAGTCAGTTGGCTTACCTTATCGAACTCAAATGTATCTAAACCAATTTTTGCGGAGTCAATTGATGTAGCAGGGTCATTAAACTTGGCGTTTAGATCAATATTGCGTAGCGCGTAACTAGCGAAGCCTTCCGCTAGTTTAAATTCAGCACTGCCATTTGCAGAGAATTTCTGTTGGTTATTTTCGCCAGAAGCGGCAAAAGTTGCGGTTGTCCATGTATCTACGGCGAACTCAGACAAATTCAAAGATACATCGTATAACTTAGTGAATGAACCGGCTTGCTTGTCGTCCATTTCAAACAGTGCGTTTGAGATGGTGACACCTGCAAGATTGATCGTCCAATTAGAAGCTTCAGCCGCACTTTTTTCTTGAGGTACTGAGGCTGACTCAGCCGTTGTATCTGCTACCGGCTCTGACTCTTGAGGTGCTGCCGCTTGTGTTAGTGCATCGATATTCTTACGGCCATCTTTAAGCGTTTCCAAATAGAACTCTGCGCCGTCTAGAGTAATGTTGCCAATCTCTAATTGATTGCTAAATAACGGAGTAACCGAAACATCAACGCCAACGGTATCAACCTTAAATAAGTTCGGTTGGGTAAACCCTTCAGGATTACGTAATTCAGTTTGACCAAGTTCAAAGCCAATCGATGGGAAAAATTGCCAGCTGATATCGCCCTCGATCACTAGCTCTAGGCCGGTGTGTTTCTGGGCTTGTTCGACAATTAATGGCTTAAATTGGTTAGGATTCACTAACAACACTAGTGCCAGAACTGCTGCAATGACAACAAATACTGGTACGGCTACGAAAATGAGTAGTTTCTTCATCCGCATATTCCTTGCTTAGATTCCAAAAAGAAAGTGGCACTATAAAAGTGCCACTGATTCGGTAAAAAATAAAGCTAAGTGAGTCACTTAGGCTAAAGTTTTATTCGATTAAGACTTCAACAACTTCGCAATGTGCGCTTTTAACACATCAATCGCAATACGATTTTTACCACCACGAGGAACGATGATGTCTGCATGTTGTTTCGAAGGCTCGATAAACTGCATGAACATTGGACGCACTGTTTTTTGATATTGTTTAAGTACAGTATCCATTGTACGTCCACGCTCTTCTACATCACGTTTAACACGACGCAATAGACAGATGTCTAACGGTGTATCCATAAAAACACTTGCGTGCATTAGGTTACGAAGACGCGGGTCTGTTAATAGCAGAATACCTTCTAAAATGATCACTTTCTTAGGTGTAAGTGTAGTCGTTTCAGAAGTACGTGTGTGCTCAGTGTAACTGTATTCAGGAACTTCTACGGCATTGCCACTCATTAGCTGCTGTAGATGTTCACATAAAAGATCATGATCTAATGCATTTGGGTGATCGTAGTTAGTTTTAACACGCTCTTCCATACTCAAGTGACTTTGGTCGCTGTAATAGCAATCTTCCGTGATAACACCAATTTGATGGTCGCCTACTTTTTCGCGCAGCTCATTATAAATCGTACTAGCAATCAGACTTTTTCCTGAAGCTGAAGCGCCAGCGATACCTACGATGACACATTGATTATTATCAGACATTAATTTTGCACCCGATATGGTTTGGTGGTGGGAATAGATAAACCGCCTGATTATAGGGGCTAAACAACATAGATTCTAGTCGCCATTCTAGCTAATTGCAGTCAAATTGATGATATCAATGCATTTCATGAATACAATCGTTTGCTTTCAAACAGCACCCTTATAACTATTTGCGCACCCCAATGATTATTTGTCCAACTTCAAACAGCTATGTTGGTAACCTAGATACTTTTTGCATTGATCCGCGCTATTCAACCATCGAAAAGTTAATCGCTTCTGGTCTCGCTTTTCCCGTCCAGAACATTTTCGCAGCGATATTTTCAGCAAGTTCTAGATAGTGACGCGTATGCTCACTATCTGGACGACGTATTACCGTCGGGCAACCTGCGTCAATGTCTTCTCTCACATCAATATGCAATGGAATTTGCGCCAAGATATCAAGGTGAAACTCTTCTGACATCGCTTCTGCGCCACCAGCACCAAAGATATGCTCTTTCTCACCACAGTGGCTACAGATATGGTAGCTCATATTTTCTACTAGTCCTGCTACTGGCACACTTACTTTATCAAACATAGCGACACCTTTACGTGCGTCGGCTAATGCCAAATCTTGCGGCGTAGTCACCACAACAGCCCCTGTCACAGGAATCTGTTGTGACAATGTTAACTGAATATCCCCTGTGCCCGGTGGCATGTCGATAACTAAGTAATCCAACTCTGGCCATACCGTTTCATTAACAAGTTGGCCTAATGCCTTGGCCGCCATTGGGCCACGCCAAATGGCAGCATCATCTTTCGATACAAGGTAACCAATGGAGTGAGTGAAAATACCGTGCACCTCAATTGGCATCATCCACTTGTTATTTTGAACTTCTGGTTTCGCGTCTAATTGGCCAAGCATCATCGGCACAGAAGGGCCATAGATATCTGCATCCAATAAACCCACTTTTGAACCAGACTTAGATAAAGCCAAAGCAAGGTTGACTGAAGTCGTCGATTTACCCACCCCACCCTTTGCAGATGTCACGGCAATGATGTTCTTCACGCCCTTCAATGGTGTCGCAACCGTGGTTTCTAACGCAGATGGCTTCACCTTCACTTGAAATTGGAAAGTACTCACAAGCTTTTGCTCAATCTGGGCATTAATCCAATCTTCAAGATCAACAGCAAGCTGATTGGCAGCGAAAGGCAATGTAATAACAAATGATCCACGGGGATCAACAGAGACGATATTTTGGTGTAACGCCCACTCAGGAATGAGGATAGGTGACTCGAACTCATTCAACCATGAACAGAAATCTTGCTTAGAAGTAAAGTTACGCATTGGAGCTCCTTTTTTATTTATGCTATCACCCACGAGATAAAGACTGAACCCCTAAAAAACTAAGGGAATCCTGTATCTGACTCCTTGGCGTAACACACGTTATAAAGTAGTATTACCCATCAAATTTATACCTATCAATAAAAGCGAATATTAAGTATGGCAAACGATCCAAGAACTCTTGATCCAAGGAAATTACTGGTTACTTGTGCCCTTCCGTACGCTAACGGTTCGATTCACCTAGGTCACATGCTTGAGCACATCCAAGCTGACATTTGGGTTCGTTACCAACGCCTGCGTGGCAACACTGTAAACTTCATCTGTGCTGACGATGCCCACGGCACACCAATCATGCTTAAAGCACAACAGATGGGTATTACACCAGAAGAGATGATCGCTGCAGTAAGTGAAGAGCACCAACAAGACTTCGCAGGCTTCGATATTAGCTTTGATAACTACCACAGCACACACAGCGAAGAGAACCGTGAACTGGCTTCTCACATTTACCTAGAACTTAAAAAGAACGGCTTTATTTCTAGCCGCACTATTTCTCAGCTTTTCGATCCTGAGAAAGAGATGTTCCTACCAGACCGCTTCGTAAAAGGTACTTGCCCTAAGTGTAAGTCAGAAGACCAGTATGGTGATAACTGTGATAACTGTGGTGAGACATACAGCCCAACTGAACTGATTAACCCTAAATCAGCGGTTTCTGGTGCAACTCCAGTAATGAAAGACTCTGAGCACTTCTTCTTCGACCTACCTCAGTTCGAAAGCATGCTTAAAGAGTGGACTCGTTCTGGCTCTCTACAGAATGAAACTGCAAACAAAATGCAGGAATGGTTTGAGTCAGGCTTGCAACAGTGGGACATCTCTCGCGACTCACCTTACTTCGGTTTTGAAATCCCAGGCGAGAAAGATAAATTCTTCTACGTTTGGCTAGATGCTCCTATCGGTTACATGGGCTCATTCAAAAACCTTTGTGACAAGCGCGATGACCTAGACTTCGACGAATACTGGAAGAAAGACAGCACAGCTGAACTTTACCACTTCATCGGTAAAGACATCGTTTACTTCCACAGCCTATTCTGGCCAGCAATGCTAGACGGCGCGGGCTTCCGTAAGCCAAACAACGTATTTGTGCACGGCTACGTAACGGTTAACGGTGCTAAGATGTCTAAATCTAAAGGCACATTCATTAAAGCAAGTACGTACCTAAATCACTTAGACCCTGAGTGTCTACGTTACTACTACGCTGCTAAGCTAAACAGCCGTATCGATGATTTAGACCTTAACCTTGAAGACTTCACTCAACGTGTAAACGCTGATGTCGTAAACAAGATCGTTAACCTAGCTTCGCGTAACGCTGGCTTCATCACTAAGCGTTTTGAAGGCAAGCTTTCTGCTGAATTTGCAGAACCAGAACTTTACAATGAATTCGTTGCTGCTGCTGAGCGTATCGGTGAGCTATACGAAACTCGTGAGTTCAGCCGCGCTATCCGTGAAATTACTGCACTAGCAGACAAAGCTAACCAGTACATCGATGATAAAGCACCTTGGGTTCTTGCAAAAGAAGAAGGCAAAGAGAAAGAGCTTCAAGAAGTTTCTTCTGTCGGTATTAACCTATTCCGCGTGCTGATGGCTTACCTGAAACCAGTGATGCCTGAGCTTGCGGCTCGCACCGAAGCTTTCCTAAACGAAGAGCTAACGTGGGAAAGTATTGCAGCGCCGCTAACTGATCACGAAATCACTAAGTTCAAAGCGCTATTTAGCCGCATTGATCCGAAGAAAGTGGAAGCCATGATCGAGTCTTCTAAAGAAGATGCAGCCGCAGAAGCAGCTGCGAAAGAAAAAGCAGAAGCTGAAAAAGAGCAAGCCAACCAAACTGAGCTAGACAAAGAACCAATCGCAGACGAGATTGAGTTCGATGCCTTTGCTGCAGTCGATATGCGTATTGCTCGTATCATCTCTTGTGAAGAAGTTCCGAAAGCGAACAAACTACTGAAGTTCCAATTGGACATCGGTGGTGAAACTCGCCAAGTGTTCTCTGGCATTAAGTCAGCTTACAAACCTGAAGAGCTAGAAGGCAAGCTAACCGTAATGGTAGCAAACCTAAAACCTCGTAAGATGAAGTTTGGCATGTCTGAAGGCATGATCTTAGCGGCGGGCCCTGGCGGCAGCGACCTATGGATCCTTGAGCCACACGAGGGTGCTCAACCTGGTATGCGTGTAATGTAATTCTGACTTCTGTCAGATAAAAAACACTCATAGCAAAATCCCTAATGTACTTTTAGCTTGAAAGAGCTAACCAGCATTGGGGATTTTTTATATCTACCGAAAATAAGCGTTCTCTGTTAGAGTCGCCATCAACTATGCTAAGTAAAGTATGAAACGGTTTATCAATGGCAATGCGCCGTTTGAATCCACTTTACTCTCTAAACCTTTTTAGGACACCTCAGTGACTAACAATGAAATCTTGCGTCGTATTCAGCACGCACTAAACCTTAAAAATGCACAAATCATCAAAGCTATCGAGCAAGCTGATGTGACTGTTGCTCATGACCAAGTGATTAACTGGCTGAAAGACGATAACGACAAGTCATGCTCTAAAATGAAAGATAAAGAGCTAGCGGTATTCCTGAATGGTTTCATCAACCTGAAGCGTGGCAAAAAAGAAGGTGCTCAGCCTAAACCTGAGGTAGCACTGACAAACAACATGATTTTCATGAAGCTACGTATTGCGTTAAACATGAAAGCAGAAGATGTGCTAGACGTGTTAGAAGTCGTCGGCATTAGCTTGAGCAAGCACGAGATTGGTGCGTACTTCCGTAAACCAGAAAACAAAAACTACAAGATATGTGAAGACCAACTACTTTGTGATTTTCTAAATGGCGTCCAATTTACGAACCGCCCAGATTCAGAAGAGTTTGTAGCTTAAGTTACTAACACCCGCTCTTCAGAAATACAAAAGCGGCGAGATAATTTAATTATCTCGCCGCTTTTTCGTTTTCTTTATGTCACTTACCGAATCAACCTAAAATTTATCAGATTAGCGTTTACCGGATTAACTATCGTCTTCAGTGAAGTTAGTTGGCAACGTTGTTTTCATTTCATTCCAAACCTGCGCGCTTGCGATGCCGTAATTACGGATCACCAGTGGCAAGTTTTCTCGTTGACCACTCTCACAAATAACGAATAACTCTTTATAGAAGTTTATCGCCAAACGTCGAGCTTCTGGGTTGGAGAAGTAGTAACTACCAATGCGGTCATAGAATTTACGTACTCCGTTGAAAATCAAACCATAAATTTGATTACCGGAGTGGAACGCCAAACGTTGAAAAAGCATGTAGTCATAGAAGTTGAAAGTCTTCGCGATTAAGATCGTCTGACGTTTCGCTTCATCTTTCTCTGAATCTTCTTTGACTGCTTGCTTAATCTTGTCGGCGTATGGTGAGGATTCTAAGAACTCATCCCATGTAGGTGCCGCAAGTAGCGCTTCACAAGATTCAATCACGTTGCTAATAGTACGCTCTGAAGCTTCTTTGTTTACTTTGAATGCATAACGCATAAAGATTGGGCTGATATTGGTACGCGCAGCGAGTAAGTCTTCGACCATTTTACTTGCGTTATCAACATCCAACGTCATTAACGTATCGAGAATATGGAGACCAGAAGTCTCCATAAACTGGTTTACTTTGGTTGGTTTGCCGTGTTGGATTGTCAACCAACCATCACGAGCAAGACGCTGAAGCACTTCACGAAGCGTGGTGCGTGTTACACCAATCAGTTCAGAAAGCTCACGCTCAGCGGGTAAGATAGAGCCAGGAGCAAAACGGCCATTCCAAATACTTTCAATGATATACTTTTCTGCAAAACCTGCCGGGCTCTTCGCCTTAATGACCATCTACACTTCAATCCAATTAAATTATTCTGTTCTAATTTACTCATCATACCACTAGTCACACCTAGCGGAAACACCCTCAAAAACTTAACTCACTCATATCAAGCAATAGAGTTAAAACTCTAAAGATAAACACACGTTTGCACCCAAGCTTTAGAAAGCAAGTGACTATAAACAACCATTCCAACAATTCATTAACACAACAAAAATTCTTTAAAATCAATGACATTGGTCATAATTTAAGAACCATTAAATTGCAATATTAAGTTGTAAAAATCACACATAAACCGCCTTTATTCTGTGATTTTCAATCATTTCGATTAAATATTGATTCTAGTCGGTTTTTATTAAATTTTAAGTGATATGCTCGCACTACTTTGATCGCGTTTCTCAACAAAAAAGTGGTATTTTTAGCACTACAGAACTTTTCCTGTTGACTAAATGTTATCTAAGAGTAGAGTTTCGCTCAAAAATAAGCAGTGCTTGAGTTTCTAAGGGAGTGACTTGGCAAGACCACAGAACGTTACATGGAATGTAGTTTTTCTAAGTCACTGTTAGCTATAGTTTTTAATGATTTCTATAGCTCGATTTTCAAAATGTTGTATTGCTTGTCTATTCATAATCAACATAAAAGAGTATTAACATGCCGATGTCTCTCGGAAACGCTTTTATCAAGAACTTCCTTGGTAAAGCTCCTGATTGGTATAAACTTGCCATCATTTCCTTTTTAATCATCAATCCATTTGTTTTTTTCCTAGTTGACCCATTTGTTGCGGGCTGGCTATTAGTGGTTGAGTTTATTTTCACTTTAGCAATGGCTTTGAAATGCTATCCTCTTCAACCAGGAGGTTTACTGGCGATTCAAGCGGTCGCCATAGGCATGACCAAACCTGAAATGGTCTACCACGAGCTACAAGCTAACCTTCCTGTATTACTCTTGTTGGTATTCATGGTTGCTGGCATCTACTTCATGAAAGAACTGCTTTTGTTCATTTTCACGAAGATACTGCTCGGTATCCAATCTAAAATTCTGCTTTCTGTTGCTTTCTGTATCGCTGCCGCTTTTTTATCGGCATTCCTAGATGCGCTAACAGTAATTGCCGTTGTGATCAGTGTTGCGGTTGGCTTCTATTCTATCTACCACAAAGTGGCATCAGGCAAAGGCTCAACGTCTGCACACGATCATACTCATGATGAAGAGATCTCTGAGCTAACTCGTGATGACTTAGAAAACTACCGGGCCTTCTTACGTTCACTACTCATGCATGCAGGCGTGGGCACGGCACTAGGTGGTGTCATGACCATGGTCGGTGAACCACAGAACTTAGTGATAGCTAAGCAAGCGAGTTGGGAGTTTGGTGAGTTTATCATCCGTATGCTGCCAGTCACGCTGCCCGTATTCATCTGCGGTATTCTAACTTGCGCACTTGTAGAGAAATTCAAAGTGTTTGGCTATGGAGCCAAACTACCAAATAACGTTCGCCAAATCTTGGTCGAGTTCGACAATAAAGAACGAGCAAATCGTACCAAACAAGACGTAGCAAAACTATGGGTTCAAGGTGCAATCGCAGTTTGGCTTATTGTAGGCCTTGCGCTTCACGTTGCTGAAGTGGGTTTGATTGGCCTTTCAGTTATCATTCTGGCAACAGCATTTACTGGCGTTATCGAAGAGCACTCAATGGGTAAAGCATTTGAGGAAGCACTGCCATTCACCGCTCTGTTAGCTGTTTTCTTCTGCATCGTTGCAGTAATCATCGACCAATCATTATTTAAGCCTGTAATTGATGCTGTACTTCACGTTGAAGATAAAGGTGCTCAACTCGCACTATTCTATGTGGCCAACGGTATCTTATCGATGGTTTCAGATAACGTATTCGTAGGTACGGTTTACATTAACGAAGTGAAAACAGCGCTTATTGAAGGTATCATCACTCGTGACCAATTCGACCTACTCGCAGTGGCGATCAACACGGGTACTAACCTACCTTCGGTTGCAACGCCAAACGGTCAGGCAGCATTCTTGTTCCTATTAACATCAGCACTGGCTCCGTTAATTAGACTATCTTACGGGCGCATGGTTATCATGGCACTGCCTTACACAATCGTTTTGGCACTGGTTGGCCTAGCAGGCATCGTGTTCTTGGTAGAGCCGATGACAGCATGGTTCTACGATGCTGGTTGGATCATTCATCGAGCAGGTGAAGTAGTTGCACCCGTTATCTCTGGTGGTCATTAAGCTAAACACTGTGTCGCAAACCACAATAAGTATAACTAACTAATCAAAAATATTCGTTGATTAGGAAACTTATCCAAGATAAAAAGCTCTGAGTATTCAGAGCTTTTTTATTTTATAGACAGGGTTAAATTCGTGAACTTTTTTATAATGCTCAAAGACTTCTCTAAGGGACGTTTATCTTGGCTTTTATTGCTGGCTTTTATTGTATTTTTTGAGGCGTGCGCTCTTTTTTTCCAGCATGTGATGATGCTTGGCCCTTGCGTGATGTGTATCTATGAACGCGTTGCTATGCTCGCAATTGGTGTTGCAGCCCTCATTGGTGCAATTGCTCCGAACAATCCAATATCGCGCTGGTTGGGCCTAGCTGGTTGGGGATTTGGCGCATACAAAGGTTTGACACTGGCTTTAGAGCACGTTGACTATCAGTTTAATCCGTCTCCTTTCGCAACCTGTGACTTATTCGTGACCTTCCCTAGCTGGGCACCTTTAAACCAATGGGCTCCGTGGATGTTTGAGGCTTACGGAGACTGCAGTAAAGTGGTGTGGCAGTTCTTAGAACTTTCAATGCCACAATGGCTCGTGATTGTCTTTGCGGGTAACTTGGTTGCTTTCGGTTTTGTTGTCATTTCTCAATTTGTTAGATCAAAGAATGACTAACATTTAGCTCATCATGTTCAGAAGCTATAAAGTCGACCCAAAGGTCGACTTTTTTATGCTTAGACTTTTTATTACTTAAAGCGTGTTACTTACTCAAGCTAATTTCGTCAACAAACTGTGATTAGCTCTTTTTACCACAACATTGTTTAAACTTTTTGCCGCTCTCACAAGGACAAAGGTCATTTCGACCGATGCCTTTAAATGGATTCACGCTCTGGGATTTATTACCCAACATAGCTTCATCAGCCGCCATAGCTACTTCTGAAATCATTAGATCGACTTGACCAACTAAATCTGTAAGCGATGGTGGGTTTTTAAGCCCTGCAGCGACCATTTGTTGCTGAGTTTGTTCTTCATCAATCGCTAACATCAAGGTTGTTAGGAGCGCTTGTAACATGCGCAGTGTACCATCCGCGACCGTCACGCTCTGCCACTGCTCTTCCACTGTTGGCCAAACCATCATGAAACCTTCCGCAAAATCTGCGAACTGCTCATTGAAGTCACCTTCAGCCAAAACGTCAGTCAGTAAGTATTCACTACGCTGAATCAGGTTATGCTGGCGGTTAATCTGTTCCGTCACTAATGTTACAAGCTCTTTGCCCGCTTCAGGCGCTACAATAGCAAGCCATTCTTCAGGATCGAGTGGCTTTGTCGCTAGGTTAGACGCAAGGATTGCACCTTCAATAAACGGCGGCGTAATGTCTGAGATAGATTCAGGTAGGCTTAATAATTGATATGTCATGAAAGCTCTGGATATTGGGGCATTTTCGGTATTATAACGCCATCGCTCCTAAAATGTCGCTACTAACCGATGAAACCGACATCACATCTAACCGGCAAAGATATAGTAGTAGGTACACCACACTCATAGTGACAATCCTGTAAGCACACCGTACAATCACGCCTCTTAAATTTTCGGTACACTCAGTTTCGGTAGCAAACAATATGCGAGTAATACTTGGCCCTATGGAGGGCGTACTAGATCACCTAATGCGCGAAATTCTGACAGAGATCAATGATTATGACCTCTGTGTAACAGAGTTTGTGCGCGTAGTTGATCAACTTCTGCCTCCGCATGTTTTCCACCGTATTTGTCCTGAATTACATCAAGGCTCTCAAACTATGGCAGGTGTGCCTATCCATCTCCAACTTCTTGGACAACACCCAAATTGGATGGCCGAAAATGCCTTCCAAGCTGCGAGTTTAGGCGCTAAAGGCATTGATATTAATTTTGGCTGCCCTGCAAAGGCGGTAAACAAAAGTAATGGTGGAGCTTCACTGTTAAAAGAGCCAGAACTCATCTATCAAGTGGTAAAAGCCTGCCGAGAAGCCGTGCCTGCACACATTCCAGTCTCCGCAAAAATTCGATTAGGCTGGGAGCACCCTGAAGAGTGCTTTGAAATTGTCGACGCTATCGAACAAGCAAAAGCTGACGAACTCACCGTACATGCACGAACCAAAGTTGGTGGCTATAAAGCCAGCGAAATCAAATGGGACTACATCAATCAAATAAGAGAGAAAACGTCTCTGCCGTTGATTGCCAATGGGGAAATTTGGAACTATCAAGATGGCCAAGATTGCATTAAGGCAACAGGAGTGGATTCATTGATGGTCTGCCGCGGCGCCTTCAATATTCCGAACCTTGGTAATGTCGTTAAGCACGACCATCAGAAAATGCCGTGGAATAGAGTGATTGAACTTTTACTGCGTTATTCAGAGTTTCAAATTAAAGGGGATAAAGGCATGTACTACCCCAATAGAGTAAAGCAGTGGTTTGTCTACCTGAGTAAAGGTTACCCTGAAGCGAACGAACTATTTAAAGAAATTCGTACTTTCAAGAAAGCGCCTCCCATTGTAGAGCGCCTTCAGCGTTATCAAGAAGCACATCGCCAACCTGTCTAACTATTTACGCTTACCGATACAAGCGTGTTTACTTATTAAAACCGCATTTACCTAGACAAAAACGTTTAGATAGACACGTGGCGCTTCCCTCTTTCTGACAAAAACATCGATTCAATAACATGGCTAAAACTCGATTCGGTTTTTACCCGTCGTCTTAGCCACATACAGCTTTTCATCCGCGTATTTGAATATCTCGTCAAAGTTGAGGTTGTTGTGTTCAGCCTCAACAATACAAACCCCACCAGATATCGTGAAACCATCAGGGATAATGTCCGTTGAGTTCGCGCTAATTGCATTTTTAACGCGTTGTAATGTTCTTATCATGGCCGCTCGATCATCACCTTCCAGATAAACGACGAATTCTTCCCCACCAAACCTTGCAGCTACATCGCTATTTCGAATGCTACTACTAATCTGACGCGACATATAACGAATCACATCATCACCTTTATCATGACCATAGGTATCATTAATCGACTTGAAGTCATCAATATCAAATACTATTAAGGCAAACAATTGGTCATGTTCTACACTACTCCAAAAAACTTCCAAGCCACGTCGATTCAATAACCCAGTCATAGGATCTTTGGCTGCAAGATCTTTAAAATAGATACGTTCCATATTGGAATTAACGTAGAAAAAAATCGTTACAGAAAACATATACACGATAATAGCCACAATAAGGCTGTCTTTCTCATAAACAAAAAAGTGCTCGATCTCTTTAGCAAGGTCAAACTCATAGTAAATCGCTTGATGAGACGCAACCCCTTCCAATGCGATCTCGTGATAGAAAGTGGCATTATCGGTCGAATTGACTAATGTGATATCAATGATATCAATTCGGCCCACTAGATGTTCATTAGAGTTAGCAAGTAACTTATCAGCATCAATATCCACCGATAACATCCCTTGATGGGCTCCTTTGTGGAATACTGGCATTGTCATACTAATAATTCGGTCAAGAGAGTCAAACCGGTATACAGGGCCAGATAGCGTTAGATGCTCTGGGTTGTTAGCTGTTTTCTGCCAATAAGGGCGACTTTTGATTGTCGACAGCAATTCTTTGTTTAACCCCTTAGCAAAATCTTCAGGTGATGAAATAACGTAACCACGTGCATCAATAAAGTAAATGCCGTTGTGGTATTCATCAATCTGGGATAAGAATGAAAGAATAGGCGCCAAAGTAATCTTTTTTGAGGCATTTATGTAACTGTCACTATCACTGCTTTCAGAACATAAAGACTCCTCACCAACCAACATATAGTTGATATCAATAGAGGGAATGTCTGAAGTTTTGCCATCAGCAAGCAGTAACACGTCAATAGGCCAAATACGGCAAAGGCCACCAACCACTTGTTTGTTATGGTCGAGGGAGAAAGGATTACCGGATTTATAGTAATTAGAAAAGCTGTAATCTAAGGCAGTGACTATTTTAGTCGTTCGTTTAAACACTTCTTCGATACGGTGAAATTCGCTGTCGATTTCCTTTCCTACAGTATCAAAATGGTTCTTACCTATTAAACCAAGCAGCATTAAGGCGATCACAGCAGGAAATCCGAAGACAAAGTGAAGGCTAAAGTGCCTGTTTACTTTCATATAATTTGCTCTTAGCGTTTAGCTTCTTTCATTTATACCATTAATATTATTACACTAACCCACAACCCTCTCGATATAAAATAATGTAAATTGATATTAACAGCAGGCCTAACGGTGAGCTAACTATTCACAAACTAATAAAAAAAGAACGCTGTTTGATATCAATGTGATTAAGTTTGAATCATTAAAAACTTATTCAAGCTCTGTTAACAAAGTAACTGATAGATCGTCCGTCAATTAAGACCTAAAGAGGTTTATCGGCTAACGACCGCGCGCTCAATCACAGACCGAGGCAATGTCACGCCGAGCTTACGAGCCGCGTTCAAATTGACAACGAGTTGAGAGCTCTGGGCAGTTTTGACACTCAACTTTCCAGGTTTTTGTCCATTCAGAATCTCTACGACATAGTCAGCGGTTTTCACTCCAACGTCATAATAATCTAGACCTAAACCTGCAATAGCTCCCTGCCCAACATAAGACGTCGCCCCTGCAACCACTGGCGTCCCTGCTCGATTCGCCGCTTTGATAAGACCTTCCATGCCGCTTGCGACGGTATTGTCCGTTAAGGCGTAGATAACATCAGACTTCCTAGCCACAGATTTTGCTTTTGCTTCTACGTCTTCAACGCTCAATGCTTTTTCAGTGAGGAGAGTGAAACCAAAGTCTCGCGTAGCCTTTCTCAATAGTCCAATTAAAGCAACCGCATTAGCTTCTGCCGGGTTATAAACGACACCAATTGAACTTGCCTGAGGAAAAAGTTCTCTAATTAACGATACATGTTGAGAGATCGGTGATAAGTCAGAAAGGCCAGTGACATTTCGACCCGGTTTTTCCAACTGTTTTACAAGCCTTGCCCCGATTGGATCTGTCACCGCTGTAAACACAATAGGAATGGATCGTGTTGCCGAGACCAGAGCCTGAGAGGTAGGTGTCGCGATGCCGACTAACACATGAGGATTTTCACTGACTAGCTTCCTAGCTATTTTCGCAGCTTGCGCTGGATTTCCATCAGCCACCTCATAGGAAAACTCTAAGTTTTTACCGGATTCAAAACCGTTAGCTCGTAGCCCTTCAATCAATCCTAAACGTGTCGCGTTTAAATCAGGATGGTCTACCACTTGCGATACTGATACTTTGGCGATATTTGCCATCACGCTGCCAGTCCATAGCAACAGAAAACCACTCAAAGCAGCCGTTGATATTTTTTTTCCCGAAACCATCAATACTTCCTTCATCAAGATCTCGTTGTTATTGTTCGATCTAAGAGAATAATATCACACCCACTACTGATAGTATTAATAACAACCATTAATAACTTGAAGTGATATCTAACAGAAACACAACAAAGTTCGAATTATGTGAGAAAAATTGGTCGGGATGAATCAGTAGATAACAAACTAGGTGAGCACAAGTAAATGCACAACATCTGAGAACAAGCCACCACGATGTGTAGCCGTTCTCAGACGATAGGGATCGATGAGGTATTGTTAGAACCAGCGTTCCATTGACGATTTATCTAACTGGCGGAATGCACGATTCAAAATGATCGCCAATTCTTTATAGCGAGGGCGTGGCTTCATTGGCTCTAAAGCAAAACCCGTTTCAGTGATCTTCTCGTGCAGTTCGCGATACCACGATACTAACGCTGGCGGGAGTTGAGTGTTTGAGCGATTGCCTAACCACCACATACCTTGAAGCGGTAAACTAATAGCAAACAAAGCCATAACCACTGCTTGCGGTATCGCTTGGTTATTATTAAAGACCATTTGCGTCAGAACGCTGATAGCAGCTATCGCGGGCATCACTTTTACACCAAAGCGCGTCGCTTTAATGATGCGTTGCTCTGGGAAAATAGCGTTTAACTCTTTTCGGACAGGCCAAAGATCCATGTATTTTTGGCCATCTTTTAAACTGCTCGTTAAACCAACTCTATTGCTCATATGAGTCTCCCACTAAAAAAAAGTTGAAATCATCAACTAAAAACACAAGAATTTGACGAAAAATAATATTATTTCAAATTTTTTTGTTATATTTGCACAATATCGCTATTATTTGCAGACCTCAATCTCATTGTTGCCCTTATTTACAATTTAAGCAACTTTGAGAAGACTTCTGCAAGGAATGCTCAAGCCTCTTTTTTGAAAAAGTGCGCTTTCACTTTATACGGAAATTAACGTTTTTTTGACCAAGGTTAGTACGCAAGCCCACGTGCTTCGTCTATTCTTGAGATTAATTTTCATCCTTAACTGATTTCGATCAGAAAAATTAACAGGTAGTCATTAATGTCTAAGCTAGTTTTAGTTTTAAACTGTGGTAGTTCTTCTCTTAAATTCGCTGTGGTTGATGCAGAAACAGGTGCGGAGCACCTCACTGGTCTTGCTGAGTGTCTAGGTCTTCCAGAAGCTCGTATGAAGTGGAAACTTGATGGCAAGCACGAAGCACAACTAGGCGCGGGCGCAGCTCACGTAGAAGCACTATCTTTCATGGTAGAAACTATTCTTGCTTCTAAGCCTGAGCTTAAAGCTAACCTTGGCGCTATCGGTCACCGTATCGTACACGGTGGCGAGCAATTTACTTCTTCTGCCCTTATCACTGATGAAGTTCTTAAAGGTATTCAAGACGCTGCGACTTTCGCACCTCTTCATAACCCTGCTCACCTTATCGGTATCGAAGCGGCTCAACAGAACTTCCCTGGCCTTAAGAACGTTGCTGTATTTGACACTGCGTTCCACCAAACAATGCCTTCTGAGTCTTACCTATACGCTCTACCGTACAACCTATACAAAGAGCACGGTATCCGTCGTTACGGCATGCACGGTACTTCTCACCTATTCATCACTCGTGAAGTTGCAGGCCTACTAAACAAGCCAGTTGAAGAAGTTAACATCATCAACTGTCACCTAGGTAACGGCGCTTCTGTATGCGCTATCAAGAACGGTCAATCTGTAGATACGTCTATGGGTCTTACTCCTCTTGAAGGCCTTGTAATGGGTACTCGTTGTGGTGACCTAGATCCTGCGATCATCTTCCACCTACACGACGCTCTTGGTTACTCTGTTGAAGAAATCAACAACATGCTAACTAAAGAGTCTGGTCTTGCTGGTTTGACTGAAGTGACTTCTGACTGTCGTTTCGTTGAAGACAACTACGGTGAGAAAGAAGAAGCAACTCGTGCAATGGACGTGTTCTGTCACCGTCTAGCTAAGTACGTTGCTGGTTACACTGCAACTCTAGAAGGTCGTCTAGACGCAATCACTTTCACTGGCGGCATCGGCGAGAACTCTGGTCCAATCCGTGAAATGGTGCTTAACCGCCTAGGCATCTTCGGCATCGAAGTTGACAGCGAAGCTAACCTTAAAGCTCGTTTCGGCGGCGAAGGTACTATCACTACAGCTAACAGCCGCATCCCTGCAATGGTTATCTCAACTAACGAAGAGCTAGTCATTGCTGAAGACACTGCGGAACTAGCAGGTCTTTAATTGATTTTTCTGACTAGTTTCACTTGAAGCTAGTCAGCTTTTCATACTAAGAAAATGGGGCTCAACTTCTATTCCTACCCCAATTTAAATATCGGTGGGGATAGCCGTTGAGCTTTTTTTATTTCCAATAGTCAAAGGTGTTCGTCAATGTCACGTACTATTATGCTTATCCCTACAAGCGCTGGTGTTGGTCTTACTAGTGTTAGCATGGGTGTTCTTCGCGCTATGGAGCGCAAGGGCGTAAGTGTTTCTTTCTACAAGCCAATTGCTCAACCTCGTAGCGGTGGTGATCAACCCGATCTAACGTCTACTATTATCAGCGTAAACAGCGACATTAAGATTGGTGAGCCGATCGCGATGACTAAAGCTGAAGCTTTGATCGGTAGCGAAAAAATGGACGAACTTCTTGAGTCTGTTGTTGAACAATACAACAAGATCAACAAAGACGCAGAAGTCACGCTTATTGAAGGCCTAGTTCCAACTCGTAAGCACCCATTTGCAAACCAAGTAAACGCAGAAATCGCGAAGACACTTGGCGCGGAGATCGTATTCGTTGCGACTCCTGGTACTGACAACCCTACGCAACTTAAAGAGCGTATCGAAGTTGCATGTTCTAACTTCGGCGGTACTAAGAACAAGAGTATTAAAGGTGTCATCATCAACAAGCTTAACGCTCCTGTTGATGAAGCTGGCCGTACTCGTCCTGACCTTTCTGAAATCTTCGATGATGCAGATAGCGCTCAACAAGCGAATCTTGAAGTCATGCAAATCTTCAACTCTAGTCCTATCCGTGTTCTTGGCTGCGTGCCATGGAGCATCGACCTAATCGCAACTCGTGCGGTTGATATGGCTAAGCACCTTAACGCTGAAATCGTTAATGAAGGTGAGATCTCTAAACGTCGTATTAAGAGCATCACTTTCTGTGCACGTTCTCTACCGCACATGATTGAGCACTTTAAGCCAGGTTCACTGCTAGTAACCTCTGCAGACCGTCCTGACGTTATCGTTGCTGCGGCACTTGCTGCGAAAAACGGTGTTGAAATTGGTGCAATTTTGCTGACTGGCGGTTACGACATCCCAGAAAGCATTGCTAAACTTTGTGCACCAGCATTTGCTTCAGGCTTGCCGATCTTCAAAGCTCAAGGTAACACTTGGCAGACGTCTCTAAACCTACAAAGCTTCAACCTAGAAGTTCCTGCGGACGATAAAGAGCGTATCGAGTTCGTTAACGATCACGTTGCTAGCCACATTGATGGCCCTTGGATTGATTCTCTATCTGAAGGAACTCAAGGTATTCGTCGTCTAAGCCCACCAGCATTCCGTTACCAGCTAACTGAATTCGCTCGTAAAGCGGCTAAGCGTATCGTTCTTCCTGAAGGTGATGAGCCACGTACAGTGAAAGCTGCGGCTATTTGTGCTGAGCGCGGTATCGCAACGTGTGTACTTCTTGGTAACCCAGAAGAAATTCGTCGTGTTGCTGCACAGCAAGGTGTTGAGCTTGGCGCTGGCGTTGAGATCATTGATTCTGCATCAGTTCGCGAAAACTACGTTGCTCGTCTAGTAGAACTTCGTGGCGCTAAAGGAATGACTGAAGTCGTCGCTCGCGAAAAGCTAAACGATTCTGTATTCCTAGGCACTATGATGCTCGAAGCGGGTGAAGTTGACGGTCTAGTTTCTGGTGCTGTTCACACAACGGCGAACACTATTGTTCCTCCGTTCCAGATCATCAAGACGGCTCCTGATGCTTCTATCGTATCTTCAATCTTCTTCATGCTTCTGCCTGATCAAGTGCTTGTATACGGTGACTGTGCGATCAACCCAGATCCAACAGCGGAACAACTTGCTGAAATCGCTATCCAATCTGCAGATTCTGCTGCGGCATTCGGTATCGACCCACGCGTTGCTATGATCTCTTACTCTACTGGTGAATCTGGTAAAGGTGCAGATGTAGATAAAGTACGTGAAGCAACCAAACTTGCTCAAGAGAAACGTCCTGATCTAGTGATTGACGGCCCTCTACAGTACGATGCCGCTATCATGGAAAACGTTGCTGCTTCTAAAGCGCCTAACTCTCCAGTTGCAGGTAAAGCGACAGTATTCGTATTCCCAGACCTAAACACGGGTAACACGACTTACAAAGCGGTACAGCGTTCAGCAGACCTAGTGTCTATCGGTCCAATGCTTCAAGGTATGCGCAAGCCAGTAAATGACTTGTCTCGTGGCGCTCTAGTAGACGACATCGTTTACACCGTAGCTCTAACGGCTATCCAAGCAGATCAAGCAGCTCAAGCTGAAGAAAAAGTAATTAACTAATTTTTCTTTTGTAGAAAGCAAAAACCCTAGATTCTTATCTAGGGTTTTTTTATGTCTAATGCTTGAGGTTATTTGATACTCTTAAGATTAATCTAACCTCGTCCATGGGCCGATTCTAAATCAAGTGCAGGCCCTTTCGGCACAACTTGGGTTGGGTTAATACCTGTGTGGCTGTAATAATAGTGACGTTTGATGTGGTAAAAATCAGTTGTTTCTTTAATACCTTCGACCTGAAACAGCTCTTTCAGGTAGCCCTGAATATTAGCGTAATCCGCTATTCGCTGCTTGTTACACTTGAAGTGACCCACATACACTGCGTCGAATCGAACTAGAGTGGTAAACAATCTCCAATCCGCTTCTGTAATCTTATTACCCGCCAGATAACGGTGTTCGCTAAGATGAGCATCAACTTTATCTAACGCTTCAAATAAGGCGTCATACGCTTCTTCATAGGCTTCTTGTGTTGTCGCAAAGCCGGTACGATAAACGCCGTTATTAATGTTCGGATAGATATAATCGTTCCACTCATCAATCTTGCTCGCCAATTCCCACGGATAGTAATCATCCGTGTTGCCTGTTAACTCGTTAAATTCTGAGTTAAACATTCGGATGATTTCAGACGACTCGTTACTCACGATAGTGTTGGTTTTCTTATCCCATAAAACAGGTACTGTTACTCTTCCTGAATAGTCCGGTTTGGCTTGGGTGTAGATTTGGTGCATACGAGTGTGGCCGAAAAGAGGTTCCGGTAACCCCATTTGCCACCCTTCGCTCATCATATCAGGGCAAACCACCGTCACATCAACATGATCGGTTAGGCCTTTCAGCTCACGGAAGATCAGAGTGCGATGCGCCCAGGGACAAGCCAATGATACGTATAAGTGATAACGGCCGCTTTCCGGTTGAAACTGTGCGTCCGGCTTATTCTCTACCCAGTGACGAAAGCCTGCGTCTTCACGAACGAACTTACCGCCGTTTTCTTTGGTGTCGTACCACACATCGTGCCAAACACCTTCAACTAACTTGCCCATATCTAAACCTCTGCCTTGCAAATCTTTTCTCTAGTATAAAAAAGGCCCATTTTTTCAAAACTAGAATAAGTTGGCTTAGTTGTTCGAATTATTTGAAGGAGGTTTGTTCAGATACAAAAAAAGCGCAACTCATCAATAAGTTGCGCTTAAGCCTGTCACAGGCTGAACCGATATCAATAGGTTCTAGACTTGTACATGCAAGCAAGAGACTGCGTGTACGTCATTACCTTGAATGGTTGGCTTGGTCTGTGCGCAGATCTCGGTTGCTTGTGGGCAACGAGTACGGAACACACAACCCGATGGCGGGTTGATTGGCGATGGTAAATCACCTTCCAACATCTGGATCGTTTTGCTGCGCTCTAAGCGAGGATCTGGAATCGGAACTGCAGACATCAGGGCTTTGGTGTACGGGTGCTTGGGGTCAGCGAATAAAGCATCCGATTCACCCAGCTCTACCGCATTACCCAAATACATCACCAACACGCGGTCAGAGATGTGTTTAACCACTGACAAATCATGTGCGATGAATACCAAAGACAAACCTAACTCTTTCTGTAGTTCCATAAGAAGATTTACGACTTGAGCTTGGATAGACACATCCAATGCTGAAACAGGTTCATCACAGATGATCATCTTAGGCTTCAGAATAAGCGCACGCGCAATACCGATACGCTGACATTGACCACCAGAGAATTCATGCGGATAACGGTTGATTACGTTTGGCAGCAGACCAACCTTTGCCATCATCTCTTTAACTCTGTCCTTCACTTCCTGTTTAGAAAGCTCTGGATAGAAAGTTTGTAGAGGCTCGGCAATAATGTCGCCTACTGACATACGTGGGTTCAGCGACGCTAGCGGATCTTGGAAGATCATCTGAATTTCTTTACGAGTCTCACGACGCTTCACTTCTTGCATCTTAGTTAAGTCTTGACCTAACCACATTACTTGACCGTCAGTTGCTTCAACCAATCCGATAATAGCGCGTGCAAACGTTGATTTTCCACAACCTGACTCACCGACTACGCCCAGCGTTTCACCTTCGTAAAGATGAACATCTACACCATCAACCGCTTTAAGATTTGATGGTTTCGCCCATGGCCAAGCTGACTTAGCCGCGATGCTAAAGTGAACTTTCAGGTCTTTAATATCTAATAGTAATTCTTTACTCATTTTGTCCAAGTCTCCCAATCAGAAAAACAAGCACGCTGACGATCTTTTGCAAATGGCTGCAAAATTGGTGCTTCTTGCTTACAACGGTCCATTACACGGTGACAACGATCCTGATAAGGACAACCTGTAGGCAGGCGAAGTAAGTTAGGAGGGTTACCTGGAATCGTCGGTAGAATTTCACCTTCGGTATCCAAACGAGGAATCGCTTTCAGTAAGCCTTCGGCGTATGGGTGGCTTGGCTCGTAGAAAATTTCATCAACCGTACCGTATTCCATGGTACGACCGGCGTACATCACAAGTACTTTTTCACAAGAACCCGCAACCACCCCCAAATCATGGGTAATCATGATAATTGCCGTATTAAACTCATCTTTCAATTCGTTCAGCAATTCCATGATTTGCGCTTGAATAGTTACATCCAAAGCGGTTGTTGGTTCATCAGCAATCAGTAGTTTTGGACGACACAATAACGCCATTGCAATCATCACACGCTGACGCATACCGCCAGAGAACTCATGCGGATACATAGTAATACGCTTGCGAGCTTCAGGGATTTTCACCGCTTCAAGCATGCGTACTGATTCTTCAAACGCTTCGGCTTTACCCACGCCTTTATGCAGCATAAGTACTTCCATCAACTGATCACTTACTTTCATGTAAGGGTTCAGTGAGGTCATTGGATCTTGAAAGATCATTGCGATCTGTTCGGCGCGAACCTTGTTAAGTTCTTTCTCTGGCAGATTGAGAATTTCATTGCCTTCAAACTTTGCACTGCCTGAGATGATGCCGTTCTTCGCCAGCAGTCCCATCAGTGCAAATACCGTTTGAGATTTACCCGAACCTGACTCACCCACGATACCTAGCGTTTCGCCTTGGTTGAGTGAGAAATTCAGATCATTTACTGCAGTGACAATACCATCTTGAGTGGTAAATTCGACGCGCAGATCTTTGACATCTAATAAGCTCATTATTGCTTCCTTAATCTTTTATAGCTTTTGATTGCTATTTCGTTATCTGTCTTTTGGATCAAGCGCATCGCGCAGACCATCACCTACGTAGTTAAAGCAGAACAACGTGACTACCATGAATGCCGCAGGGAATGCCAGTTGCCAAATAGCAACTTCCATTGTTTGCGAACCTTCTTGTAACAGCGCGCCCCAACTTGTCATAGGCTCTTGAACCCCAAGACCAAGGAAAGATAAGAATGATTCTGTAAGGATCATGCTTGGAATCAGTAGCGTTGAGTAAACCGCAACAATACCCAATACGTTCGGTACGATATGACGTGTAATGATTTTCCATTTGCTGACACCACATACGTGCGCAGCTTCAATGAACTCTTTACTGCGTAAACTCAATGTTTGGCCACGTACAATACGCGCCATGTCGAGCCAAGCAATCGCGCCGATAGCAACAAAGATAAGTACAATATTACGGCCAAAGAACGTTACCAATACGATCACTAGGAACATGAATGGCACCGCGTATAAGATCTCTAGGATACGCATCATCACTCGGTCAGTACGACCACCAATGAAGCCTGAAGCAGCACCGTAAAGCGTACCGATCAGTACCGCTACGAATGCGCCCATCACACCCACCATAAGAGAGATACGGCCACCAATCATCGTACGAACATATAGGTCACGACCTAAGCTGTCGGTACCAAACCAGTGATCAGCATTTGGACCTACGTGCATTGCGTACCAATCAGTGTCATCGTAAGCATGCTGTGCCAGCATCGGTAAAAAGATTACCGATAGCACCATAATCGTTAGAATGAACAGACTGATCATTGCGGCTTTATTTCGCATAAAACGAATACGTGCATCCTGCCATAAGCTACGACCTTCAATTTCCAAACTCTCAGAGAAGTTTTCGATCGCTTCTAAATTTTCTTTTTTATTCAACATAACCATGCGTCCCTGTTAGTAGCGAATTTTCGGGTCAATAAGCGCTAGTAAAATATCAACAATTGCGTTGAACAAGATGAATAGGAAACCAATCAAGATGGTTACACCCATTACTAGCGAGTAGTCACGGTTAAACGCGGCGTTAACAAACAGCTTGCCGATACCTGGTAAGCCGAAGATGGTTTCTACAACAACTGAACCTGTAATGATACCGACAAACGCTGGTCCCATGTATGAAACAACAGGTAGCATTGCCGGCTTAAGTGCATGTTTAAGAACAATATAACGGTAGCTTAGACCTTTAGCTCGAGCAGTACGGATAAAGTTACTATTTAAGGTTTCGATCATGCTCCCGCGAGTGATACGAGCAAAGGTTGCTACATATAGAAGAGACATCGCAATAACCGGTAGCACGAGATATTTAGCCGACCCATCGAGCCAACCACCGGCAGGAAAAAGATTTAAGTGTAAAGAAAACACATAGATAAGAGCTGGAGCCAATACAAACGAAGGCATTACAACACCGAGCATGGCGGTCGACATTATGGTGTAATCAACCCAGGTGTTGTGCTTCAGCGCGGCTATCGTCCCTATGGTAACCCCCATTAATAACGTAAAGATAAAAGCAACAAGGCCTACCTTTGCCGATACGGGAAGTGCAACCGAGATTAACTCGTTAACAGAGTAATCTAAATATTTGAACGAAGGGCCAAAATCACCTTGTAGAATATTGGTCAAGTACGTGGTGTACTGCTCAAATACAGGTTTATCTAAGCCATATTTTGCTTCGATGTTCGCCATAACCTCTGGCGGTAATGGACGTTCGCTTGAAAACGGATTGCCCGGAGCAAAACGCATAAGAAAAAAAGAGATAGTGATCAACACCAACATGGTTGGAATCGCTTCAAATATCCTTTTCATAATGAATTTAAACATAAACTCACTCTTTCAGTCTGTGACAATGAAAATTAGAAAAACGCTACATGCACGCCCTGTGCATGTAGTGTCTGTATCGTTATAGTTATATTAACTTTTTATAATCGAAGCGCTTATTATTGAGCTTTGATATAGAGGTCTTTTGAGTAGATTTTCTCTTCCGCATTATTAGCTGGAAAGCCACCGACATGCGGGTTCAGTAGACGTGATTTCACGTATTGGTAGATAGGAGCGATTGGCATATCTTTAGCCATTAACGCCTCAGCTTCTAGGTAAAGTGCTTCACGCTCTTCTGCTGATGTAGAGTTAAGTGCTTTATCAATGATTTGGTCGTACTCAGCGCTATCGTAGTGAACACCACCGGTAGTGTTATTACTCTTCATTAGCGTTAGGAACGAAGACGCTTCATTGTAGTCACCACACCAACCAGCACGTGCTACTTCGAAGTCACCAGAATCTTTAGAAGATAGGTACGTTTTCCACTCTTGGTTCTCAAGTGTTACAGAAAGACCCAGTGTTTTCTTCCACATAGAACCTAGCGCTACAGCAATCTTCTTGTGGTTCTCTGAAGTGTTGTAAAGTAGGTTGAATTTAAGTGGGTTATCTTTACCGTAACCTGCTTCTTCAAGAAGACGTTCTGCTTCTGCGTTACGCTCTTTTTGAGACATCTTACCGTAAACTGGTAGCTCAGGATTGAAGCCCGCTGTAATTTCAGGCGTTAGGAAGTAAGCTGGTTTTTGACCTTGCGCTAGGATTGCGTCACTTACGATATTACGATCAATTGCGTAAGAGATAGCCTTACGTACACGAACATCATCAAATGGTGCTTTCTTAGTGTTAAAGATGTAGTAGTAAGTACATAGGTTACCCGCTACCGATACATCTTCAGCGTGTTCTTTCTTAAGACGCTTGAAGTGCTCTACTGGAAGTTCGTATGTGAAATCGATTTCGCCAGATAGGAAGCGGTTCATTTCCGCTACTTGATTTTCGATTGGTAGGAACGTTACTTTATTAAGAACGGTATGATCGTTATCCCAGTAATTTTCATTACGAACTAACTCAAGACGCTCATTAACGACCCATTGATTTGGAACAAATGCACCGTTACCAACGAAGTGGTCTGGCTTAGTCCATTGGTCACCGTATTTTTCAACAGTTGCCTTATGCACTGGCTTCACTGTGGTATGGCCCATCATCATTACGAAGTATGGTACCGCTGTTTCTAATTCAACAACAAGCGTGTATTCATCTACAGCTTTAACGCCGAGTTCACTCTTGTCTTTCTTACCCGCTACGATGTCTTTCGCGTTCACCATCTTGGTATATTCCATGTACCAAGCGTATGGAGAAGCTGTGGCAGGATCGACTGCACGTTGCCAACTGTAAACGAAATCTTCAGCTGTTACAGGATCGCCGTTAGACCATTTTGCATCTTTACGTAGGTGGAAAGTGAATGTTTTGTTGTCTGTCGTTTCCCAACTTTCGGCTACCCCTGGGATAGTGTTACCTTCGCCGTCTTGGTTCACTAGACCTTCTAGAAGATCACGAATTACGTGAGATTCTGGTACACCTTGAGATTTGTGAGGGTCGATAGTCGCAACTTCAGTACCGTTACCGCGGACCAGTTCCTGAACTTTTGCTAGTTCTGTACCTGCTGGAACGTCAGCAGCGATAGAAAGAGTAGAAGTGGCAGCCACTGCCAGACCTGCACCTAGAAGAAGGGCTTGAGTGATTTTATTCTTGTACATTTAATAAACTCCAAGTTTTTTGTATTGCATCCATGACTTCTTTGTTCGGCTCACTGAAAGGCAGTGATTTAGATGTATTTAGCTCAAATATTAAGCATTAAAACCTAAAACCTTACAAAGATTGCGGCTCACACTATCAATCATTGAAGTAATTTGCTATTAACATGTCGCAAAAAATCGGAGAATTTCCCAAAATATTCATGATATCAGTGTAAATATCTAATAAAAACCTAATGCGTAGTGAATTACACAGAGTAACTTTATTAAGAAACAGCCTTTAGTGTTGATGTATCTGTATTGATACTTTTTTTTAGCATCTTGTCCTATAACACCGCCAGAAAATTAACATTAATGCCACATTAAATCTAATTGCATATCACATATCACCTAAACAGACTGCACTATTTGTGAGGGTCATCACTTTAAACAAAACAGCATAGTGCTCTGCACTAAAACGGATAAAGCGACGCACCAATCCAGACCAAATAAACCCTTGAATTTACATGCAATCTAGCCGAGTAATTATTTATTAGGACCACGTTTTTTATACAAAAACTTTATAGTATCCACAAAAAAAGCCGACGTTAATCGTCGGCTTTCTACTGTTTACTTCTGGATCAAACACAATGTTGAGAGGCTTACTTTCCCCAACGCTCCGCAGCTTTTGCATCTGAATCTCGAGAATCAACCCAACGAGTCGCCTCGGTAGTACGTTCTTTTTTCCAAAACGGTGCTTTGGTTTTGAGGAAATCCATAACAAACTCACAGGCTTCAAAGGCTGAACCGCGGTGTGCACTGGATACACCAACGTAAACAATCTGATCACCGATATCTAGGTCACCAACGCGGTGAATCACTCGCATCTTCTGAATAGGCCAGCGCGCTTCAGCTTGATCACAGATCTCGCTCAGCGACTTCTCTGTCATGCCAGGGTAATGCTCCAAAGACAAACCAATCACATTGTCGCCAAGATTCATGTCGCGAACTTTACCAACAAACGTCACTACCGCTCCAGCAGCTGTACCTTGAGCCAAGTAGTCGTATTCATCACCCACAGAAAAGTCTTCAGCAGTCACTAATACTCTTGGATCAATAGCTCGAGAATCATTCATACTTAGCCTCCAGTTACTGGAGGGAAAAAAGCGACTTCATCGCCATCTTTCACTTCCGTAGTCAAAGGTACGATGGATTGGTTAAGCGCAGCGAGAAGCTTGCCCTCTTCCAATGCAATATCCCATTTCCCTTCTTGTTCTACAAGGTGGCTACGAATCGCTTCAATCGTCTTGAACTGTGCATCAACTTCCACGCTGTCCACACCAACCAGTTCACGAGTTTGAGCAAAGAAAAGTACTGTAATCATGATTCCACCTTGAAGTGACCTGATTTACCACCCGTCTTCTCTAACAGGCGTACGTTCTCGATAACAATGTCTTTCTGAACAGCTTTACACATATCGTAAATAGTCAACGCAGCGACCGAAGCTGCGGTCAGTGCCTCCATCTCTACACCTGTCTTACCCGCAAGCTTACAGACAGATTCGATACGAACCTTGTTTTCAGATTTGATTGCTTCAAGCTGAACTTCTACTTTAGTCAGTAGCAAAGGATGACACAGTGGAATCAGATCCCATGTCTTCTTAGCCGCTTGGATACCAGCAATGCGCGCCGTTGCGAAAACATCACCTTTATGATGACTACCAGAGACAATCAGCTCAAGCGTTTCTGCCGACATTTGAACGAACGCTTCCGCTCTTGCTTCGCGTACCGTTTCCGCTTTAGCCGATACATCGACCATGTTCGCTTCGCCAGACGCGTTAATGTGTGTAAATTGGCTCATACTCAAACCGCCTTATACAGAAAGGTGTGGCATAAAGTTACAAGGACGGTGGCTCGCATCCATCTGTTGCTTGATGATCTTAGTCCAACCTGTGCGGCATGCACCCGTAGAGCCTGGCATTGCAAAGATAACCGTGTGGTTAGCAAAACCCGCAATCGCACGAGATTGAATTGTCGATGTACCGATCTCTTCGTAAGACACTTGACGGAATAGCTCACCAAAACCCTCTACTTCTTTATCGAACAAAGGCTTAAGCGCTTCAGGTGTGCTGTCTCGAGACGTAAAACCCGTACCACCAGTAATCATGATCGCTTGTACGCTGTCATCAGCAATCCACTGAGATACGATAGCGCGGATCTTATACATGTCGTCGATAACGATTTGCTTATCAACCACGTTGTGGCCGGCTTCTTTAGCATGCTCAGCTAGATAACCACCTGACGTATCATTTTCTTCTGTACGCGTATCTGAAACGGTTAGTACTGCAATGTTTGCTGCTTGAAATTTGCTTTCTGCGTGACCCATTTGTTCACCTATATAAACTTTTCAATTATTAGGGCGTGTTGACCTTTCGTGATTAAATTTTGTTCGAGATAAAAGCGTTTTAATCGCGGCGAGGGGGAAGTAGCCTAGTCATTCTAAGCAAATCTCCCTCAACAAAGAGTAAAACGCTTTTAGCCGAACCCTTCGGGCAGCGTTTGCTGGTCATTTCTACTACGTTATCGGCTTCTCATGTAGGCTAGCTACACATCAAAGCCTCTGCCTTGTATAAATACCCAGCAACTCGCTGCAAAAATCAGCTCGAAAGAGCAACACACCCTAGACTGATTCGCCCAGCCTAAATAAGCTGAGCGATAAAATGCTTTAGAGTGTGTAGCGGGTTAACCGCCGATTGACGCCAAGTTTGGAGTCATACCGCTGTTGCCATCATGCAAGAAGTGGCTAACGGACTTGGTTTGAAGCTGAGCCTGAATACGATCGATGAGCGCTTGCTCTTGTCGATCTTCTTGCAACAGATCTCTCAGTTCAACACCGTGGTCGCCAAACAGACATAGATGAAGCTTACCGATCGCAGATACACGCAGTCGGTTACAACTCTCACAGAAGTCTTTCTCGTAAGGCATAATCAAACCAATTTCACCCTTGTAGTCAGGGTGGACAAACACTTGTGCTGGGCCATCGTTAACAGCTTTGACTTTTAACAGCCAACCGTTAGCAATAAGCTGATTGCGAATCGCAACGCCAGAGACATGGTGTTTATCGAACAACTCGTCCATCTCGCCGGTTTTCATCAGCTCGATAAAACGTAATTGAATAGGTTTGTCTTTGATCCAATTAAGGAAGGCTGGTAATTCCTGACTGTTGAGGTCTTTCATCAATACAACGTTGACTTTGACTTGTTCGTAGCCAACCTCAAACGCTTTATCAATGCCTCGCATAACCTCAGTAAACTTATTCTCACCAGTGATCTGATGGAACATACGTGAATCTAAACTATCCACGCTCACGTTTATATGGGTTAAACCAGCATCACGCCACTGCCCTACTTGTTTCTCCATGCGGTAGCCATTAGTTGTCGTGGCTACTTTTTCGATGCCTGGAGTAGAAGCAACGGTATGTATGATTTCAGGAAAGTCTTTACGCAGGCTCGGCTCTCCGCCTGTAATGCGGATCTTTGAGGTACCACAATCTGCAAACGCTTTTACAATGCGTTTGATCTCGGGAACACTTAAAAAAGACGAGTTTTTCTGCCCTGACGGTTTATAACCATCCGGCAAGCAGTAAGTACATTTAAAGTTACAGACGTCTGTAACCGACAAGCGCAAATAATAAAATTTGCGATGGAATCTATCTTCGAATTGTTGCGCCACGGAACACCTTTCCAAACACGGGAGGCTTAATCATTTCCAATTAAGCCCTTGTGACAACATGTCACTGGCTCTTGAGGCGTATCGGTACAGCAAATACCACTGTGCGACTTAGCATGCGAGAGCTCGGAGTTATGGCAACTGCACGTTATATTTATACGTACAGTAGCTGAGTAATAAAATACTTAATATTTGTACGTGAATCTAGCTTTGATAACCAAAAACGGGTCATATCAACAAAAAAAATGTACCAAACCCTCAAATTAACTCTTGTTAGGTATCTGACAAGAAGCATTTAACCTAAATTATAGTTAGTAATAATTTAATAGAACAAAAAATGAACATTTATTCATCAAAGAAAGTCGTAGCAATCGGTGGAGGCCATGGCTTAGGTCGTATGCTTGCTGCATTAAAAGACTTTGGTAGCAATGCGACTGGCATTGTCGCAACAACAGATAACGGTGGTTCAACCGGACGAATTCGAGACTGCCAAGGGGGCATCGCTTGGGGAGACACTCGTAACTGCATCAACCAATTGATCACCGAACCTTCCATCAGTTCGATGATGTTTGAGTACCGTTTTCGCGGTCAAGGTGAACTGGACGGCCACAACCTGGGTAACCTGATGCTCACAGCATTAGACAACCTCTCTGTTCGCCCACTAGAAGCAATTAACCTAATTCGAAATATGCTCAAGGTTGATGTCAATATCGTCCCGATGACAGAGCATCCTTCCGATCTCACAGCGTTATCAATGGATGGTCGCTGGGTTACGGGGGAAACCAACGTTGACGACATGACAGAAAAACTGCGCATGATGGACTTGTCTCCAGAAGTGCCGGCAACCAAAGAAGCCGTTGCAGCCGTAGAACAAGCCGACTGTATCGTTCTTGGCCCTGGCAGCTTCCTGACCAGTGTTATGCCCCCTCTTCTCCTTCCTGAGATTGGGAAAGCCATTGCTGAGAACACCAAGGCTAAGGTTATCTTCATCGAAAACCTTTCGCCAGAACATGGCCCTGCAGGAAAAATGACGCTTCAAGAACAGCTTGAATGGTGTGAACGTACCTGCAAAGCGAGAAAAATTGATATCGTGCTGGGTAATGCGCCGCACCCTGAACTTGAAGGACTTTGGAACTGCGTGACCACCGACCTTGCCTCTCCTAACCGAGATTGGCGACATGACCGTTTAAAACTTCAACAAGCGATTCGGGCTCAACTAGCTTAATGCACATAGCTTATAGCTCGGAATAAACGACAGAGACCAGTAAAAGCAAAAAAGGAGCGTTATGCTCCTTTTTAATACCCGCTTATATCATCAACCGTTTTAGAGATCAGTCATCAACTGCTGATATTCCGTGTACGTTGATAACAGAAGTTCTTGCATATCTTTAAAATCCACCTCTGTCACTGGCAACGCTTGCTTAACTTTTGCATCTAAGCTAATGGCGAAACTACACAAAGAATCAGCACCAAAACTCGCAGCACTGCTCTTCAATGCATGACTGATATCGGCCAAATACTTGGACGTATCGGTATCTTTATTTAGCTCCAAGTGCTCGTAGTATCCCTTCAATTCACCTAAAAAGATCTCCAGCAACACCGGAACATTCTCTTGCCCTATTTCACCGGCAAGCTCATCAACTTTTTGCTGATTTAATACTTTCATCATCGTTCGTTCTTATTGTTTGGTAATTACGGCTTCGCATTCCACGTTTGCAATTTACGGTAAATCGTTGATGGACTGACATCCAAGAAACCAGCCGCGCGAGGGATATTACCGTCACACGCTTTAATGGCTTGTTCGATTGCCGTTTTCTCAGTGATCCACAATGGGAAAATATCTTTTACCGTGATGTCTTCATTCTGTTTCTCTTTCAACCGCAGACGATTCTCAATCGGCTGGTTCAGTGGAGGTGGGAGCATGTTCAGAGTAATCTCTTTACCATTATTCAATACCACCACGTTTCGCAACACATTTTGTAGCTGACGAACGTTACCCGGCCACTCGTATTGATTAAAGCGATCAAGCACTTCCTGAGCAAAGCGTACGAAAGCCTTACCTTCCTCAACCGACATGTAGCCTAGTAGCGAGTATGCGATCTCGATGACATCTTCCCCACGCTCACGCAGTGGCGGCAAGTGAAGAGGGATCACGTATAAACGATAGTATAAATCTTCTCTAAAGCGACCTTCTTGTACTTCTTTCCAAGGGTCACGGTTGGTTGCACAAACAAAACGAACGTCCACACTCTTCATCTTCGAAGAGCCGACTTTTTGAAAAGTACCCGTTTGGATAAAACGCAGAAGCTTGGTTTGCAGTTCAAGGTCCATCTCACACAGCTCATCGAGGAACAAAGTTCCGCCATCAGCAAGTTCAGCAGCACCTTGGCGATCGGTTGCCGCGCCCGTAAAGGCACCTTTGACGTGGCCAAACAGCTCACTTTCAATCAAGTCTTTAGGAATTGCCGCACAGTTGATGGCGATGAAAGGCTTATCACCACGCTTACTCGCTGCATGAATGGCTTCTGCACATACTTCTTTACCAGTACCACTTTCACCTGTGATAAAAATACTCGCCTTACTTGATGCGGCAGAATCGATGGTTCGGTAAACCTGCTGCATGGTTTGGCTACTACCAATGAAGCCTTGATAGTTTTGGCTCCCTGGATGCTCCGAGCTGTTTTTAAGCTTGGTGGCTTTACGAATCGCGTTATTCACCGTAATACGGAGTCGGTCGGCTTCACACGGTTTGATAAGGAAGTCTTGAGAACCATGACGCATGGCTTCTACAGCAGTATCAATAGAACCGTGAGCCGTCATGAAGATAACGGGCACTTCAGGGTATTTTTGTTTTACTGCAAACAGCACGTCCATGCCCGTCATATCAGGAAGACGCAGATCTAACAAAATTAGATCTGGGATTCGATGATTCAAACTCTCAATTGCATCGCGACCTGTACCGACAATGTTGATATCAATTTCGAGCGGTGTCAGATAAGAGCGATATAAAGCTGCGACCGAAGCCGTATCCTCCACCATCAACAAATACTTTGATTTGTTATCTAGCGTTTTTGATTGCATATCCTAGCCATTTATAATTTGCATTTCTTATTATAATCGCATTCCGCTTTGCATTATGCAAATCAACCACAGCATTTGTACTGTATTTCTTTGCCTGCTTCAAATAATCAATGTATTAGCTACATGGCACGAACGATGCAGCGGCTAAATTGACCTTCGGGTCACCTAGCCAACTGACGTTGTTAGTGGACTCATTGTTCACAAACGTAGGCCAGTAGAACATTTACTACTGGCTGTTTTTTTGTCTGAACACTTTCTACTTTAGACTTTTCCGGTATGAACTTCATGAATAAGGGTGAGATTAGCTGTTGGTAATGAACTGCTTTCTCAACTGCTCTATCTCATCACGCTTTTGAGCCGCTAATTCAAATTCCAAGTTCTGAGCATGTTGATACATCGCAGCTTCTAGCTTACTGATCTCTTTATCGAGCTGCTGCGGCGTAAGCACTGTGTAATTTTCTGAAGGCTCGGCAACTTTCGATAGTGGAACCTGCTTAGATTGTCGCTGCTGTTTCGACTTAGTTAGGTCGCCCAGCTCCATAATGTCTTTAATATTACGTTTAAGCGCTTGCGGCGTAATACCTTGCTCTTCATTGTAAGCTTGTTGTTTTTCTCTACGACGATCAGTTTCATCAATCGCCTTTCTCATTGATTTGGTAATCGAATCACCATACAAGATAGCTCGACCTTCCAAGTTACGTGCGGCTCGACCAATGGTTTGAATAAGAGAACGTTCAGAACGCAAAAAACCCTCTTTATCTGCATCAAGAATTGCCACCAGCGACACTTCAGGCATATCCAACCCTTCTCGAAGTAAGTTAATACCCACTAACACGTCAAACTCACCCAGACGTAGATCTCGAATGATCTCTACACGCTCAACCGTATCGATATCTGAGTGCAAGTAGCGAACCTTAACACCATGCTCACTTAGGTATTCAGTTAAGTCTTCCGCCATTCTCTTAGTCAATGTTGTGACCAAAACACGCTCTTCTTTCACTGAGCGTATTCTGATTTCAGACAACAGGTCATCAACTTGAGTCGACACAGGCCTTACTTCAATAACTGGGTCTAAAAGACCTGTCGGACGCACGACTTGATCAGCAATTTCACCATCTGACTTTTCGATCTCGTAGTTGCCTGGCGTTGCTGATACAAAAATAGTCTGCGGAGCTATCGATTCAAACTCGTCAAATTTCATTGGGCGGTTATCCAATGCAGAAGGCAGGCGGAAACCAAATTCAACCAGAGTCTCTTTACGAGAGCGATCACCTTTATACATGGCGCCAATTTGCGGTACAGTCACGTGTGACTCATCGATAATCAACAGGCCATCATCAGGCAAGTAATCAAATAATGTCGGAGGCGCTTCCCCTTCTTCACGACCACTCAAGTATCGTGAATAGTTTTCGATACCGGAGCAGAAACCAAGTTCCGTCATCATCTCGATATCAAATTGAGTTCTCTGAGAAATACGCTGCTCTTCCAAAAGCTTGTTGTTGTCCTTTAGGTATTGAGCTCGGTCTCGAAGTTCATCTTTAATGTTCTCAATCGCCTCAAGGATTTTCTCCCTCGGCGTTACATAGTGAGTTTTGGGGTAAACGGTAAAGCGCGGTAAATCTCTTTGTTTAATTGCGCCAGTCAGGGGATCAAAGATGCTTATACAGTCGACTTCATCATCGAACATTTCGATTCGCACTGCATCTTGGTCAGATTCAGCAGGGAAGATATCAATGACCTCACCACGAACACGGAACTGACCACGTTCAAAGGCGACATCATTTCTCGAATATTGAAGTTCAGCTAAGCGGCGTAAGATGTCACGTTGGTCCATAACCTCACCGCGACTCAAGTGAAGCATCATCTTCAAGTAAGACTTAGGATCACCCAAACCGTAGATAGCCGATACAGACGCGACGATAATGGCGTCTTTTCGTTCAAGCAAGGCCTTGGTTGCCGAAAGCCTCATTTGTTCGATATGGGCATTCACAGACGCATCTTTCTCGATGAATGTGTCTGTGGTCGGCACATAGGCTTCTGGTTGGTAGTAATCGTAGTAAGAAACAAAATACTCTACGGCGTTATTGGGGAAAAAAGATTTCATTTCACCATAAAGTTGAGCGGCCAACGTCTTATTCGGCGCTAACAAGATCGCAGGTCTTTGAGATTGGGAAATGACGTTGGCAAGCGTAAAGGTTTTACCTGAGCCCGTTACCCCTAATAGCGTTTGATGTGCCAAACCAGAATCTAATCCGTCTAGTAATTTGGTTATCGCTGTCGGCTGGTCCCCAGACGGGCTGTAGTCCGATACCAAGTCAAAGAGTTTACTCATAGGTCGCCATTTCCATACTGTTTTTTTAATCAGGTCATTGTCACTCTAGGAGGAGTGTTGTTGCAACTATTATCTAGAGAAATGCTTCTTAAGACTCGATATCAGTTATAGCTTTTACGTTTAGAACTTGGTATTATCCGTGCCCCTGCAAGATCTCTTCAGCTAAATTACTCTATTTTTAATCCACTACTTTTCCCCAAAAAATCTAAAAATACCGCCTATTTTACTGTTATCGCTGTAATCTAAAAAAGTTATACAATAGCGACATCTCTAAATAATTCCTTAAAATACATACGATTAGCTGCATTTGTTACATTTTTAGATTTATTTCAATTATTGTTATTAAAGTTTAACACACACACTTATCCACAATTTTGGTGGATAACTACATCCAAGCTAAATCCAATAAGGTGTTCAAGAAAGTAAAGTTTTTTATCTTACTTTTTTCTGCTATTTTTTGTTGACAGAAAAACGGACTGTTATTAGAATTCTCGCCGTTCACAAGTAATTCCCCTTTAGTTCAGTTGGTAGAACGGCGGACTGTTAATCCGTATGTCGCAAGTTCAAGTCTTGCAAGGGGAGCCAAATTTAAAGAAGCCGTATCACTCGATACGGCTTTTTGCGTTTTGATGCCTTTTATTCTTTTTCTTATACTGTCCCCTTTTACGATTCCTTGGGATAAACCTGCACCCAAAGAACCAACGATTGTTGCCTTGTCGCTAGTGCTAAGATCTGTCTCCATTCATTAAAGATCCAATTTAGCCACTGCTATAAACGTGTCTCAGCAAGTAAAAATTGGCCGTCTATACTTAGTGTGACTTTTAACAATCAAACGATTACCTGATGTTTTTTTCACCAAGTGTCTAAATCCCTAGTGATCCTTGGTTGTTATTAGGTGAGCAAAGCAGGATAATATCGGGATCGGAATCTCAAGAATTAATCCATTATGACCGAATACCTTTTGTTGCTGGTTGGCACAGTGCTGGTCAATAACTTTGTGCTAGTGAAGTTTTTAGGGCTATGTCCATTTATGGGAGTCTCCAAGAAGCTGGAGACTGCGATTGGCATGGGCCTCGCGACGACTTTCGTTCTGACGTTAGCGTCGGTATCTGCATACCTAGTAGAAACCTACATCCTTACCCCTCTGGGTATTGAATACCTGCGTACCATGAGTTTCATCTTGGTTATCGCGGTGGTCGTTCAATTTACGGAAATGGTCGTTCACAAAACCAGCCCGACTCTATACCGCCTGTTGGGTATCTTCCTGCCTCTTATCACCACCAACTGCGCGGTGTTAGGTGTGGCGCTTTTGAACATCAATGAAAACCACAACTTCATTCAGTCGATCATCTATGGTTTCGGCGCTGCGGTGGGGTTCTCTCTTGTTCTTATCCTATTCGCTGCGATGCGTGAACGTATTACGGTTGCTGATGTTCCAATGCCATTCAAAGGCGCATCGATTGCGATGATCACAGCAGGCCTAATGTCCCTGGCATTTATGGGCTTTACTGGGTTGGTGAAATAAGCATGAGTACCATTTTAATTGCGATCATTGCGCTAGCCGTTTTAGCCGCTGTTTTTGGCGCTATTTTGGGCTTTGCTTCTATCCGATTTAAAGTAGAAGCCGACCCTATCGTTGATCAAATCGACACCATTTTACCGCAAACTCAATGTGGCCAATGTGGCTACCCAGGCTGTCGTCCATACGCAGAGGCGATCGCTAACGGAGACAAGATCAACAAATGTCCTCCTGGCGGACAAGCAACCATTGAGAAGCTAGCAGACTTAATGGGCGTAGAAGTTGAAGACTCCGCTCATGACTTAGATAACAAAGTAAAAACCGTTGCTTTCATTCATGAAGATATGTGTATCGGCTGTACCAAGTGTATTCAAGCCTGTCCGGTTGACGCCATTGTTGGTGGCACCAAGGCTCTACACACAGTAATTAAAGATGAATGTACAGGTTGTGATCTATGTGTCGCACCGTGCCCTACTGACTGTATCGAAATGATTCCAGTGGCAACAACGACTGATAATTGGAAATGGCAGATGAACATCATTCCTGTTACTGATATCACTAACCAAGCGACTGATGCGGCTGCGTCAGAGCCTAAGGCGTAGGGTTAGTATGATCTCTTTAATTGAACAAATTCGCACGGGCTCTATTTGGAACTTCCCGGGCGGCGTGCACCCTGCTGAAAACAAGAAACAATCCAATACCACTGACATCGTTCATGCAAGGCTTCCTGAAGAAATCGTTCTTCCTGTAAAACAACACATCGGCAAGCCAGGTAACTTATTGGTTGCTGCTGGTGACACCGTGCTAAAAGGCCAACAACTGACAGCCTTGGACACGGGTTTTACGTTGCCGGTACACGCACCAACATCGGGTGTGATTACCGTTATCGAACCAAGAACCACGGCTCACCCTTCGGGCTTAAGCGAACTCAGTGTGGTTATTAAACCTGACGGTTTAGACACTTGGATTGAAAAAAAAACAGTTGAAGACTTTTCGACCAAGACCTCAGACGAACTGCTTGATGTAATTCGCCAAGCTGGTATTTCGGGTATGGGCGGCGCAGGCTTCCCTACCGCGAAAAAGCTTCAGTCAGGCCTTGGTCGTACCGACATTTTGATCGTCAACGCTGCTGAATGTGAACCTTACATCACCTCTGATGACAAGTTACTTCAAGAACATGCCGAAGAAGTATTAAAAGGCATTGAAGTGGTTGAACATATCCTTCAACCAAAGCTGACCGTTATCGGTATTGAAGACAATAAACCTGATGCAATAAAAGCACTTGAAATAGCAGCGAAAAACAAAGACATCGTCATTCGTGTTATCCCAACCAAGTACCCTTCTGGTGGTGAGAAGCAACTCATCAAGATCCTCACTAACAAAGAGGTGCCTGCTGGCGGTATTCCTGCGGACATTGGTGTATTGGTTCAAAACGTCGGCTCTCTCTACTCGATTAAAAGAGCAGTAGTCGACGGTGAACCTGTCGTTAACCGCGTTGTGACTTTAACCGGAAAAACCTTTAAGCAGCCTCGTAACGTTTGGGCGCTGCTCGGCACACCAGTACATGAGTTGCTTGAAGAGTTTGGCTACAAAGCCGATAAAAAGCTGCCGCGTTTGATTTTGGGTGGCCCTATGATGGGTTTCACCCTGCCACACGCCAATGTGCCAATCACTAAAACATCGAACTGTATTTTAGCACCAACGCGTCGTGAGATTTCACCAAGCACTTACGAGATGGAATGTATTCGATGCAGTGCATGTGCCGAAGCTTGCCCTGCCTCTCTACTGCCTCAACAGCTGCAATGGCACGCGAAAGCCAATGAGCTGGACAAGTGCGAAGAGCTAAATATTAAAGACTGTATTGAATGTGGTGCTTGTGCGTTTGTCTGCCCAAGTGAAATCCCGCTCGTTCAGTACTATCGCCAAGCAAAAGCCGAAATCAAAACAAGAAAAGACGAAGCGACGGCCGCAGAGCGCGCCAAAGTTCGTTTCGAAGAGAAAAACGCTCGTATGGAGCGTGACAAGGCAGAACGCGAAAACCGCTTCAAGAAAGCCGCGGATAATCGTCGCAAAGACATGAAAGCGGCAGACGGTGACGATGCAATTGCTGCCGCGATTGCTCGTGTTAAAGCACAAAAAGCCGCTGCGGATCAGGTTCCAAATGAAGAGCCAGCAGTGAAACCTGCGGTTGCAGCTGCGATTGCTAAAGCAAAAGCGAAACAAGCTGCGGCTCAGAAAGCAGACGGTGCTGAACCAGACAACTCTGAAATGTCGAAGCTACGTGAAGAGCGTAAACGACAAGCTCGAGAACGCAAGGCACAACAAGCTGCTGCTGATACCCCGGCTAAAAGCTCTGGTGATCGCAAGAAAGATGCAGTCGCTGCCGCAATAGCTCGCGCTAAAGCGAAGAAGGCTCAGCAAGCAGAATCAACTTCTGATGCTCCAACCGAAAGCTCTGGCGACACTAAGAAAGACGCCGTTGCTGCAGCTATCGCGCGTGCCAAAGCGAAGAAGGCGCAGCAAGCGGAATCTGCTTCTGATGCTCCAGCTGAAAGCTCTGGCGATGCTAAGAAAGATGCGGTTGCTGCAGCTATCGCGCGTGCCAAAGCGAAGAAGGCGCAGCAAGCGGAATCTGCTTCTGATGCTCTTGCTGAAAGTACTGGTGATGCCAAGAAAGATGCAGTCGCCGCTGCGATTGCTCGCGCTAAAGCGAAGAAAGCTCAGCAAGCGGAATCAGCTGCTCAAACCGAAAGTGAAGCTCCGGTTAAAAGCTCTGGCGACGCAAAGAAAGATGCTGTCGCTGCAGCTATAGCTCGTGCTAAAGCCAAGAAGGCGCAACAAGCTAAGCAAGATGAAACCGCAGAAGCTCCAGAGCCAGTGATTGACGTTGAAGCTGAAACTCAACAAGAGTCAGTCGATCCAAAAAAAGCTGCCGTCGCTGCCGCAATAGCTCGCGCTAAAGCGAAGAAAGCGCAACAAGCTAAGCAGGTCGAAGCACAAGAAACCGCTCCTGAACCTGCAGATAAAATTGAAACGGAAGCTCAATCAGAATCCGTCGATCCTAAGAAAGCAGCTGTTGCTGCCGCAATTGCTCGTGCTAAAGCAAGAAAGGCGCAGCAAGAGCAAGACAAAAAGAATAATGAGGAGAAAGAGTAGTGGCCTTCTTTATCGCCAGCTCACCGCACGCACACAATCGTAGAAGCACCCCAGATCTGATGAAATGGGTCGCTATTTGTGCATTGCCAGGTCTACTAGCTCAAACCTACTTCTTCGGATGGGGTACGCTCATCCAGTTAGTATTTGCTATCGCACTTGCTGTTAGCTTTGAAGCAGCCGTAATGCTATTGAGAAAACGTCCGTCAGTGATGGCGCTGCGTGATTACAGTGCTGTTGTGACCGCTTGGCTACTCAGTATCGCTATTCCTCCGCACTCACCGTGGTGGATTGTAGTGATAGGTATGTTCTTTGCTATTATTATTGCGAAACACCTATATGGTGGTCTTGGACAAAACCCATTTAACCCGGCGATGGTCGCTTACGTTGTTTTGCTGATCTCATTCCCAGTCCAGATGACCAGTTGGAATGCACCGACCAGTTTAACGGCTGAAGCAACGAGCTTTGTTGACTCATTTTTGATGATCTTTACTGGCTTCAACAATGAAGGGTTATCTCTTCAACAAGCGCGTCTTGGTATTGATGGCACCACAATGGCAACACCACTCGATGCATTCAAAACCGCATTAACGGCAGGCAACACCGCTTCCGAAGCTCTGTCTCAGCCACAATTCAGCTGGTTAGCTGGTGTAGGTTGGGAATGGGTGAACCTTGCTTATCTAGTCGGCGGCCTTGTGCTCATTAAACAACGCGTGATTCAGTGGCATATCCCAGTGGCATTTCTGGGCAGTTTGACTGTATTTAGCTTAGTGTTCTTGATATTCACTCCCGGAGAAACCGCTTCTCCAACCATTCACCTATTGTCTGGTGCCACCATGCTGGGTGCTTTTTTCATTGCTACCGATCCGGTTTCAGCCTCAACAACAGTGAAAGGCCGTTTAGTATTTGGTGCCCTGATTGGTGCTCTCGTTTTTATCATCCGCAGTTGGGGTGGCTTCCCTGACGGCGTAGCGTTTGCTGTATTGTTAGCCAACATGTGTGTTCCACTGATTGACTACTACACCAAACCTCGTACATACGGTCACTAAGGAGCGGATACCATGCTAAATGCAATTAAGAAAAACGGTCTTGTACTCGCTATTTTTGCGTGTGCTTCCACCGGTTTGGTAGCGGTGACTCACGAGCTAACCAAAGAGCAGATAACACTGCAAGAACAAGCTCAATTGCTATCAGTACTTAACCAAGTCATCCCACACGAGTTACATGACAATGAGCTGTTTTCAGCTTGTACCTTAGTTGAAGCCGAGGCGCTTGGAACCAAACAAGCCATGCCAGCTTACATTGCTAGACTCAACGAAGAACCGAGTGCAATCGCGATCGAAGCCATTGCACCAGACGGCTACAACGGTGCAATCAAGGTGATTGTTGGGATGAAAATCGACGGAACTATTTTAGGTACTCGCGTTCTTTCCCACCAAGAAACGCCGGGATTGGGTGACAAGATTGATCTGCGAGTCAGTGATTGGATTCTCTCTTTTGCAGGCAAGCAAGTAACTGAGTCGAATCTTTCTCGCTGGAAGGTTCGCAAAGATGGCGGTGATTTCGATCAGTTTACCGGCGCAACTATTACGCCGAGAGCCGTCGTAAAGTCAGTGAAACAAACGGTTGAATACGTTAATAAAAATCGCCAAGCATTGCTTGCTCAACCTCTAAATTGTGGTGGTGAATGATGAATGAACATAAAACACTAATTAAAAATGGCATGTGGGCCAATAACCCTGCCCTAGTGCAACTTCTTGGGTTATGTCCTCTACTCGCGGTCTCCTCAACCGTGACTAACGCGCTTGGATTAGGCATTGCCACGTTACTTGTTCTGGTCGGTTCGAACGTTTGTGTCTCTTTAGTTCGTAACCATGTACCGAAAGAAGTTCGCATCCCAGTATTCGTGATGATCATTGCTTCACTAGTAACCTGTGTCCAACTTCTGATGAATGCCTACGCGTACGGACTTTACCTATCTTTGGGTATCTTCATACCACTGATCGTAACCAACTGCATCATCATTGGCAGAGCGGAAGCATTCGCTTCAAAAAATGCGGTGTTGCCTGCTGCTCAAGATGGTTTTTGGATGGGTCTTGGCATGACATCGGTACTGATTGTGTTAGGTGCGATGCGTGAGGTGATAGGTAACGGGACGCTGTTTGATGGCGCCGACCTACTTCTTGGTGACTGGGCTTCAATGTTACGCATCCAGATATTCCAATTTGATAACAGCTTCTTATTAGCTCTGCTTCCACCTGGTGCCTTTATTGGTGTTGGTTTCTTGATTGCTTTGAAAAACATCATCGACAACCAAGTAAAATCTAGACAGCCAAAACAAGAAAAACCAACGATTGAACGCGCTCGCGTTACCAATGCCTGATAAGTTACAGTAGCTTAAAACCCTGCTGAGAAGCTCAACCGCTCAGCAGCTATATAGATTGACCAAGTACAAATAATAATGACGCTCATAAGAGCGCGTAACCGATGATAAAGCCTGAGTATTCGGAGTTAATTGAATAACGAAACTCAAGCCCTAACTATTTGAAAGTAATGTCGCTATGAACAATGTAAAACGAATAGAAATACTTGAGCGTTTAAGAGAGAACAACCCAAAGCCAGAGACTGAGCTTAACTGGAACAGCCCTTTCGAGTTGCTGATTGCCGTACTTTTGTCTGCACAGGCAACCGATGTCAGCGTGAACAAAGCAACGGATAAACTTTACCCTGTGGCGAATACTCCACAAGCGATTTTCGACCTAGGTGTCGATGGCTTAAAAGAGTACATAAAGACAATCGGCCTATTTAATTCAAAAGCAGAAAACACCATTAAAACGTGTCGAATGCTGCTTGACCTACACAATGGTGAAGTACCGGAAGATCGTGCGGCATTAGAAGCCCTTCCTGGCGTTGGTCGTAAGACTGCCAACGTAGTATTGAACACCGCTTTCGGTTGGCCAACCATTGCCGTGGATACTCACATCTATCGTGTATCAAACCGCACTAAGTTAGCGATGGGCAAAACGGTCGACGATGTTGAAGCTAAGCTGCTCAAAGTCATTCCAAAAGAATTCAAACTGGATGTCCATCATTGGCTCATTCTTCATGGACGCTACACTTGTGTCGCGCGTAAACCACGTTGTGGCAGCTGTATCATTGAAGATCTGTGCGAGTTTAAAGAAAAAACAGACATCTAGACTAATGAGGTTTAATCAAAAAGCTAAGAAGCTAAGAAGCTAAGAAGCTAAGAAGCTAAGAAGCTAAGAAGCTAAGAAGCTAAGAAGCTAAGAAGCTAAACAATGCCGCACTCTTCTTGCGGTACAACAACAGAATTACAAAACGTATACATAGTTAAAGCTAGGAGCAAATCATGTCAAACGGTCGTATTTTACACACCATGCTACGCGTTGGTGATCTAGATAAGTCTATCGAGTTCTACACAAAAGTAATGGGCATGCAGCTATTACGTAAGAACGAAAATAAAGAGTACGAATACACGCTAGCTTTCGTTGGCTTTGGTGACGAATCTCAAGGTGCTGTAATTGAGCTTACCTACAACTGGGGAACGTCTGAATACGACCTTGGCTCTGCTTTTGGTCACGTTGCGATTGGTGTAGACGATATCTACACAACGTGTGATGCGATTAAAGCCGCGGGTGGTAATGTGACTCGAGAAGCGGGGCCAGTTAAGGGAGGATCAACACACATTGCCTTTGTAAAAGACCCAGATGGCTACATGATTGAGCTTATTCAGAACAAGCAAGCAAGTGCGGGCTTAGAAGGTTAATTTAAACCTAAAAGACCAAGGATGACTTTGAAAAGTAATCCTCAAACGTGGATTGACCAATAGTAGAAAGCGAGCATAGTGCTCGCTTTTTGTTTATTGCAATCGCTCATATTTTTCGCTCAATCATTTATTGTAACAATCCGATCTAATAAGCTTTACATGATAATGATTATCATTTAAATTAAACCTCTCTAAACCAGTGAGGTCATACAATGATTAGCGAATGGGAAAAACACACGTTACTTGCCGACACGGCATTACAACTCGACGATCCTGTACGAAGTATTCTTCACTATAAGCAGGCATTGAACTTAAGCGAAAAAATCACTGAGCGTACCGATATTCAAGCCGATGAACGCTTACTTATTTCAGTCATCTCTTGCCATAATCTCGCCCAGTTTTGGCGATGGGCTGGCGAGACAGATTATGAACTCAAATATCTCCAATTGGCTTCAGAAAAAGTGCTGACACTTATTCCTCAATGCCCTAATACGCAATGTTCAAGCTTCATTGACTCTATTGGCTGCTGTAAAAAGGCACTTATCGATTTCATGAAGCGCCATCCCAACCCTAAAATTGCCTCTATGGTTGAAAAAATAGATACCGCAACCAACTGTGAAATTATCGCCCGCTTTCGCCTAAATTAAGTTTACTTTTGATTAAACTCAGATCGTTTGTTCGTGGCTAAGGCGCCTACATTTCAGCACCCCATTTTAAGCACAAAAAAGCCCGTCTCTTTACATTTAGGGTCGTTCAGCTTAAACCTGTGTACGACCTAAAGAGATAACAACGCGTCGGTTTTTATCTTTACCAATTGGTGAGCTGTTATCGGCAATCGGACGACGTTTACCATAACCTTGAACTTGAATACGGTCTCCGGGTAAACCAAGTGACTTGAAGTACTCTCTTAACGACTCAGCTCTTCTCTCAGAGAGGTTCTGGCTAATACTTTTACTGTCTGCAGAGTCCGTGTACGTCGAGACTAGCACAAGGTCGATATCTTGATTGTAACGAACATAATCTGCGATCTGGCTTAGCCTTTTACGTGACGACTTATTCAACTGATCGCTATTGCGATCGTAATGCAGGATAGTAAAAGAGATATCTTCAAAGCTGTAAGGCAATAAGTTTGCAATACAGTCACTAAATACATTGTACTTTTCTTGGAATAACACCGACGACAACGACACTTCGATACGCTGATCTCGGCTCTGCCACTCTTGGTAACTGAATGTCGGGTAGCGCCCTTTCTCCAGCTCACTCAAGATACCCCAAGCCGTTTGTCCGCCTACGTATCCATCAAATTGTTGGAAGAACTTAATGGTTGTCATGCGATCGGCACTTTCGCCCGGACGCCAAGGTGGTGGCATGGAAATCAAGCTGACATTGCGTGTCGCACCCATTGGGCGGCGCATTTTAAGCTCAAAGTCCAAAATGATTTTTTTACTCGCGCGAGATGAAAACTCAGCGTCACCAAAATTGGGGATTGGATGAACTAAGCGGCATTCTAGTGGCGTGTTTGCCACCATCTCCCACGTTGACTGTTGAGGAGATGCTCCGTAACGCTTTTCTTGTGCCATTACCGATGACGACATAAGTAGCGAAAATAGCATTGAACCTGTTATGAGTTGTTTCTTCATAAAGTGGAGTATCTCTTAAGCAATTCGTTTAACAATGCAGCCAATTGCCGCATTTTTCTCTCGCGTTTAAATATGCAATTATCAAGCCGAAATGGGGTGGCTAATTTATGATTTATTGCCCTTCCCTAGTTTTTATCACTGCTATTATCTGCAATAATGCAGGCTTAATCACACTTATTTGGGCTAACATGACTGTAGAAAACGAGGCTCTGACCCTAAAAAAACGCTTTCGCGGCTATTTTCCAGTGGTCATCGACGTGGAAACCGCAGGGTTTAACGCAGAAACCGATGCATTATTAGAAATCTGTGCCATTACATTAAAAATGGATGAGAACGGAGACTTGCACCCTGCATCAACGCTTCATTTTCACATTGAGCCTTTTGAAGGCGCAAATATAGAGCAGGCAGCATTAGACTTTAACGGAATTAAAGACCCATTTAGCCCATTACGTGGTGCTGTGTCGGAACAAGAAGCCCTTAAAGAAATCTATAAGCTAGTGAGAAAAGAACAAAAAGCTTCAGATTGCAGTCGCGCAATCATGGTCGCTCACAATGCTACATTCGATTTGAACTTCGTTAATGCGGCAAGTGAACGTTGTAAGCTTAAACGCGTCCCGTTCCATCCATTTGCAACTTTTGACACTGCAGCTCTTAGTGGTCTTGCCTACGGTCAAACCGTTTTGGCTAAAGCTTGCCGCACTGCAGGGATGGAATTTGACAACAAAGAAGCACACTCTGCTTTGTATGATACGCAAAAAACCACAGAGTTATTTTGCGGCATAGTAAACAAATGGAAAGCCCTTGGTGGTTGGCCGCTTGTTGACGAAGAATAACAAATAAAGTCGGTAAACGTTTGTTCGTACTACCTTCATAAAAAACACAACATCCCGAGAATAATATGAATCCTGTTGTAATTTCAGTTTGCATCATGCTTGTTTTAGCTTTGATGCGCGTAAACGTTGTCGTTGCTCTTACGTTCAGCGCAATTATCGGTGGCGTAGCCTCTGGTATGAGTGTGAACGATGCTGTAGCAGCTTTCGAAAGTGGATTAGGTGGCGGTGCAACGATCGCACTTAGCTACGCTATGCTTGGTACATTCGCTGTTGCGATCTCTCGATCTGGAATCACAGATCTCCTTGCTCAAAATGTGATCAAACGCATACACGGTAAAGAGAACAGTGCGGCATCGACCGGTCTTAAATACGGCATCCTTGCGTCGTTGATCTTAGTGACCATGTCTTCGCAAAACGTGATTCCGGTACATATCGCCTTCATCCCAATCTTAATCCCACCTCTATTAGGCGTATTCGCAAAAATGAACCTAGACCGTCGCCTGGTTGCGTGTGTGCTGACTTTTGGTCTGATTACGCCTTATATGGTGTTGCCGATTGGTTTTGGCGGCATCTTCCTAAACAACATCCTGCTTAAAAATCTTCACGACAACGGTCTTGAAAACGTTGTAGCAAGCCAAGTACCTATGGCAATGTTGCTACCAGCAGCAGGCATGATCTTCGGCCTTCTTACCGCAGTGTTTTTTACTTACCGTAAGCCTCGCCAATACAAAGAAACGTCTCATACGGCTGTTTCTACTGAGACAAAAGAGATCAACAAGAAGCACATCCTAGTAGCGGCGGCAGGTATCGTTGCTGCACTAACGGTTCAATTATCGACGGGGTCTATGATCATCGGTGCTTTGGCTGGTTTCATGGTATTCACTTTCGGTGGTGTAATCGCTTGGAAAGAGACACACGATGTCTTCACCAAGGGTGTTCACATGATGGCAATGATTGGTTTTATCATGATTGCAGCGGCAGGTTTCGCAGCAGTAATGAAGCAAACTGGCGGCGTTGAATCTTTAGTTGAAGCGCTTTCAACCAGCATCGGTGACAACAAGCCTCTAGCAGCACTGCTTATGCTAATTGTTGGTCTACTGGTAACTATGGGTATTGGTTCTTCGTTCTCTACGATTCCAATCCTCGCAACTATCTACGTTCCACTAGCAGCAGCGTTTGGTTTCTCACCAATGGCAACGATCGCTCTAGTAGGTACAGCGGCAGCGCTTGGTGATGCGGGATCTCCGGCTTCTGACTCAACATTAGGTCCAACATCAGGCCTTAACGCTGATGGTCAACACGAGCACGTATGGGAAACCGTAGTACCAACATTCCTGCATTACAACATCCCGCTGATCGTATTCGGTTGGATTGCAGCGATGACGCTGTAGTTACATTGTATTTAGCTGAAATAATACATAGCTAAACTGTAATAACGCATAGTTAGATAGTTAAACAATTTATCAGCTAGTAAGCACTTACTTTAATTCGATATTTTATTGAAAGTAAATACTTATAAAAGAGGCCGTTATCTCTCGGATGACAACTAAGAATTAGTTTTTAACTAAGCACTTAGAGTAAGACAACGATATAGCGGCCTTTTGATTTTATGAAAGTGATGACTAACCTTGTGTTAGGTTTTCTTCCAGCACACTTCTCACTGAGCGTAATGTCACTTCAGTCGATTGATAATCCAATTCAACTTCACTAAAGATACCATTCACTTCAAGCATTAAGGTCGGGTAAGAATGTACACCCATCGCTTCTTTAAAACCTAATTGGTCATCCAACTCACTTTCCAATAACTTGCTAGAAAGGTCATTTTCAAACTGTTGTACATTCATGCCTAATTCTTCAGCCAACTGCATATGCGTTTCTTGGCAGTGTGGCAACATCGCACGAAGGTAGTAAGCGTGTTGAATCGCTTCCAGCATCGCTTCGTAGTGATCTTGAAAACCTGCGGCAATCACAGCACGGCACGCAGGGTAAGTGCTGCGAACAGGCTTGCACTCAGTCCAAAACTCGTGGTTAAACTCGGTACCTAGCTTAGCTTCGATCTGCTTCCAGATCGCTTGCAGCTTGCCTTTCATCTCTTCTGACATTGGCTCATCAGAATCCGGCGCCAAGCCACCCACTACGTAGTTAAACTCAATGCTCGCAGGCAATTGTTGTTTCAACAACTCAAGCGTTGGCTTGTATCCCCAACACCAGCTGCACATTGGATCATGCACATAATGAAGTTTTACGTTCATTGTTCGTTCCTTATCGAGTCGACTCTTCTATCAATTCCAATAAAAAAGGAGCCTGATTAAGGCCCCTCATTTTAACTATTCAGCGCAAAGGCTAGAACTTACTCAGCGTCATCGCCAGCAACTTTAGCCGCCGCTTCTTTGATGATTGGCTGAAGTTCACCTTTTTGGAACATCTCAAGAATGATGTCACAACCACCGATTAGCTCACCTTCAACCCAAAGTTGTGGGAAAGTTGGCCACTGTGCGTAAACCGGAAGCTCTGCACGGATATCAGGGTTTTGTAGGATATCTACGTAAGCAAACTTTTCACCACACGCCATTAGAGCTTGAGATGCTTGAGAAGAAAAACCACAGCTTGGTAGCTTAGGTGAACCTTTCATGTAAAGTAGAATCGTGTTTTCTTCAAGTTGCTGTTTGATTTTATCGATAGTTTCCATTGCTTCCTCGTTGATGGATTACGGCTTTTATTGCCTTTATTCTACCCCAAACCAAAAGAATAAAAACCATATAAAAAAAAAGGCTAAAAAACTGAGCTAGCAATTCAAATAAAAGTGATGAATTGGGCTTTTAATAAAGTAAAAACTTGCTAAACTATATCCCAAGTCAGAAAATTGACCATGGTTAGCCGTATAGCGAACCATGAATAATAATATCACTGGAAGCAATCGAAAGAGTTAACTCTTTCATATCAATGGAGAATTGATCAATGGCATTTGAACTACCGGCTCTTCCTTACGCGAAAGACGCACTAGAACCACACATTTCAGCAGAAACGCTAGATTTCCACCACGGTAAGCACCACAACACTTACGTTGTTAAGCTAAACGGCCTTATCCCTGGTACTGAGTTTGAAGGTAAAACACTAGAAGAGATCATTAAGACTTCTACGGGTGGTGTTTTCAATAACGCAGCTCAAATCTGGAACCACACGTTCTACTGGCACTGTCTTGCTCCTAAAGCAGGCGGTGAACCAACAGGCGCTGTTGCAGAAGCTATCAACGCTGCATTCGGTTCTTTCGAAGAATTCAAAGCGAAATTCACTGATTCAGCAATCAACAACTTCGGTTCTTCTTGGACTTGGTTAGTTAAGAAAGCTGACGGTTCTCTAGACATCGTTAACACTTCTAACGCTGCTACTCCTCTAACAGAAGAAGGTGTTACTCCACTTCTAACTGTTGACCTATGGGAACACGCTTACTACATCGATTTCCGCAATGTTCGCCCTGACTACATGGCTGCATTCTGGAACCTAGTAAACTGGTCTTTCGTAGAAGAGAACCTAGCTAAGTAATTATTACTTAAGCTGCGCTATTTATAGCGAGTTACCTATTGAAAGCTCATGCCTCGGCGTGAGCTTTTTTGTATCTGCCGTATTCTAGTTCATACGAAGATTACAAAACTAAGTAACCGATCAAGCTTGCTTTTTTAACCTATGGTTACCTTTCTCAACCAGCCTGCATAAATTCTCTATTCGCTTGTAATTAAAGACTAAAGTTTGCTGACTCCATGCCGTTAAAGGTGTATCAAATGAGAGGCGTCATGCAAATACATACTTTAGACAAAGCAGGAGTCATCAACGAACTGAAGTTCGGCATCGGAATCAGCCAAGCGGTTGAGCAAGGTCGCCGTGCCGATTTCTCGTTGCTGTTATCTATGTTTTCTAATGATGTGCGCGATTGCACTCCCATCGACACCCTCCAAGTTATAGAGACAAGTGAAGATCGCCTGCGTAACCAGTTTGGCGTAGCAGAGCCGCAACAACTGCGTTCGACCCAATCGTCGTATGAAATTTCGGCGCAACAATCAGACCATTTTCATCAAGCTAGTCTCGCCAGCGCAAAGCTCAGCCATTATTTGAAACCTGAAGCGCTCGCTTTTAGGCCTGAAGATACCGCCGACTTCCCGGAAGAGGTTTACCAAAACCTTTCTGGTCACGACCGTCGTAAGCTGGCGAACAAGCATGTCCCTGATCTGCCTCATGCCACGCTCTATAACGCGTTATCTACAGCCCAACGTCAGTATCAAATTCAAGCTCAAGTATAGCTTTACTCTCCTTTTCTAGCTCTATATTCATCTGTACTCGCTTTCATTCACGTTTAAGAATGATTGATATGAGTGATATGAACCACCGGCCTTGGGTGAACTCAAAACTTGAGTTGTCGATTACTTCTTGAAGTTACTACAAAATGTGACTTGCCACTAAGTTCATAAAAACTTATTAATTGGCACACCTTAGTTTGAACCAATTCACACCCATTGTATAAAATTTAACCCATCCTTATCCCACATGGACGATTTGTTTAGGTACTGAGATGGAAATAAAAAGCTCAATCATATTGGTGACATCAGCAGGATCGCGTTTAGGAGGGACGATTGCGAACCACTTTGTTAACCTCGGAGCCACTGTTATCCTTTGTGATAAGGATCCTACAGCACTTGAAGAAACCTATCTCCAATGCTCTCGCGTCTCAGACTCCGTCTACCGTTACAAACTCAAAGATAACCATAATCAAGCCATATTAGATGTCTTTGATTTTGTCCAACGCACTTTCAACACCACACCTGATGTATTAGTAAATAATTGGATCAGCTCCCCAATGCCTAGTCTGATTGGCGACCAACCAGTCAGCAGCTTTATCGAGGATTTGTCTTCGAAAGCGTCGACCCTTTTTGCATTTGGGCAGATTAGCGCAGAGAGATTACGTGAAGCGGATAAGGAGGGGGTGATCGTTAATGTGATATCTCACGACGACTTTCATGATGTATCGGGCTTGGAGAGTGCAAACTCGATGATTACGGGTTTTACCCACAGCTGGGCCAAAGAATTAACCCCGTTTAATATCCGTGTAGGTGGTGTTGTTCCTGCTATTCACAATGCCGACGGTAAGTTCAACCGTTGTCATTGGGCACAGCTGCAAGACGAGCTAACCAGAACCGCTGAATACATCATCTCTAATGACTACTTCAGTGGGCGAGTAGTTGCCGCTGAGGTTTAACTCCTCTCCCATTTAAATTAAAAACAAGCAACTTAAACCTACGGGGTAGCGCAGGCAAAAAGCTATAACCCTTCGTTAAGTAGATCACCCAAAAAAACAAACAAATATAAAAAGCCCCAGTCTCTCGACTGGGGCTTTGTTCTTTGCCCGATTAGATAAGGTTCGTGCTAGCGAAAACTTATCTCAAAACTAATGCTTACTTATTACGCGTTAGCTTTTTCTTTTTTAGCTTTTGGCGCTTTCGCTTCAGCTGGTTTTTGGTCCGCTTTCTTAAGGATAACTGTAGTACCTTCGAAAGTTTCACCTTCAACGTATGGTTGGCCGAAGTAAGATGTTGTTAGAACTTCTTTTAGCTCGGTGATTAGAGGGTAACGTGGGTTAGCACCTGTACACTGGTCATCGAACGCTTCAACCGCTAGCTCATCTAGTTTTGCGATGAAGTCAGACTCGTTAACGCCCGCAGCTTGGATAGACAGTGGGATGTCTAGGTCAACTTTAAGCTCTTCTAACCAAGTCAGTAGACGTTCAATCTTCTGAGCAGTACGGTCACCAGCTTGGCTTAGGCCTAGGTGGTCAGCAACTTCAGCGTAACGACGACGTGCTTGTGGACGGTCGTACTGAGAGAATGCAGTCTGCTTAGTTGGGTTATCGTTCGCGTTGTAACGTACAACGTTTGAGATAAGTAGTGCGTTAGCAAGACCGTGTGGTAGGTGGAACTCAGCACCAATTTTGTGAGCCATTGAGTGACACACACCTAGGAATGCGTTCGCAAATGCTACACCAGCGATCGTTGCTGCATTGTGTACTTTCTCACGAGCGATTGGGTCAGCCGCACCATTTTTGTAGCTTGATGGTAGGTATTCTTTAAGCATCTTAAGAGCTTGAAGAGCTTGACCGTCTGAGTATTCGTTCGCTAGAACAGATACATAAGCTTCAAGAGCGTGAGTTACTGCATCGTAACCACCGAACGCTGTTAGAGACTTAGGCATGTTCATTACTAGGTTCGCATCAACGATAGCCATGTTTGGCGTGATTTCGTAGTCAGCTAGTGGGTACTTAGCGCCAGTCTTGTCGTCTGTAACAACGGCGAATGGAGTAACCTCTGAACCAGTACCTGAAGTTGTAGTGATACATACAAGCTCAGCTTTTTGACCCATTTTAGGGAACTTGTAGATACGTTTACGGATATCCATAAAGCGCATTGCTAGTTCTTCGAAGTGAGTTTCTGGGTGCTCGTACATAACCCACATGATCTTAGCAGCATCCATTGGAGAACCGCCACCTAGAGCAAGGATTACGTCAGGTTGGAAGCTCTTCATTGCTTCAGCGCCTTTCTCAACAACAGATAGCGTTGGATCCGCTTCTACGTCGAAGAAAGTTTGAACTTCGATGCCTTGTGCTTTCAGCAGCCTAACTACGTCATCTGCGTAACCGTTATTGAATAGGAAACGGTCAGTGACTAGGAATGCGCGTTTCTTACCTTCTAGGTCGCTCATTGCGATTGGAAGGCTACCACGACGGAAGTAGATAGACTTAGGTAGTTTGTGCCACAACATGTTTTCAGCTCGCTTCGCTACAGTTTTCTTGTTGATAAGGTGCTTAGGACCTACGTTCTCAGAGATAGAGTTACCACCCCATGAACCACAACCTAGAGTTAGAGAAGGTGCAACGTTGAAGTTGTACAGGTCACCGATACCACCGTGAGTAGTAGGGATGTTGATTAGGATACGAGCCGTCTTCATCTTGTCACCGAAGTAACGGATGCGGTCTGCGTTAGTATCTTGGTTAGTGTAAAGACCAGATGTGTGACCGATACCACCGATTTCAACCATAGTTACCGCTTGAGCAACGGCGTCCTCAAAGTCGTCTGCGCGGAATAGACCTAGAGTTGGAGATAATTTCTCGTGAGCGAATTCGTCATCGATCGATACTTTACCAAGACCTTCACCTACAAGCACTTTTGTATCAGCAGGCACTTTAACACCCGCCATTTCAGCGATTGCTGGAGCAGGTTGACCTACGATTTTAGCGTTTAGGTTGCCGTCGATAAGCAGAACTTTACGTACTTTATCAGCGTCAGCTTTAGATAGAACGTGAGCCTTGTGAGAAGCGAAACGCTCTTTCACTTCTTCGTATACATCACCAACAACGATCGCAGCTTGCTCAGAAGCACATACAACGCCGTTATCGAATGTTTTAGACATTAGGATAGATGCTACAGCACGTTTGATGTCAGCTGTTTCATCGATAACGACAGGAACGTTACCTGCACCAACACCGATAGCAGGCTTACCAGAAGAGTATGCTGCTTTAACCATGCCTGGACCACCAGTAGCAAGGATAAGTGCGATACCGTCGTGCTTCATAAGCGCGTTAGAAAGCTCTACAGATGGTTGGTCGATCCAACCGATGATGTCTTTTGGAGCACCAGCTTTAACAGCTGCGTCTAAAACCAGTTTCGCTGCATCATTCGTTGAGTTCTTCGCACGTGGGTGTGGTGAAAAGATGATGCCGTTACGAGTTTTAAGTGAGATTAGAGATTTGAAGATTGCTGTAGATGTTGGGTTCGTTGTTGGAACGATACCACAGATGATACCTACAGGCTCAGCGATAGTCATTGTGCCTAGGTTGTCATCTTCTTCTAAGATGCCGCATGTTTTTTCGTCTTTGTATTTGTTGTAGATAAATTCAGATGCAAAGTGGTTTTTGATAACCTTATCTTCAACAATACCCATTCCAGATTCAGCAACTGCTTGTTGTGCAAGTGGAATACGAGCGTGGTTAGCAGCAAGAGACGCTGCACGGAAGATTGCATCTACTTTCTCTTGAGAGAATGTTGCAAACTCTTCTTGTGCTGCTTTAACGCGTGCTACCAGAGCATCAAGTTCCGCTAAGTTAGTTACAGGCATGGTGGATCTCCTAAAATAATAAATATTAAAAACTTTTTATTAAATTCGCTGCTTGTCTTTAACTTTAATCGACAACGTTCTTAGTAAATTGCTTTCAGGACTGAGTATATTATTTCATTGTGTGAAAAAAATTGACCCAGATCAGTTACCCAAAAATAATTAACCAGAAAGTAGTAAGACAATCACAAACTTTAACTTAAGAGCATGATTTATATAGATTAAAATCACACTTATCGCGCGTACAAAAAACAATCAAACAGACAAGTTTTTTCCACATAGCGTCATAAACTGTAAAAAAATTTCATTTTTAGTCCTTTAAATTACATGTATACAGCTATATTCGTGCTACTGAGGGTATATCCATACTATTGCACGGGCTAGCTTCTGACATAACTTTTATTAATTTCGTGCGACAGCTAACAGTTACCCAACAAGAAGTTACAAAATGAAACACTAACGACTAACTTGAAACAAGACTAATACAAAAGTGAGATTCAATTAGTTTTTCTAAAAACAATCACCTATTTCAAGTTAGTTTTTTTCATTCGTACAAATTAAAATTGTCCCTTACATTACGCGCTCAGAATATTCACAGATCAAACCTTCCACATTAAGTACGCTAACTGGAGATCGCTCTCATGCAAGGCTTAGAACTCGCAATCTTTATGCAATTCTTCCTTGGGCTTGTTGCTGCCGTAAACCCAATCGGCATCATGCCTGTTTTTGTTTCTCTTACTGCCCATATGCCGCCAGAAGAGAGGAACAAGACAGCCTTGCAAGCCAATATTGCTGTTGCCGTTATCTTGATTGTATCGCTGATTGCAGGACAATTACTCCTAGATATGTTTAGCATCTCACTGGATTCATTCCGCGTTGCAGGTGGCCTGCTATTACTAAGCATCGCATTTTCGATGATGAGCGGTAAACTCGGTGAAGATAAGCAGAACAAACAAGAGAAATCGGAATACATCAGTAAAGAGCAAATCGGTGTTGTTCCATTGGCAATGCCTCTAATGGCTGGCCCGGGTGCAATCAGTTCTACGATTGTTTACGGTTCCCGCTACCCCGCTGCTATTGATACGGTAGGCATCGGCATTAGCATTATTGCTTTCACAACCTGCTCTTGGCTTTTGTTCCGTTCAGCTCCGGTTATCGTTCGCTTCCTAGGTCAAACGGGTATCAACGTTATTACACGTATCATGGGGTTGATTCTTGGTGCATTAGGTATCGAATTCATCGCCAACGGCTTACGTAACCTATTTCCAGGGTTAGCGTAACGTTTAGCTTGGGTCATCTAATTAGTGGTAATCAGCTATGTAATATCAATGAGGTGGGTAAAGCGATTGGACTTTCACTCGCCTCGTTATTATGAAGCTTGTATAATGGTTATTAACAACTTTAACAAAAGATGAACTTCACCTTATGTCACGCCAGCCTATAAAGCATCATTTATACGTCATTATCTTTGGTACCCACACACCTGCTGGACGTGCGTTTGATATCTCACTTATCATCGCGATTGTGGCCTCACTTATCGTCCTGATTTTAGAGTCAATTCCTAGTGTGGCGACCGAATGGTCACAACAGTTACGCTACATCGAGTACAGCTTCACGGCACTATTCACATTGGAATACCTGTTAAGGCTCTATTGCTCACCTAACCCAAAATCTTACGCCACTAGCTTCTTCGGTGTGGTTGACCTATTAGCAATTCTTCCAACTTACATTGCTATCTTTTTCCCCGGCGCATCGTTCATGAGCGTTATTAGGTTATTGCGTGTCATGCGTATATTTAGAATTCTTAAATTGATTCGCTACTTACAGGACTCTAATATCCTTCTGCGCTCACTGTTGATGGCAAGAAGGAAAATATTCATCTTCTTCAGTACCGTCGGTATTCTTGTTACGATATTCGGCGCTTTGATTTTTATTATTGAAGGGCCAGAAAATGGCTTCACCAGCATACCTCAGAGCATATATTGGGCCATTGTTACTATTACCACCGTTGGCTACGGCGACATCACACCACAAACCGCTTTTGGTAAAGCCATTGCTTCTCTAACCATGCTACTAGGCTATTCTATCCTTGCCGTTCCTACTGGAATTATCACAGCAGAATTGAGCAATGAAATGAATTCTCACAAAGAGTTGGTTAAGTGCCCTAACTGCAACCGTTCAGGCCATGATTCTGATGCAATGTATTGCAAACACTGTGCAAGTGAATTGGCTGACCCAGATAAGCGAGTCGTTGTTAAAGAACAAGAGTGAACATAAATCCTTGTCATTAAAAACAAAAAAAAGCGCCCTAAGGCGCTTCTTCACTCACTATTTTCAGTAAATCAGTCAGTTATGCTTTCTCAGCCAAGATAATACGTAAGGTACGACGTAGTGGTTCTGCTGCACCCCAAAGTAATTGGTCACCCACAGTGAACGCGTTCAAGAAATCGTTCCCCATAGACATCTTACGCAGACGGCCAACAGGTACCGACATTGTCCCTGTTACTTTAGCAGGCGTCAGCTCTTGCGCTGTGATATCACGATCATTAGGTATCACTTTCACCCAATCATTGTGAGTCGCAATGATCTCTTCGATTTCGTCCATTGGAACGTCTTGCTTAAGCTTGATCGTCAATGCTTGAGCGTGACAACGCATTGCACCGATTCGAACACACGTACCATCGATGGGAACTGGCTGGCCATCTAGGCCAAGAATCTTGTTCGCTTCTGCGCCCGCTTTCCACTCTTCTTTACTTTGCCCGTTCTCACGTTTTACATCGATCCAAGGAATCAGTGAGCCCGCAAGAGGAGCACCAAATTGATCGGTTGGGAAGGAAGATGAACGAATCGTATCGGCAACCTTCTTATCAATATCAAGAATAGAACTTGAAGGGTTAGCTAACTCAGAACTTACACTGTCGTTGATTACGCCCATTTGCGAGATAAGCTCACGCATGTTCTTAGCGCCAGAACCTGATGCCGCTTGATAAGTCATAGCACTCATCCACTCGACCATGCCTTTCTCATATAGGCCGCCTAGCGCCATAAGCATTAAGCTCACAGTACAATTACCACCAACGAAAGTGTTTGTACCGTCATGGATACCTTGCTGTATTTGAGCCAAGTTAACAGGATCAAGAGCTATGATTGAATCGGTGTCCATTCTCAAGGTAGAAGCCGCATCGATCCAGTAACCTTTCCAACCTGCTTGGCGCAGTGCTGGGTATACCTTTGATGTATAATCGCCACCTTGACAAGTAATCACTGCATCAAGTTGTTTTAAGCTATCAATGTCAAAAGCATCTTGAAGTAGACCCGCATCTTTACCACCTAAAACAGGAGCAGGAATACCAATCTGAGATGTGCTGTAATAAACAGGCTCAATTAGGTCGAAGTCTTTCTCTTCAACCATACGTTGCATTAGTACAGAACCAACCATACCACGCCAACCAACTAGACCTACTCTCATCTCTCACTCTCCATGTATAAATTAAAAAATTATTACCCCCCATCTATAAGTTTTTCAGAAACAGAACTCAAGTGCTTTTTGTAAAAAAGTGTAACTTTTTCGTTTATTTTAAGTGAACACGATGAATAGTGCAGTTATCTCAGTTAAGCATTCCATTCCTTTATCACTGACAAAACACTCACTATTTATTGAATTCAAACGTTTACCTCGATAAAACGTTCAATTTTCAAACGGCCCTCTCGCCCTACAATAGCAATAACCACTACTTAAGAAAGGTTAAGCAGCATAATACTTCACAAAATAAAAACAACAAACAATAAATATCAACATATGATAATCATGAATTTAACACTTTTTCAGATTATGCAACCAAATTTAATTCACTTAACAGTCAAATATCACAACTTAGAGGTATTTTTTCGATATAATAAACTAATTACTGTAGTGTCCACTTCGTAAAATACACTATAACGAAGCACTATAAATGCTCGAAATCACAAGAGGCTTTTATGAAGCAGAGTAAAACCCGCCTACCGAACTTATTGCAGGTATTCATCGCGTTAGGATTATTCCTATCCCTTGCTTTTTCCTTTACAGCAAAGCTTGACCTTCCTATTCAACTTGCCTTGTATATTGGTTGGTTCATTATCATGGTTCTTGGTATTCGTCTTGGCCACCAATACAAAGATTTAGAAAAAGCAGCACTCAAAGGTATATCCAATGGTTTAGGCGCAGTTTTGATACTTTTAGCTGTGGGCGCTCTTGTTGGTACCTGGATCTCGGGCGGGATCGTACCTACTATCATCTATTATGGTCTGAAAGCTATTCATCCTTCTATCTTCCTTTTGGCGACCATGATCATCTGCTCTCTAACCGCATTGGCTACTGGCACTTCTTGGGGCGCAGCGGGTACAGCCGGCATTGCAATGATGGGTATTGGACAAGGCCTAGGTGTTCCAGCACCAATCACCGCAGGCGCTGTACTTTCGGGCTGTTACTTCGGCGACAAGATGTCACCTCTTTCTGATTCAGTGATCCTTGCTTCATCTATGTCTGGTGTCGAAGTGGTCGAACACATTAAAGGCATGTTGCCTGTCGCATTAATCAGCTACGTAATTACAGGCATCATGTTTACCGCATTTGGCTTCCACTACGCGGGCAACGTTGACATGAGCCAAGTAGATTCTGTGATTAAAGCAATGGAAGTACAGTTCTACATCACGCCTTACTCATTCGTTCCAGTACTGATCGTGCTTGGCCTGCTGGCATTCCGCATGCCTTCATTCCCAGTGATCAGCTTCGGTTCTCTACTAGGTATTATCTGGGCCGTGATGATCCAAGAGATAGACTTCCTGACGGCATTTAATACAGCTTGGGCACCATTCTCTATCTCATCTGGTGTAGAGTTCATTGACTCGATACTTAATCGTGGTGGTATGTCTTCAATGCTTGGTTCGGTTGCGGTTATCGTATTTGGTCTAGGTTTTGGTGGCTTGCTGGATAAAGTAGGCGTACTAGAGACGATCGCTAAAGTGTTCGAGCGCCGTGTAAACAGTGCAGGTTCACTAGCAACTAGCACCATTGGTACGGCTTTCATGGGTAACGTATTCGGTTCGGCTATGTATGTATCACTTATCCTTACGCCAAAAATCTGTGCGAAAAACTACGACCGTTTAGGCTACAAACGTAAGAATCTTTCTCGTAACGCTGAGTTTGGTGGCACGTTAACGTCAGGCATGGTTCCGTGGAGTGATAACGGCATTTACATGGCGAGTATTCTTGGCGTTGCGACGCTGTCTTACGCACCGTTCATGTGGCTAAGCTTTATCTGTATCATCGTAACGATCGTAACGTCTTACATGGGCTGGTTCGTTGATAAGTGTGAACCTACAGCGCCAGCACTTGACACTGAAGAAACATCTGAGCTGACTAAGCAACAAGCCTAGTGCTTCATCGTTCAGAACGTAAAAACAAAACGTTAATGGTATAAATGCAAAAAGAGCGCTCTAGAGCGCTCTTTTCTTATCTGCTGATTTACTTATTTGTTGGCCGTTCGTTTACCCAACCAATAACCAGTACCGAATGGTGCAAAGAACACCACAAAGATAAATAGGATGAAGTAGATAATCACACTCTTGATGAATTCCGTGAGTTATTCTATCGCCAGTACAACGACCTCTTAAGAAACGCGACAAAGTAACTCGTGACCGTATTGTTCCAACGCTACTCGCTCTTCACTTAACATGTCCAACTTTTGAACGATTAATGCAAGCTATCTAAATATTCGAGAGCAGAACTAACAGAGGCTTCAATCGCCTTCTCTAACTCTTCTAAATCATGTTCACTGATAGGTCTAGATTGCTTCATTGTCATTTCAATACTTGCGGCAATGATCGCTAATCGGGACGCTTTAATGCTACCAGCAACACCTTTTAGGCTATGTACAACACGAGCAGCAGCAGGTTTATCTTGAGTGAGTAAAGATTGGAACTTAGCGAAATCGTCAGCATGATCTTGTACAAAGACACCAAGCAACAATTCTACGGACTCAACATCACCATCGAGCGTGTCTAACATCTCTTCGATATTAATCTCAGGCTTTGAATCCGTCACGCTGGCAATGTATCCCTCAGACATTGGGGCCTCTTCTGTGTTGTGCTGAATAGATTGTTGTCTTGCAGATCCAGACTGCTGTGGAGGCTGAAGATCGAAGTTTTGGTCCCGTGAGTCCCTTTCCGCAAGGTAATAATCATTTTCAGACGGCTTGATAGCCGAGGACATTACATTGTCATTATGTTCTTCAAACGATCTATCTTCTGCACTAGAAAACGGGGGGACATTGTCCTCACTAGACTTCACTTCAGGCTCTTGACCCAGTTCTGGCTCTACTTCTTGCATCACTCGTTTAGAGCTAACTCCCCACCAAACCAACGCTATTATCGCAACTAAACTTAAGCCTAGCATGACAGTTAATAGATTGAATTGACGGTCATTAAATTCAGCTTCGAGTTTAATGATCTGTTCGTTAACCGAGTTTTTCTTAATTTTATCAACCAGAAAATTTATCCGAGCATAATCACCCAACAATACGGAAGCGTCAGCCAGTAACTGTTGGATAGCATCTTTCTCTTCATCTTCTAACAAATAAGACTTATCCAAAATAGAATCAAAAGCTCGATAAGTCGCTGATGAACTATGAGTGTCGGAATACATGGCTTCAAAAACAACCACACCGAGTTCATTCAGTAATGGTTTTAGCTCAGGATACAGGCCAGTATCAGCGCGTAATATCGTTATGTTATCGACAAGGTCTTGAACCTGACTTTCTATTGGGATGAATTCATCAAACTTCTCAAGAAATTGGTCCACAACATAAAGTAGCTGATTAACATCAGGCCGAAAGAATGTGTGTTGAAAATCAGATTCAATCTGCAATCGAATCGAATACACTAACTGTGCATCAAGGGCCAAGTCATTAATACGAGAGACTCGAAGCGGCTCAGAGAAGTAAAGCGACTGCCTCAACTCAGTAACACGAATGCCGAGTTCTTCAATTTGAGCAAGGGAATGGTTGTAAGAACGGCTAAGCTGAAGGATGGCCAACGCAGGAAGTAACCATAGAGTCAGAAGTACAACCAAGAAAGTTGCAGGCTTTTTAAAGCGATGGGGCGTTGCCACTGATTGTTCCATCAATATTCCTTGTACGTATCGACTTCACACCATTGCAGTTATCAGAGAGTGTAAAGCGAAAAATAAGCGACAACATCCCGCTGCCGCTATTATCTATGAACAGGTGTTATGACTTGTTACGAGTCAATTGATCACGCAAGTTCGGGGGTGTGCCTTTAATCGTTAGTGTATCTGTCTCCGGATCGTAAAAAACACGTTCACCAAGAAGCAGACTATCAAAACTAACATTCAAACCACCACCCGCACCAACAAATTTTGTTAGTTTACGCATGGTTGCGCGATCTGCAGGAAAGCTATCTTCTAACTCGTAGCCTTGTTCACTAGTATAGTCAAAGAAGCTAGTGCCATCAGTGCTTGCTGGTAATTCGCCAGACAGCTCACGAACTTGAACCTCATCACCGGCTTTTAGCTGTTCATTGCAGTAATCCGCCACCTGCTTTTTATAGCTAATCGCTTCTTCTTTCTCTAATTTAGAGTCAGAAACAAAATCTTCTACCGCTTGCATCAGTACCTGGTTTTGCTGCTTAGCATCTAAGCCCACTTCGGCTTGAAGGAAATCGAGGAAGAAATCGGCAACTTTTCGCCCAACACGCCCCTTAATATAAGTGAGGTAACGGTTCGATTCTTTATCTGTATCGTATGTAGAAAGATCGAGACGCGCGACGATGTCCATCTTTGAAATGTCAAGGTAGTCAGTCGCGCTAATGTCTAGCCCTTCCGTTACTTTCAGACTTTGATTCGAAGGCAACAAACCAATAAAAAGATAGTCCGTTGCCAGTGATTGGTATTCGGCTAACACCAAAGTACCTTCGTCAGCAAAAGGGTATTTTGAAAGTTCATCTTTTAGACGTAGCGCACTTTTCTGAGAAAAATCATAGAAACTTTGCTCTCCCGCCCGAAATTCATGCAACGACTGCTGGAATTCGCTGTCGGATTTGAAAGAACCAAACCCTTTACCTGCTTTTGAGTTGAACACTCGATGAAGTTCAGCGACTAGGCTTTCAGATGAAGCATCGTTTTCTAGAGATTCAGCACGATAGTTAACAATCAGCTCTTCCTGATCGTTCTTGCTTAGTTGATGTAAAATTACGTTGGAAAGGTGAAGGCTCATAGTGAAAATATTACCGTTCAGGTTTCAGTTGTTGTGCATAGTAGGTTATCATAAGCCGCTTTTACTATCATTATTAGAGTCCTTATGCCGATTACATCTAAATACACAGATGATCAAGTTGAAAAAATCCTAGCTGAAGTAGGTGCTGTGTTATCTAAGCACAAAGCTTCACCAGAACTTTCACTGATGATCGCTGGAAATATCGCAACCAATGTCTTAAATCAGAACGTTGCTGCTTCACAGCGCAAAGGAATTGCTGAAAAATTTGCCGAAGCTTTGATTTCTTCTCTTGAAGATAAAAAGTCTCACTAAGTTTGATTGACGGATAAAAGAATTATAAATGGTAGACAGCGCAAACTCATATAGCGATCGCGTATCTCGACTGGTTGGTTGGGGTCACTGGTTTGCATTTTTCAACATCATTGCTGCGATGTTGATCGGTACTCGTTATATTACTCAATCTGCTTGGCCAGAAACCCTATTGGGTCAATTTTATTTGGCTGCATCATGGGTTGGTCATTTTGGCTTTTTAGTCTTCGCGCTCTATCTATTAGTGCTGTTTCCGCTCACTTTTGTTCTTCCGTCGAGGAAGTTATTACGTTTGGTTGCCGTTTGCTTCGCGACCATAGGTTTAACTGTCCTGCTAATTGATACCCAAACGTATCAAAATATAAACCTCCACCTGACACCTGTCGTGTGGGAGGTTCTATTTAGTGGAGAGGAGTCTGCATTCACTTCTGATTTGCAACACCTCTTCATTGTTATGCCACTTATCTTCTTATTACAGCTAGGTCTGTCTGAATGGGTTTGGCGTAAACAGCGTAAACTATCTCACAAGCACATCGGCCGACCAATTGCGGCAGTTTTCTTTTTATGTTTCATCAGCAGTCACCTCACTTATATGTGGGCTGATGCCTTTTTCTATAACCCGATAACAAGCCAAAAAGCCAACTTCCCACTGTCTTACCCAATGACAGCGAAAAGCTTTATGGAAAAACATGGTCTGTTAGATCGTGAAGAGTACCTACAGCGCTTGGAAGAGAACAAAGAAAGCGTAAATTTAGTTAGCTATCCGCTAGAAAAAATTCAATACAACCGTCGCAGTGATGACCTAAACATCCTGATGGTAAGTGTAAACAACCTTCGCTCTGATGCATTAAACGCAACAGCAATGCCGAATAGCTACACCTTTTCTCAACAAGCAATCAACTTCACAAATCATTACAGCTCAAGTAACGATATGTTTGGTATTTTTGGTTTGTTTTACGGCCTTCCAAGTAGTTATTCAAGCAGCATCAAAGCACAAGGCTCAAGCGCCGTGCTATTAGATGTGTTAGAGCATCATAATTATAAATTTGCTGCGTTCAGTGGTGATAACTTTGAAGATCCACTGTATTCAGAAATTATTTTCCGTGGTCGTGAAGTGGCGCCAGAGCAAGCGACTCTCAATGATCAGAGTGCTATTCAAGCATGGTCTGATTGGGTTCAGTCACCAAAAACCAAAGGTCCTTGGTTCAACTTTATTGAGCTGACTACACTTGATAACTTTTCGAACTACGATTTAAATTCTGATTCTGGGTTAAGCACTGAAGAACGCTTTGCTGCTGACTACAAAAAATCAGCACAAGCAGCTGACAAGCAGTTGTCTACTATTTATGCTGAACTAGAACGTTTAGAGCTTAGCGATAATACTGTGGTTATCATTACCTCAAATCACGGTACAGAATTTAATGAGACTAAAACTAATAGCTGGGGTGCAAACTCTAACTATAGTCGTTACCAGCTACAGGTTCCTCTGTTTATCAGCTGGCCGGGGAAGTCACCATCTGAGTACACTCATCGCTCGAGTCATCTGGACGTGTCTGTCACGCTAATGCAAGAATTACTGGGGGTATCTTCGAACCCCACCGATTTCAGCAGCGGTCGCAATCTGTTTGATGAACGTAATAGAAAATGGATTTTAGCTGGCGACTCTCGTGAGCTAGCTCTAATCACAGACACGCAAACAACGGTGTTAGATAAATTTGGTAACTACAAGTTATACGACCAAAACTATAAACGCCTAAAAGATACCAGCCCTCGCTTACCTGTATTGATGCAAGGCCTTACTGAGCTACAGCGTTTCTACACAAAAAATGATTAAATGATCGTCAATTATAAAAGGGAAGCCAGTCGCTTCCTTTTTTTATAACCATGAACGATTAGAAAACAAGCAACCAAACAAAATTATGAAAATTAAGGGTTTACAAGTTCCTCTACCCCTTATATTATTCACGCCACTGGAGGGATGGCTGAGTGGTCGAAAGCACCGGTCTTGAAAACCGGCAACCGTTAATAGCGGTTCTAGGGTTCAAATCCCTATCCCTCCACCACATTAAAGAAAGCCGCTGATAAATCAGCGGCTTTTTTGTATCTGAAGTTTACGTATCGGGCTTACACAGCCTTTTCACTACGCCACCTTTCGGCTCACTTCAAAGCGTCCTATCAATTGGTCTAAGCGGCTCAATGCATTACCCATTAACGAGACTCGGCGTGCGAGTTGTTTCGTCGACAGTTGTAGGTCAGAGATAGAACGTTGGGCTTTGTCTGCCGTTTGTCCATTTTTCTGACTGTTTTCATCTAGGTTTGACATGGTCGTAAAGAGATCGGCCACTGCTGCTTGAATTTGCTCACTGCGGGCGTTCGAGTCGACGGTTAAATTCCCTTTACTCACATTCTCAACACCTCGTTCCATAGACTCAACAGCACTACGAGACTTGGTATGCAGCTCTTTCATTAGGTCACTAATATGATTGGCTGCTTGTGAAGTGCGGTCAGCTAACGTTCTTACTTCAGAGGCAACCACAGAAAACCCTCTTCCGTGTTCACCTGCTCTTGCAGACTCTATGGCCGCGTTCAATGCCAGAAGGTTAGTCTGCGCAGTAATGTCGGTAATGATGTCTATAATGTCAGACACTTTGGTCATTTCATTATTCACCTCATTTACGCTGTGGGCTGAGCTTTCTACAATATTCCGAACAACCTCCATGCCTTCAACCGACTGATTGTATTCCTTCTCCGCATTGAGAACGGCTTGCTTCATCACAGTATCCATTTGCGTAGCCGAAACGGTCGCATGAGTGATTTCACTCTGCTGATACTGGCTCAGATCCAACATATTACTCAGCGCATGTGAGGCATCATCACTGGTTTGCTTCATCACAACACTGCGACGAAACATCGATTCCGATACTTCCCTAACTTCGTGGCTCGCATGAATCAAGTCACTCACCGTGCTATCTAAGTTATCGATGAAGCTGTTAGTCCATCGCCCCAAATTACCAAGTTCATTATGACTGAATGTGGTTGGGTCGAGTCTCCGACTTAAATTGCCATCACCTTCGGCTAAAGTTTGCATCACCCCGGTCATTTCATGAACCTTATTTGCTAGTGGTTTAGCACTCACTAGACGAAATAAACCGAGAGCAAGAAGCGCGCAAGCGAACATGACACCGCCGTGCAGAAGAGGAGTTAACTTATAAAGGTTAGCAAGCAGCAATGGAACAGACAAAGGCAGTAACATGCAGCCGATAAAATGTTTAGATAAGGTGTAACTGAGACTGCGGTCTCTATAGACCTCTTCTAAGTCGGATTCACACATCATACCAAAGGTGTCTGGTGAACCGTCCAGTTGAAAAGTAATACCTTTACCGATAACCGGTATGTGGCGATAGTCGGAATACCCCGGATAACCGATAAACAGATTACTGCCATTTTTGATGGTTTCTCTGACGCCGGGATGAAGTTGATTCGTGGCAGGATCCGTAAAACGTATCTCAAATTCAGTGTGATGTTGGATCTTAACCGTTCCCCAATCAGTATGAATCCCTTGTTTTAAGTTCTCGCCATGTGAAAAGGTATTATCTTCAAAGCGGGAGCGAGAGAGCGCAACACCTGGTTGAATTTGAGGGTCATGAATAGAGTCGACCATAAAGATATAGTTATCACCCGACTCACTATAAATATGCCCCGCTTCTCTCTGAATAATGTCACCAATGACATCATTTGGAACACGACCACATAAAAACTGCTGTGTCCCTTCGTCCCGAGAAAAGGGGACATAAAACATCAGCGTGACTTGATCATGAAACGATGAACTCGATGCCCCTACATTCAACGTGCGTTGGTCCATATACGGCCCGTGTAGATAACGCTTCGATGCCCCTTCGACTAAAGCCTTCTTATCTGCGAGAGTAGCTCCGATATGGTCGTGATAACTCGATGCTTGTGCAACGCCTTTCGAATCGACAATCGCCAACTCAGAAAAGTCCGTGCTGCGCTTAAGAAGACTCGACAATGTACCTTCAGCTTGCTCTTCTGTTCTACTTGCTAAATAAACGGCAGAGTCTTCTAAAAAGCCCCATTGGTTCTTCACCCAATGATGAAGAAGTTGAACCCGAGTATGAGCGATACTTTCAAATGTTTGCTCAAGCTCTTCTGTCCTACTTCGATTTAGAAAACAGGCTCTACGCATTGCCAGTTTCCCTGTTGCGCCAAACCACTTAAGCCAACTGCGTTCCTTGTCCGTCAGGTTCATTTACATCCCTTGTGTTTTTATATTCACATGGGTAAAGCAATTTACAGACCAGAATTAATCACACGAATACGTAACTAATTAATAAAAAAGTACTTTCTTCGTATCAAAATGGTGCAAGTCGTGTCTTTTTTGGTGCAACCGATGCTTCTTCTTTATCACCTTTTTAATGAGGGTTCAGTGGTTAATTTGAGAAGTTAATCGTAAACATGATGAGCCGCTTTCAATAATTGCATGTGAATAGGAACCAGATCTTCATGCTGTGTTCGATAGCCTCCCCCAACGACACACGCCATCGGAATGGATTCTGATTTCGCTAGGCCAATCATCAAGCAGTCACGTTCAAAGATCCCTTGTGTAGACACATTCAAATAGCCCAGTTCATCGTCTTGATGGATATCGATACCCGCATCATAAATGATGAGGTCAGGTTGGTGATGGGCAATCGCAAGCTTGGTGACTTGCTCGAAACAACGCAAAAATTCTTCATCTTCGGTTTCGCGACTTAGTGGCACATCTAAATCCGATAATGGCTTTCGAGCTGGAAAATTTTTATCACAGTGAAAAGAAAGAGTAACAATCTCATCGCAGTCTTGGCAGAGTGTCGCTGTGCCGTCACCGTGGTGTACGTCACTATCAACGATCAGCACCTTATCTACGTGCTCAAAGGTCAAGGCGTGCTTTGCTGCTAACACCAAATCGTTCAACAAACAAAAGCCGCTTCCAAAATCATGATGCGCGTGATGGTAGCCACCACTCAAATGAATCGCTAAACCACACTCTATCGCCATTTCCGCGGTCAAGCAGGTTCCACCGCTAGAATAGAGCGTTCTTTCGATAAGAGACTCGCTCCACGGGAAGCCGATACGTCTCATCTTTGCCGCAGGCAAATTACCAGACACAAGCAAATCCACATACTCGCTATCGTGTACCTGTTTGACTTGTTCAACCGAAACGGGCGTTGGTTGGAACACTTCGAACTTGCTCTTCCATTCTGGCTCGCTATCCATTAGCACCTCAACAGCACTGTGTAACAACTGATATTTGTTAATCGGATAACGGTGACCTTCAGGTAAAGGCAGTTGCGAATAGATTGGGTGGTAAATTAAAGGAATCATAATCAAGTTAATTGCGTATCTTTCTTAAAATCATAACAGCCTCAGACTTGGCGACAACCTTAATTAATGATAACAATTATCATTATCTACAATGCATTTCAGAGGCAACAATGAAAAACGTAATACTCATCCTTGGGGTGATCTGCGGCTCGATGGCTGCAGTAATGATTTTTGTAGGAATGCTAATGGCCAGTTGGTGGACCGTTGATTTTCTCGTGTTAAGCCATCAAACTTAACTAATTGAACTGAAAAGGAATCACCATGAGCGTTATTTTTATTACTGGAGCGAACCGCGGCATTGGCTTAAGTTTGACTCAACAATACTTGAAAGGTAATCACAAGGTGTACGCAACTTACCGTGACGCCTCTTCAGCAAAAGAACTGCTCTCACTCGCAGACCACAACAGTAACCTAACCTGCATTCAGTTAGAAATAACCGATTACCAAGCGGTGAGCCAGCTTCCTTCTCAAATTCCGTCGATTGATATCTTGATTAACAATGCTGGCTACTATGGGCCAAAGGGTTACGGACTGGGTAATACCGATGTTGAAGAGTGGCGACGTGTTTTTGAAGTCAACACGATTGCACCATTGAAGCTTGTCGAAACGCTATTACCTGTTTTAGAAAACAGTGACCTGAAAAAGGTCGCTTGCTTGTCTTCTCGAGTGGGCAGCATGACAGAGAACACCTCCGGCGGCGGCTACATCTATCGCTCCTCTAAAGCGGCTCTCAACTCCGTTGTGAAGAGTTTAAGCAACGACCTAACCGATGGTGGCTTTACTGTGTTAGCACTGCATCCAGGTTGGGTACAGACCGAAATGGGTGGGCCAAATGCTCTAATCGATACAGACACTTCGACATCTGGCCTTATCAAAGTCATCGAATCTGCCAATACCGAAGTAAGTGGTCACTTCTTCAATTTCGATGGCACCGATATAGATTGGTAGGCTCCCCATGAATCCTCGCCTTCTTTCAAATTTACTGCGGCGTTCACCACTGGTTCTGTTAACCATGGTGCTCGGTGGGTGTTTTGGGGAAGGCCCTGGAGACTTGTTCGACGACTATCAAACTAAAATAGCCAGAGTACAAGACGCCGATGAGATCAAAGAGAACTGGGAACTCGAAAGCTTACCGAGAAAGCGAGAGCTGTTATTGGATGTACCTTCGCTCTCTATCGGGCTCATCAACAGCTACCAGCTTCGTCAGTGTGGGTTATTTAATCTGATTGCCAAGAGGAATTCAGTTCTCGGAAAAGTCGCGGATGAGTTCCGCAATTACGATTATCAAGTCGATCTACTCGAGGGTATTGGTCAATGTTTAGCTAATAACGAGTTAGACCCAGAGATCGTGGAATTATTAAGAGAAATTGAACAACAGAAACTCGTACAGTTTCCGCTACATCAATGGAATCTCATCTACGCCAGTGATGCTATGCAGTCGCAAATGCGGGGGAGTCAGTGGTTACGTGCTGATATTGGCGATCAAGTGAGACAGACAAGTGACGCCCTAAAACATATCAATCAGGCGTTAAACACGTCGCTCGTTTCGGGCAAAACCATTGAAGTGCAAGAAGTACTGGAGAAGAGTTCTACGCTTGGAGATTTGTATTACTCACTCGCTCGTGCTTCAGTTGAGCTCGATACCATCACCAAACAACTCACAACTTTTGATGCCAATATCATCTGCGGAAAACAACGAGACACCACTAAGTTTCGTTATCTCAACAATGTGTTCGAACAACAGTATATTGATAAAGTTCAGCCTTACATGGCGCAACTGGATGGCTATTATCAGCAGTTAGCATCGCAGCTTGTTATGTTTGATGCTCAGCCAGAACTTCACAGCTACTACTTTCCTATCCGAGATACGCACCAAGCCTTTCGCGCCTCAACGCGCCGCCATGTGGATTACTGGCAGCAGTTGTTTAAGCGCTGCGGACGCAAGGTTGGACGTTAATCCCTCTACCGATAAGTACTAGCTCTTAGTGCCCTTTTTAGCGGAAGTACTTTTCTTAGCATACGAGCCATTCTTAGCATACGAACCGTTCTTGGCATAAGACTTCTTCGCACCACCTCCTTTACGACGTTTAAACGCTGGTCTTTCGACTTTAGGAAGGTGGCGGAGTGATTCAGGAACTTCTCCCGTTTTTACTTTACCCATCAGCCCATCTATCTTGCTTTCCAGCGCTTGCATAAAAGGTTGGTATGCTTGATTTCGTTCTGCCATACCTTGCAACTGGTGCTCCCAGTGTGCCGTCATGTCTGGGAAGGTAGAATCCTCAGGTAAGGCATGAATTAAACCTCTGCCTGCAGGGCTACTGTGAATATTTTTGCCTTGTCGCGTTAGCAGTTGCCTTTTGAAAAGGGTATCTAGAATGCCTGCACGGGTTGCTTCAGTACCAAGGCCATCGGTCTCTTTCAAGATGGCTTTGAGGTCTTTGTTTGCGACAAAGCGCGCGATACCAGTCATTGCTTGTAGCAAGGTCGCTTCGGTGAAGTGCTTTGGCGGTTCGGTTTTCTTATCGCCAATCACACCTTCACGACAGGTCAACACAGTCCCTTTATCGAGCGGTGGAACCGTATCAGTACCATCACCTTTCTCTTCGGTGTCGGTTTTACCCATCAACACTTTCCAACCCGGGTTGATAAGCTGACGCCCTTTCGCGATGAACACGCCACCAGCAATATCAAAGACTAACTTGGCATCGGCAAAAATAGCAGGTGGGTAGAATTGCATTAGATACTGGCGAGCGATCTGTTGATAGATTTTCATCTCATTGGCAGACAAACCATTCACCGATGATTTCTTTGGAGTAGGAATAATCGCGTGGTGAGCATCGACCTTGCTGTCGTTCCATGCTTTGGATTTAAGAGAAAGGTCCGCGCCTTGAGCCCCACTTTGCAGCTCTTTCGCATTGTTAGCGATAGCATCCACGATCGACTCTCGCTGAGAATAGTGCTCTTTAGGGAGATAGCGGCTATCAGAACGCGGGTAAGTGATGAGCTTGTGTTTTTCGTACAAAGACTGACAAGTGTCTAACACCTGCTGAGCACTCATGCCAAAACGTTTAGACGCATCAATCTGCAACGCAGACAACGAATAAGGCAATGGCGCCGCTTGTTTACTTTGCTTTTGCTCTGATTCTGTCACTGTCGCAGGCTGATTCGCAATTCGGTTAGCCACATTTTCAGCCAACTTTCGATTGAGTACTCGGCCTTCTTCATCTTGCCATGGTTTACATGCTTCGCTTGGTTTCCAACGCGCTCTAATATCAAAGCTCTGCCCATTGTTTTGATAAGGGATCAGCGCATGCAAAGTGAAATAATCTTTTGGAATGAAGTTTTCGATTTCTTCATCACGTCTCACCACCAAGCCAAGTACTGGAGTCTGCACTCGTCCTACCGACAGTACGCCTTGGTAGCCCGCCTTTTGGCCAAGCAAGGTATAGGCGCGAGTCATGTTCATTCCATACAACCAATCAGCTCTAGAGCGTGCTAAAGCCGAAATAGACAGTGGAATAAAATCACGGTTGCTGCGCATTTGAGAGAGCGCTCGCTTTACCGCTGGCAAGTTCAAGTCACTAATCAGCAGCCTGTCCATTGACTCTTTCTTGGCCTTGGACACCTTGCAGTAGTCAATCACTTCATCAACCAGCAGCTGCCCTTCTCTATCCGGGTCGCCAGCGTGAACAATTTGTGTCGCGTCCTTCAATAGCTTTCGGATCACCGTAAGCTGTTTGCTTGAAGTCTTACGCGGTCTTAATTGCCACTGCTCTGGCATGATAGGAAGATCGGCCAAGTTCCATTTTTTATAGCGGTCGTCATAAGCATCCGGCTCAACCTGCTCCAATAAGTGTCCAATACACCAAGTCACCACATCCCCATTACCACATTTGATAAACCCTTGGTCTTTCTTCTGTGGATTCGGTAGAGCGGCGGCGATCGCGCGGCCTAGGCTTGGTTTTTCAGCAATAATAAGGCGAGACATGTTTTTCCAGATACTACAAACAATTAGGGCCACATTATCTAATGTGGCCCCTAGAAATCAAGGGAAACTGGTTGTTTATACAGTTAGCATTCCACTATTCAGCTTCCACGTTCTTTATAAGAACTCGACGAACTTTGAGAATTCACGCTCTGACACTTTCATTGGCGTACAGCCCGGAGTACCCAAATATAAGAAACCAACAATTTCGTCATCGCCTTCTAGGCCAAATGCTTGGTGAACTTCTGGATGGAACATCCACTTACCTGAACGCCAAAAACCTTGGAAGCCTTGAGCGACGGCTGCCATTTGCATTGCTTGCGCAGCACAGCCAGCAGAAAGGTGTTGTTCGATCGCGGGCACTTTCTCGTGCTCAGTCACTTTAGCAATCACGGTGATCACCATTGGAGCTCGGAACGGCGCTTTCTTAACTTTCTCGATCACAGCTTCTTCGCTTTCATCCGCTTCAGCAGCACGAACCAAGATATCAGAAAGTTTCTGTAGCCCTGACCCTTGCGCGATAACAAAGCGCCAAGGTGTTAGTGCGCCATGATCTGGTGCACGTAAGCCCGCTTTGATGATGTTTTCTAACGCGACACCTTCAGGTGCCGGATCAGAGAGTTTTGCGATTGAGCGTCTGTTGAGCAATAGATCCAAAGCATCCATTTGAAGTCCTTACTAATTTTTATTGTTTGTATAGTTGAACTTTAGCACAGAATACAAACGATAATAAATCTCAACGACTGTCTCTTTAACCTAGATTAGAAACAATAAAGGCTCCTAAATCTATGACTTAGGAGCCTTGTTCAAAATCTAGCTCAGTAAATTAAGTAACAATATCTACCGATAAAAT